>JABGTR010000037.1 GCA_018646985.1 Minisyncoccota bacterium
CAGAAGAAACACTGTGTGGCTGTAATTCTAGCTCAAATCTTTGGGCAGTCTGCATACTTATCTCATTTCCTGCAACTATCGATATATAGATAGTTTACCCCAAAAGAAATCTAATTGTCAAGTGTTTTTGGAGGTAGTTTCCATTACCTACCGGTAGGTAATGGTATTTTTGAGATTAGACCGATCTATTAACCTTTTTATTTTTTACTTTTACCTCTTATTCCTTATAAATAAGGGAGAGGAATGATACAATCATTCCACATTGCCCACCACACACTATGGCCAGTCAACAATTACCAGCTTCTCAACTTACAATACTTCACTATCTTTATCGTTTTCGTTTCTTAACTAGTCGTCAAATCTCCAAACTCCTCAATCACAAAAACATCCGCCTTACTAACTATCACCTACAGATTCTCACCACTCACAACTACATCGGCAAACACTATGCCCGCTCACTTGGACAAGCCAATCAACCAGCCATATATTACCTAGCCTCAGGTAGTATTAAGATATTGGAAGGTAGAGACGGTATAGACAAGCGAGCTCTCAAGCGAGTTTATAGGGAGAAAATGCGCTCCCAACAATTTGTCGCCAGATCTTCATTTATCGCTGAGTATTATCTTCACCTAAGAGCTGACTCCCAAAAATCAGCTCACACTCTCCACTTTTTTACCAAAACTGATCTTTTAGCTCATCCTTATTTACTTCACCCTCTGCCGGATGTCTATTTTGCCAGAGTTAATACAGAGGGCGAGACCAAGCGCTATTTTGTCGAACTGATTGATGACTCGTCCCCACGTTTTGCCCTAAGACGAAGAATCGAGCAGTACAACGATTATCTGGAGGATGGCAATTTTGAGGAGACAACAGGACATCCTTTCCCAACCATTCTATTTATTTGTCCTGGGTTTGCTAGCTTGATCTATCTCAAAAAACACCTTGAGCGAATTTATAATGAAACCTCACTAGATGAAACAGAAATCTATCTAGCAACTCAAGAGCAAGCTTTCGCGGGTAACTGGGAAATGGTCGAAGCGGACGAGTGATTTCCTTCCCCAAACTAACTGACGAAACAGGCTTTATTTGTCATAATGAACGAATGGAAAAGTTTATCTTGCACCAAAAAACATATGACTTTGTATTGTGGCTTTACCCAATTATTAATCGCCTACCCAAAAATCATCGACAAATTTTGGGTAAAAAACTAGAAGAAGAGGGCTTGTCACTACTGGTAAGTTTGATAAACGCCAATAACGCTAGGGGGATTGAGAGAGATTCTTTTCAGAAACTAAGTTCAAACGAGTTGGATCTGCTAAGAATTTTATTGCGCCTTACCAAAGACTTGCGCCTGATGAGTGTTAAACAATACTTATTGGGTTCAGAAAAGCTAAATGAGATTGGTAGAATGCTGAATTGCTGGATGAGAAAAGGTAAATGAATGTATGATTAAACGTGGGGAAAATTAACATAACGCAGCATGCCTTTCTCCGCGGCGGTAATTGGAATAATACGTCCAACGCCGGGGCGTTTGCTTTGAATCTGAATAATGCGCCAAGCAATCAGAACAACAATATTGGCTTTCGCTGCGCCAGCGATTACTGCTATTACCACTTAAGTACCCAAAGTGGTAGCCAGAACGAGTGGTATGTGTTTACGAACACATATCCAGGGTTTTTAGGATCACAGTGATTTTTTCCAGTCCGACACATTGTGCTGGACAAACATAATGCCCGTATTTTTACCATTCTCAAAGCGCGAATGGTAAAGTAAATAGGTACTAAAAAACAAAGGGTACGAGAGACAAGCCCTGCGAAAGCAGGGTTTGTCGTTTATTAGCATGTTTACTGAAATATATAAGTTAAAAAACCTACATAAAGCTTTTAAAAAAGTTCAACTAGATAATCACTACAAAAGAAAAGTGTGTGCTTTCTCCTTCTTTTTGGAAGAAAACATCAACAGACTCAGTTGGGAGCTATCACGCCACCAATATACTCCCCAGGCCTATACGTACTTCGTGGTACATGAGCCAAAGACAAGAAATATCGCTGCCCCTGCATTTCGAGATCGAGTAATACAGCATTCTTTAGTTGCTCAGATCCAGCCACTATTTGAAAAACAATTTATTTATGACGCTTACGCGTGTCGAATCAATAAAGGTACACACTTGGGAGCAAAACGACTTAAGAAATTTTTGATGGCAGCTAGATGTGTTAATGGCAAAGATACGCCTATTTATGCTCTCCAGTGTGATATTAGTAAGTTTTTCCAGAGTATTTCTTGGGATAAATTACTTGCAATTATCAATCGTACTATCAAATGTGAAGAGACAAGATCATTGATCGAAAAAATTATTACTACACATACTCGCAATCATCACAACTTTTCAGATTTAAAAGAACAACTTGCTCTTTTTAAAAACAACAGTATTTACCAACCACCAGGTATAAATACCCAAAAACGAGTGGGATTACCAATTGGTAATCTAACCAGCCAGTTATTTGCTAATATCTATCTTAATGAACTTGATCATTTTATGAAAGATAGGCTAAAGCTCAAGTGGTATGGCAGATATATGGATGATTTTTATGTGATCCATCCTGATAAGGAGTACCTCAAGGATTTGATCACTACGATTGACATCTATCTCAAAGACAATTTGGCCTTATCCCTTCACCCTAAGAAGCTTAATATTAAAGTTGTCAAAAATGGCGTACCCTTTGTGGGCTACCGAGTCTTTTATGATCATACTTTGATTCGTGGAAATACTCTGCTTAGGATGGAGAGAAATTGGCGAAAGAAACAGAAACAACTAAAAAATGAAACTATCTCTACTCAAGAAATTGAGGCAAGTAAAGCCGCAATTATTGGTCACTTGACTCACGCTGATTCACATGGACTAATGAAGAGCTTATTTGAGTAACGATTGTCTTCTCTCATCTTGTAAAACACTCACCACTAATCTAGTATTAATATTAGGCAAATTAGTGGCTAATTTTGTCATTGATAAGACGAGTGATCAAATATGAACGAACTAAATAAGACTACAACTAAACTAGCCATATTTAAGGGCAAAAAAGTCCGCAAAACCATTCATAATAATGAGTGGTGGTTTTCGTTGATCGATGTAGTGCAAGCATTAACCGATCAAGACGATGATACGACGGCTCGTAAGTATTGGAATAAATTAGCTCAACGATTAAGAGATGAAGGTAGTGAAGTGGTGACAAATTGTCACCGGTTGAAATTAACCGCTGCGGACGGAAAATTGCGCGAAACGGATTGTGCCAATACCGAAGGTATTTTCCGTATCATCCAGTCTATCCCTTCTCCCAAAGCCGAACCATTCAAACGCTGGCTAGCCAAAGTCGGCTACGAGCGAGTACAAGAAATAGAAGATCCAGAACTAGCCACCAAACGC
>JABGTR010000036.1 GCA_018646985.1 Minisyncoccota bacterium
CTCTTCAGTCCAGTAGTAGCCCTGAAGATTTTGGGCCCACTCGAAGTAAGAGACAGTAACTCCACCTGCATTAGCCAGCACATCTGGAACCATGATTACACCATTATCAGCTAAAATCTGGTCAGCTTCTGGAGAAGTAGGGCCATTGGCTAATTCAAGAATAGCTTTGGCTTTAATATTAGCCGCATTATCTTTAGTAATCACATTTTCCAAAGCAGCTGGTACTAAAATGTCCACATCTAGCTCTAAAAGTTCTTCGTTGGTGATGGCTTTACCAGGAAGTTTGCCTTGATCCTGCTTATACTTAAAAGTTACAACTGGATCTAAACCGTCTTCGACGTAGATACCACCCTTAGAATCAGAAACAGCGACTACTTTGTAGCCAGCCTGATGAGCATGGTAAGCAAACCAATAGCCCACATTTCCAAAACCTTGAATAGCAACTGTCACGTCCTTTTTATTATCAAAACCTAGTTTTTTGACTAATTTTTCAAAAACAAAGAATCCACCTAGTCCTGTAGCTTCAGTTCTACCAGCACTACCACCCAATCCCAAAGGCTTGCCAGTGAAAGTCGCTAGAGGATTTTCTTGGAGAGGACGATTATTGGCTTTCAAGTAACCTTCATAGGCATCGATCATCCAAGCCATAATTTGTGGAGTAGTATTTACATCTGGTGCGGGCACATCTACCCAGGGACCAATATAATCAGCAATAAATTCTGCATATGCTCGGCTCAAGCTCTGCAGTTCTTTTGGAGAAAGTTTTTTAGGATCGACGATCACTCCGCCTTTGCCACCACCATAAGGAATGCCAGTCACAGCACATTTCCAAGTCATCCAAGTGGAAAGTGCCATCACCTCTTCTTTGCTCACATTGTGGTGAAAACGAATCCCACCCTTGTAAGGTCCACGAGCATTATTGTGTTGAGATCTAAAGGCCTTAAATTTTTTAGTACTGCCATCATCCATCTTGACTTCAATCTCACCCTCAATAATCTGATTGGGTGATTTAAGTTTTTCAATTACTTGGTTAAATTCTACTGAATCTTGGTATTGATCTCGTAGGAGATCTGCTACCTGCTCCAATTGTCGAACTGACTGTTGATGAGGATTCATTATTCTTTCCTTTCGTTATTTTCTAAATATTTTTCAGCATCTAAGGCTGCTTGGCAACCCATTCCTGCTGAGGTAACTGCCTGCTTGTATCTATGATCTACCACATCACCAGCTGCGAATACTCCTTCTACTGAGGTAGTAGTTGCTCCTGGATAAGTTAACTTAGTTTTAATAAACCCTTTTTTATCCAGATCCAATTGATCTTTGAAAATTTCAGTAACAGGCTTGTGACCAATGGCTAAAAATACACCCTTGGTCTCAATCTCCTTAGTCTGCTTAGTTTTGTTATTATAAAGCTCTACTTTTTCAACCAGTTTATCTCCCAAGACTTGCTTGAGCTCAGTATTCCATAAGATCTCTGCTTTAGGAGCATTCATGACCCGATCAGCCATAACTTTAGAAGCACGCAGCTTATCTCGACGATGAACTAAATAAACCTTACTAGCGAATTTGGTCAAAGCCATAGTGTCTTCAACAGCCGCATCACCACCACCAATTACCATCGCTACTTTATCTTTATAAAACGGAGCATCACAAACAGCACAAGTGGCTACACCCCTACCAAAGAACTTTTTTTCTCCTGGGACACCAGACATAATGCCGGCTGCTCCAGTGGCAATAATTACCGTCTTAGCTTCATGAAGCTCGTCACCAACCCAAACTTTCTTTAATTCTCCAGAAAAATCTACTTTGGTGACTTTTTTATCTATTATTTCTGTCCCAAACTTAACCGCTTGATTTCTCATCTCCATCATCAACTCTGGACCCATGACTCCAGCTTCTGTGCCTGGCCAGTTTTCTACCAAAGTAGTATTCATCAACTGTCCACCTGGTTTTTCTCCAGCAAACAAGACTGGCTTAAGACTAGCCCGAGCGGCATAAATACCAGCCGTATACCCAGCTGGACCAGAGCCAATAATAATTACTTGAGCTTGTGCCATAGAAAACCCCTTTATTTAAATCTATAAATTTTTATCAATCATCTTACGGAAAGCATCTTCTCCTGGAAAACCAATGGCGCGATCAACTTCTTCACCATTCTTAAAGATAATGACGGTCGGAATACTCATTACTCCATGCTCAGCTGCAGTTTGATTATTTTCATCTACATCAAGTTTGGTGATTATCATCTTGCCTTGATATTCATCAGCCAATTTATCTACAACTGGAGCAGCCATCTTACATGGTCCACACCACTCTGCAAAGAAATCAACAAATACTGGCAATCCTTCTTTATTATCAAGGGTGTCTTTAAAATTATCGGTGGTTAAGTGAACAGCCCCGGTCTGTTTTTTGTCATCTGACATGTTATTCTCCTTTGTTAATTAATATCTAAAAATCTCTTTTAAAACTGCATCTAAATCTTCAGTGCGATCATCTTTTCTGCAACTAGTAGCTTCATTGGTCAGCAGATCTCGAGCTACCCTGCCCAAGGAACTCCTGACAGCCACAATTTGGCGAACGATGTCAATACAAGCTCTTTCATCATCATACATCTTTGTCACCCCATCAAGCTGACCACAGATTCTTTTGAGTTGAGTGAGGATAGGATCTTGAGTTTTTTGAGTCACAATAATTGTCAGTATATATACCCCCTGGGGGTATGTCAATAAGAGTTTAAATCTAATTCAAAATACTTAATCCTTTATCCCCTAAAGAACTTAAAATAAACTCTTTAGCATAAAGATAATTATTCCGAACATCATCCTTGAATTTATCAACAACCAACTGTCTAGCCTGATCGCCATAGGGATATGGAACATCATCGTCTGGAAAATCAATCCCAGAAATAAATACTTTCAAAGAATCTAGTAAATGATTAGCTAATTCTGTGCCACCCACCTCCATTAAAAATATAATTGTTTCAAGATATTTAATCGCAGCTCTTTCAAAGCTATCAGTTATATACTTTTTTGTCTCTTGTTTTTCATTTGAGAAATCAAAATCAAATACAAACTCAGCAAAACTACTATACAAATCATGATAGTCAAATTTAGCGCGTAATGCTTGATAGTCAAGGTCGTTCATCTCCTGAGACTTTCTATATATATGAAAATCCAATGACTTACCGTCAGTTGTCCCAGCAATTTTACCCACCTTAGGAAAGTGAGCCTTATTTAATGAAATAGTTTCTACATATTCAAAACCGATATCCTCTATTTTTGTACCCCTTAGATGAGCCTGATTTCTTTCTTTTGATTTCGAAGTTACATCAACGTAAAAACCACCAACTCTTAATGACCTAATGACATCAGGTCCTGGGGTAGTAGAAAATAAGTTTGTGTAAACAACATCTATGCTATCTTCTACATAATTGTGCTCCTCAGTCTTTTTCCCTGACAAAATAATCTTCATCTCCCCATCAATAGTTAAAACTTGCTTTGCTTGTATCCAAGCTTCACTCCAATCTCTTCTAGCCTCAACACTAGCCCCAAGCTTTTCAAATAAATGAGTATGATCTCTGTCAAAACTCTCGTGAAATAAAGGACAGGCAGAATTATAACCAATGTCTTCCCTTACATGAGTGGAGTCTTCTTCACTAATAATTGTGGGGAGCATGTCTGAACCAGATCCAGAATAATACCAATTTTGGTTTTTGTCGGATAACAAAGATCTTATTCTAAGTATAGATTTACGATCATTAGTGCTTAAGCCATCAAGAATTGAGTTGTGCCAACTGTCAGACAACTCTTTTTCTTTTTTCCCCCTTAGTAGAAGTTCTATTCTATCTCTCAACTTTACAATTTGTAACACTATAGCTTCACGGAATTCAGGTCCAGGCGAAAAGATATTCTCTTGCATAAGGCTATTTATAGCCTAAAAAGAAGGATTGATCTACTACATAGAAACTACTTAAACCCTACCTTGCTCGAAGCTTCACGATCTTTTCAAGCAGCTCACTTTGCTTCTTTTCTTCATCTTCAGTTTTGGTCTGTTTACTATCTAACTGATCCAATTCTTTAGTAATCTGAGTCACCTGCTCCTGAATAGAGAGTCGCCTCATGTCTTTAAATGTCTTTTGCCATTCTTTATCTAAATCTAACTCTTCGATGTTGCGCGCATACTTAGGCTGCAAATAAAGATCAAAAACTAACTGCTGAAAATCTTCAGGTAAAAATTTACCAAAAGCTTCTAAAGAATAAGTGGGTTTAAACTCAATCACCTTTTTTAAAAGTAGCTGACGAATTTTATTTTCAAAAATAATTTCGCTCAGCTCCGCAGCTCGTTTTTTAACTTCATCTGACTTACTCCTAAGTAATAAAAACCAAGCATATTTTTCTAGCTTCTGATATCTAGTCAAAACTGGGGCTAGCTCTTCTTCCCCTGATTTTGAAGTTTTCCTCTTTTTAAACTTAGTAGATTTTCGAGCTACAATTTGCTTAATATCCTGAGCCACCACTCCTTGCTTGACCCCCAATAATTGAGCAATTTCCTTAAGATAATAATCCTTCTCTACTTCATGGCTGATCTCATCAATAATAATGGCCAAATCTTTGACGATTGCTCTTTTCCCTTCAGGTGTCTTCGGATCATGTTCATTGACCGCCACTTCAATCAAGAATTGGTAAACAGAGACTGAATTTTTAACCAAATCTCGCCAGCCCTTAGGATTTTCACGAGCCACATCATCAGGGTCTTTTTTGACATTTTCCGCCATATCACCCAGCTTAATCACCCGCAATTCAAGATCTAGTTCTTGAGCAATGGGAATGGATCTTTTAGTCGCTTCAATTCCAGCGCTATCCATATCTAACGCAAATAGAACCTTACTCGCTACTCGCTTAATATATTTAGCATGAGCCTGGGTAAATGCGGAACCTTTAATAGCCACAATGTTATTCACATGAGCTTGAGTAGAAGAGATAACATCAAATTCACCCTCAGTCACGATCACTTCACCTTTTTTACGAATAGACTGTAGTAACTCGTTGTAACCATAGAGAAGCTCAGCTTTATGATAAAGTTTAGTTTCCGGAGAATTGATATATTTTGCTTGCTTCACATCTGCTTCTAGACTGCGGCCAGAAAAACCAACTACCTGACCACGGTGATTTTTAAGGGGAAACATGACTCGATCTCGTAAACGGTCATAATGACGACCCTTGCGATTGATGACTAAACCAGTTTCAACTAATGCTACCAAAGGATACTTTTTTTTATGATGAAGATACTTAACCAATCCATCCCAAGCCGGCAATGAATAACCAATTTGGAATAGCTTCAATGAATCTTTATTAGTACCACGGTCTTTGAGGTAATCACGAGCTTTCTGCCCAGCTTTATGCTCCACCAGCAGGTAGTGATAATACTCTTTAGCTAAATTTAAAATTTCTAAATGTTGGCGTCTTTTATCATCATCAAGAGAGGGCTTGTATTCTTTTAGAGCAATACCAGTTTTTTCTGATAAGCTCTGTAGGGCCTCGTTGAAAGTCATCCCTTCATATTTCTCTAGAAAATTATAAACATCACCAGTTTCACCACAGCCAAAACACTTATAACGCTGCATTTCTTCACTCACAAAAAAGGAGGGTGACTTCTCACCATGAAAAGGACATAGTCCTCGCCAATTACGACCACCGCGTTTTAATTCGATTCGCTCACCAATTAACTCGACAATATCAATCGCTTCTTTTATTTGTTGAACCTGTGACATCTGCTTCTATTCTACTTTATGTAACTGTTTTTATATAGTTCGACAGCCTTTTCTCTATCAGGGTATAATATAACTATGAAAAAACAAGCTGCTGATAAGCCTCAGAGAAATAAGTTCATGACTCCCTTTGGTAAATATTTTCGCTATCTGGATAAAATTGACCGTGGTCAACGCTACTCTAAAGAGTTTGGCTCGATCATGATCCTATCAATCTTGGAAGAGGTTGGTGAGATGGCTCGAGCTTACTTAGCCGAACATGGCCGTAAAAAAACTAACTTGGCTGCCCAATCTGATGAATCCTACGAGCAAGAGTTGGGTGATATTTTATTAACAATTTTACGTTTCGCCCGGGTCAAGAAAATTGATCTAAATGAAAGACTAATGTACTCACTCAAGAAAATTGAAAAACGCCGAGCTGCGCCTAAGAAATAACTTCACTATGGAAACAATTAAAATTCAAAAATTCTTAGCTAATGCCGGCATCTCTTCCAGGAGAGCAGCTGAAAAGTTGGTTGAGGCTGGAAAAGTATCTGTCAATGGACGAACTGCGACTATTGGCCAAAGAATTGACCCTACTCAAGATAAAGTCTTGTATAACAATAAGCCGATTAATGGAGTTGAACTCAAGTACTACTTGATCAATAAGCCAGCTGGAATTGTCACCACCACTAAAGATGAGATGGGGCGAAAAGCAGTCCTGAGTATTCTGCCAGATACCATCACCGGATCGACTCGTTTATACCCAGTCGGCAGGCTGGATAAAGATAGCGAAGGATTGTTATTGGTAACTAATGACGGAGCTTTTACTCATTTACTGACTCATCCTAGCCACTTGATTACCAAAACCTACCGCATTTTCATTGACCGCAAACCTACCTACAAGGCTCTCCAGCACCTCAGAAGAGGAGTGTTGCTTAGAGAAGGTCTAACTGAGCCAGCGGAGGTGGAAACTGAAGAAGACACTGATCGAGGCACTTGGCTAACAATGACTATTAAAGAGGGTAAGAATAGACAAGTGAGAAGGATGTTAGAGCGAGTTGGCTATGACACCATTAGACTAATTAGAACTAAATTTGGACCATACCTATTGAGCGAACTTCAGAATCAAAGCTGGATCGAAGTTGAAAAGCGACCAACTACTAAATCAACTCCTCCTTCTGCTGCCTAGTCAGTTTTTTGATCGCGCATTCTCTTTTTAAGGCTACTGATCGATCTGCACATTCCTCTGAGTAAATTAGCTTAACTGGCTTCCTAGCCCGAGTATACTTGGCACCTTTGCCTAAATTATGCTGCTGAAGACGATGTTTAAGATCATTGGTGGCTCCGGTGTAGTAGGTATCATCCTTGCATTTCACCATGTAAACAAACCAATTTTTAGACACTTTTTTCAGCCTTTTTAATTAGCTTTTTTATTTTCCTGATCTGTTTACGCGCTGCTGCCTCTCCCACTTTTGTCACTTTTTTATTGCCCACAATATTGCCAAATATACTATATTTTTTGGGTTCAACAATTTCTGGCCAAATAGTTATATCTGCTTGAGCACAGTTCTGCTTAGCTAGCTGATATAAAAATAGCTGAGTAGTTCTCAGTGCGACCTGGAGGGGATTGTATCTCTCACTATTGAGTGGAAAAATATTTTTATATAAGTTAACTGCAATCACCACATCTGCGCCCATGTTCTTGGCCAATAGAACTGGGACCGGAGTTTTGACGGCGCCATCAATTAATTGTTTATTTTTGAACTTAACTGGCTCAAAGATAAATGGGACTGCAGTACTAGCATGAATGGCAGCGGCCAAGTTTCCAGAATCGAGAACAATTCTCTTACCACTTTTAAAATCAACAGCCAAAGCAGCAAACTGGCGATCAAGATTTTCTATTTTGACTTTGCCTACATGCTTTTCGATCATGTCTTTATATCGTCTACCTTTGACTAAGCCACTCCTGCGCAGACTCATATCGCGGAAGACGCTCCATACTTGAGTGGATTTAATCTCGGTCATGACTTGCTCGACTTGATCGATGTCATTGGTGGCAGCAAAAAAACCACCCATCAGGGCGCCAGTACTGCTACCAGTGATGATGTCGATGGGGATATTGTGTTTGAGAAGGGTTCTGATAACACCAATGTGAGCCAAGCCTCTCCAACCACCACTACCTAAGGCTAGAGCAACTTTGATTTTTTTAGGTTTAGACATGAGTCCTAAGTTTACAGGATTTTGGGAATTAGTCTAATCTCTTACTTTCTTTTTTCTTCAATCTTTTTTTTGCACGAGCAATACTATCCGTTGACTGAAGGTTTTCTGGCATAGTCCCGTCAAGATCTTTTATAGTTTGACGGACTTTCTTCCCAACTTTAAAATGAGCCTGATTTGCTTTAGCTTCACCTTGAATATTATCTCGCTTAAGTTTTGCATCTGCTTGAGTAGCTCTAAATAAATTGGCTGCTAGTTCTTCACTGCCCATATGATCTAGAATTTTTTGGCTTTTCTTGATCTTTTTCTTTTTGGCAATTTCTTTAGATTTAAGGCCGCCATACAACCCCACATAACCATAGTTGGTGAAAACTCCATATTTTTTTACACCTGCTTGACTAGCAGTTTGGGCTAAATGCTTGTTGTGAGCAGTAACTTCTTCTCGTAAAAATACTCGTTTTTGATCTTCAATAGATTGGCTTTGTATCTCTTGTTTTCTAGTTTGAATGGCAAAATAAGTTTGCCCTAACGCCACAATTTCTTTGCTTGGATCAGCATTTTGCATGATCAGATAGCAGGCGTATCTGGAGAGATTCATATCAGTAATTTGTCTTGATACATTACTACCTATTTCGACCATATCGAGGACATCCTCGAAATGCTTTTTAATTGATTGGTCAGCATTTTTACATGATTTTTTAGCTTTAGTTATTACAGGAGTGAAATGTCGATATTCAGAATAGGATAATACTTTGGACAGCTGTCTTGCAGACCAATATTCTTGCTGATATCCATTAGTTTTCTTAATTTTTTCAAAAATATCTATTTGTATATTTTTCATTACTTCGTATTATATTCGGTTTTGAGCAGTTATAAAATATGAGTAAAAGTATCAAACTAGCTCTTTTTTAGATTTCGATGATACAGCACCTGCTCATGGGCTAGGGGTAACTGTAATTCTTTGAGGAGCTGATGAATAATCTTATCGAGCTTATCCCGATACTCTGGCTGAGTGGACTGGGTGAATTTTTCTAATAACTCCGGATGATCTTTTTCCAAGAATTCAAAAAGTCTTTTTTTGATGGTCGGGGTGAGATTAAGATGCTCGACGTAAACATACTTCGCTCCCGCAGCTTTGATGGCTTGGAGGAGTTTTTTCATTTGCCCCTCTTGCCAGACGAAGTGAGGTAGGAGTGGACCGACAAAGGTGTAGGTACTGATCCCGGCCTGGGAGAGCTCAGCTAAGGCGGTCAATCTTGATTGATGGGGAGCAGCATAGGTTTCAAGGTATTCGGCAATGGGATCACCGGTGGAGGTGATGGTCAGGCCGACTTCTATATTATGGAATTGTTTGAAGAGCTGGATGTCTCTAGTGACGAGGGTGGATTTGGTGAGGATGGAGACTTTCCCTTGGTAGTTGAAATCGAGTAAGACTTGGAGGCATTTTTTGGTCAGCTGGTATTTGGCTTCGAGGCCTTGGTAGGGGTCGGTGACGCTGCTGAGGAAGATGGTGCCGATGTCGGAGCTTTTTTTGAGTTTTTTGGTGAGTTCTGCTTTGAGTAATTCGGGGGCGTTGGTTTTGATATCTACATAGTTACCCCACTCTTCATCGGGGTGTCTGAATTTACCCACAAAGGCAGCGTAGCAATACTTACAGCCAAACCTACAACCACCGTAGGGATTAATCACCCAGTCCACGTCAGGCAGACCAGACTTCTGGAGGATGGACTTAGAAGATATTTCCTTGATGGTGAACTTTTGCTTACTCATAAGCTCATCTATTTTTTTTCTTTCAAAACCTTAATATCATGCTGAGTCACAATCGAGAGTGGCATTTTTTCTGCCTCTTCTACGCTAAACCAACCAATCCGATCACACTTTTCTGGTTCTAGATTTTTAGGAACACCACTCACTACTTGGCAAATATAAGTTGGGGACACCCAATGCTGCTTATCCTCTGGAATAATATGATCACAAAGCTGCAACATCTCCTGTAGTTCAATCTCAATATCCAACTCCTCTTTAATCTCCCGCTTCAGAGCTTGCTCAATAGTCTCTCCGAACTCAACCGCTCCACCAGGGATCTCCCATTTACCCACCTCATTCTTAGCCTTCTGACCTCGCAGAGCCAGCAACATCTTACCCTCTTCATTAAAAATCAGCGCCCCTACCCCCACACCAATACAATCCTTACCAATTACACAATTACTCATGTTAATTTCTCCTCCAACCTGGTCATTAGCTCCAGATGCAGATTCTTCATAAAGTCATTCCAAAGCATATGAGGATGTTTATGCATCTTAAGCAAAGTTACTGGTGACTCATCACCAACTTGTTTTGAGTATCTATCAAGAGTCACTTCAGCAGGCGTCATTAAGTCCACAACATCAGGGGTAATTTTGTCTATCGATTTAGCAAACTTACCAGTATTAGTTCTTTGCTCTTCCATATCTAGATATAAATCATGATAGATAGTGGGCAGTAACTTCAGCGCTGCTGCCTTTTCTAAACCATTATCATCTTGCTTGGTAAAAACCATTTCATCACCTACTACTAACTCACCAATGTCATGAATGGCTAACATGATTAAAGCTTCACCCAAATCAACACTCTTGTCTTTAATGTGGGGATAGATAGTAGTTGCCACCATCGGCAAACTTCCAGAATGCTCAATTAAAGGTTCCCTGATTAAAATATCATCGCAGTCATATTGATAATCTTTAACAGCAGCTTTTACTTTCTGTAAATGAAATGGCTGAGTACAAGCCCGATGCTCTTTTGAGTAGCCTTCATAAAGGTAAATAATCTTGTCTAAGACTTCATTATAAATATTTGACATTATAAATACTTCCTCTTCACTAGCTCCCAACCGGCAATGCAGGGTGCATCCCAAATTTTTCCTTGCTTAATATATTCATCAATCTCCCTGGGGAGTAGTGTTATGACTTCAATCTCTTCATTATCATCTAGGTTTTGTTTTGAATTAAAAGTTACCTCAGAAACGAAATAAAAATGAGCCAGCTCTGTAGCCTTAGTAGTCATCAAAGATACTTTGCCTACCAGTTTCAGCTCAGATTCATGCACCTTAATCCCGGCCTCTTCTTCCAGCTCTTTGACAGCCACATCTTTGAGGTCCTTGTGCTTGTCTTCTAGTCTCCCCGCTGGGAATTGAATCATAATCTCATCGACACCTTGCTTATACATGCGTATCATAACCACTTTACCCTCTTTAGTCATGCTGATGATGTGGACTGAGTCTGCCAGTGTAGTCACGAAAAAATCATCGACTTTCCTCCCATTAGAGAGCTGATAAGACCTCTTTTCCAGAGGAAACCATTTACTGGGAGAAATATCTTGTTTTGAAAGCAACTTCCATTTTTTAAGTTTCATCATATTTTAGAAATTCATTTTCATTACAACCAAGTATGAGAGTGCGGAAACGGTGGCGGCGATGAATGCGCCCCAAATCAGATCTACAACTGTAACTAAGAGCGGCCAATCTTTGATTGTTGCCATATTAGTTAAGTCATAAGTCGCATAGGTGATTAAGCCAAACAAAGCTCCCAAGAGTACAGCACTCATCAGAGATTGTTTCTCTAAAGATGGTGAGATTACAAAAACTACTAACCCAACAATAAACAACAGATAAAAAATGATGGCTGCTAACCAGTTAACATTAGCTTTCATTAAAAACCCAATCTGTTTGGCATAGAAATTTTTGGCAATTAAGATCAACCAGACCGCATCAATGGCGGTAAAAATTGGTAAGGCAATCAGGTATAGTTTTAAAAATTTAGGCATCAGTTAATTTAAGCTCCAAATCGAGTAATTTAGTAAAGTCGCAAAACTGACCCACAAGAGGTAAGGAATGAGCAGATAAGCTGCTTTCTTATCAATCTTTTTAAAAGTTTTGATCAGGTAAGCAATCATAGCCCACAAAGCTAAAATTATTAAAAATGCTAGAAATAAATTTTGATAGCCAAAAAACACCAGTGACCAGAGGGTGTTAACTCCTAAATGAAGCCAGAAGAACTGGACTGCTTTTTTAATTTTCTTTTTTTGGTAGCCTTTGACCCAAATTAAATAGAGAGAGATGCCCATTAAGGTATAAAGAATTGTCCAAACTGGCCCAAAAACCCAGCTGGGTGGATTGAAAGCAGGTTTAGCTAATGTTAGATACCAAGTAGATACAGAAGACCGAGTCGCCAAAGAACCAAGAAAACCAGCTAGTTGAGAAATTAAAATTGAGAAAAACAGTAGTTTGGGATTTTTTATCTTCATAAATCCATGATATCACCAAACCTATCCACTGGCGGAAGCGGTGGGATTCGAACCCACGAAGCCCGTTAGGACTCAAGATTAGCAATCTTGTGCAATTGGCCACTATGCGACGCTTCCATGTTAAGTTCTTCATTATATTACGAACCCTGACTTTTTCAAACAGCCCTGCATCTTACATACCAGCAGAATTTTTTCACTTTGTTTAAAATTCTGGGTCTGTAATATAATAAATCCTTTCATGCCCAAAATAAAAAAACCCACTCGCCATCGTAGTCAAGTCCCCCTACTACTTTCCACAGACATTGCCGGTATCTTTGCCAGACAACCTCAGCTCTTCTACCAGCTCTACCAGACCCTGAGTGCAGATTGTTGCACTATCGATGGAGTCGAGTTTCTACCCTTTCGTTTCAGCCACCAGCGCGTTCTCCAAACATTAACTAAATTCAACATCCCCATCATCGGCATCCACGGCCCCATGGCTTGGAACACCCCTGATAGAAATATTTTTGAAAAAGCCTATGTCGGCATGTTTAGCACTGTCATGCCTAGCCTCAATACCGCTTTGGATATCACCTCAAAATCAAAACCCAACTATCTCCTCTTCCACGAGCCAGATTTTACTACCTGCTGCTTTACTCGAAAACTAAATACCTACCTCAAACAAGAGAATACCCCTACCATTCTCCTGGAAAATGTCTACCGTCCTGACTCCCTCCAGATCAGTGTTAATCAAGCTAAAAAACTCCTCAACCAAACCCAGGCCGGAATGATGATAGATCTAGTCCATCTGCTGATGGAAGTCATGGAATCATTTAGTTTCTTATCCGACTATCGCCGCCAGCTTAACCACAAAAATATGAGTGAATATTGGCAGAAAATGCTTTTTGCCATGGATAAGGCTATGGAGCAAATCCCAGTTGCTGGTCTCCATATTCCAATTGGCACCAATCATGATTCTCTTCCTTGGGGGCTAATCACTGATCAACATTGGCAAGAACTGGCCAAACTACTTGATAAACATCAAGACCGACTTATCGCCCTAACTCTAGAAAATCAACACCCTGAAGCTATACTGTCACTCAATAAAAAACATCTCCCGGCAATTATAAAAGACAAAAAAGATAAAATTAAAACCTTACTTAGAACTCGAGTTTTGTAGTTTCCCGACTCGATAAATAGCAAACATCAAAACTGCTGCAGCCAAGTATTGAGTGGGTTTCAAAAATGTTTTGTACAAAACCATATCAATAAAAACTGCTAATAGTGGAAAAGTTAACTCCAAAATAGTCGAGACTTTAGCCTCAGTTTTCTTTAAACCTTTGTAATAGATCCACATTGCTAATAAACCAGTTGTGAGCGCAATATAGACTAATCTGGATAACTCAAATGTTCCAACTGTCATCAAAGCAGCTGATTGACCCAACACATAGACAGCAATTAAGGCCCAAAGAGTAGATAGATAAAACCTTAAGATAGTCCCACCTTGGTGAGAAACAGTATTTAGAAGTGACTTAGACAAAGTGGTAGAAATCCCCCAACAAACTGCTGCCCCTAAGGCAAAGAGGGCCGCAACCAATGTCCCTGATCCAGAATCTAAATTAACATTGCCATTGGGGAAAGTTACAAAAAAAGCAGCTGTTAAAGCTAAAATAGCCCATTTAATATACTGAGGAGTCAGTTTCTCTCCTAATAACAAGTGTGCTGAGCCAGCAGCAAACAACGGCTGCAATTTTTGAATCAAAAAAACTACGCTGAAAGCAATAAAATGAACTTTTATCAAAGCAGAGGTAATGAATAGTGTACCCAACAATCCCCCAAGTAAAGCCACAATACTAGCATTAAACAAAACCTTCCCAGTCAACTTCTCTTTCTTTAAAGTTTGGACCACAATCGGCAATAGAATTAGAGAGCCAATTAAGTGCTCATAAAAAACAATCACTACTGGTGAGAGGTGATAAAGGCTACGCCGGATAATTCCATCAAGAGCCCACAGAGCAGCAGCAAGGACAATTAGGATTGGACCTTGGGAAAAAAAGTGGTGTTTTTTTAAACTCATATCAATCATGAAGTGGATCGTATTATAATATCCCCATGCAAAAAACACCACATGTCGTCATTTTGGGAGGCGGGACAGGCTCTTACGTAGTAGCTTCAGGACTGAACAATATGCCTGTTAAAATCAGCATGCTGCTGACAATGGTCGATGATGGGGGCTCCAATCAAACTCTTCGTGATGAGTTTGGCTTACTTCCGACATCTGGCATCAGACAAGCGATTGTCGCTCTAGCAGACAACCAAACTATTCTCCGGGAACTTTTTACTTACCGTTTTCATCAGGGAGGCAAGAGCATTGAAGGAATGACTTTTGGCAATCTATTTATGGCCGCCATGGCAGACATCATGGGATCACAAAAAAAAGGCATCGAAGAAACTTGTCGTTTACTCCAAGTCAAAGGCGATATTATCCCGGTCAGTTATGATGATGTTCGTTTAGTAGCCACCTATGAAGATGGCAGCCAAGTTATCGGCGAGCATCACATTGATGAACCTACCCATAATGGCAAGCTAAAAATAACCAATCTTGAGACAAAACCTGAGGCTAAACTCAGCCCTGAAGCCAGGCAAGCACTCTTAGATGCAGATTTAATCATCCTGGGACCAGGGGATTTCTTCACTAATACGATTGCTAATCTAATTATCGATGGAGTGGTAGAAACTATTAAAAAAAGCTCAGCAAAACTTTTATTTATTTCCAATTTAATGACTAAGTATGGCGAGGCTTACAACTACACTGCCAGAGATTATTTTACTGATCTAACTAAGTACCTACCTCTTGAAGAGGTAGACTATGTTCTCATCAATAATAATACTGATTTCCCTGAGGGAGTCTTGCCACTTTATGAAAAAGAACACTCTATTCCAGTCAAGGATGACCTCAAGCCGAGTGATCTTAATGGGCATGTGAAGCTAATCAGAACAGACCTGCTTTCTAGATTTACCCCCACTAAAACTAAAGGTGATGTTCTTAAACGCAGCATGATCCGTCATGACCCGAGTCGTCTCACCAATGCTATTATGAAATTACTTAAGAAATAATTTATGCTACACTACACACCTCTCTTTGTAATTTTAGCTGGCGGCCAAGGTCAGCGCTTTGCTCCACTAGTGACTAACAAAACCGTTTTTCCTTTTCTAAATAAACCGTTGTTATTTCATCAGTTAGAGCAGCTCCAACGAGTCGGAGTTGCAAAAGTTCTCATCGCGACTAATTCAGAAAATCATGACTATCTAAAAAAACTTAATATTGAAGGTTTAGAAATTAAAACCAAACGCCAGAGCAAACCGCTAGGTATGGCTGATGCAGTTCTTCACTTGGCTAAAGAAATTGGAGAACAGCCAATTGTAATCATGAATGCAGTGGATGTAGTCAGTGATGATTTATTTAAAACTTTACTCCGGAAAATTAAAGCTGAACAAACTGATGGCTTAGTGACTGGGATCAGAGTTAATAAATATTTTCCTGGTGGATACTTGCAGCTGGAAGACAAGCGAGTGACAGGTATAGTTGAGAAGCCTAAACCCGGTCAAGAACCAAGTGACTTAGTCAATTTAGTCTTTCACTACTTTAGCCAACCTCAAGAGTTCATCAAGCTTCTAAAGCAAGCCACTAGTGAAGCTGATGACGTTTATGAGCTAGCCCTGACAGAACTGATGGAGCAGCAGCACTTCGGCTTCGTCAGTTATGACGGTTACTGGAGCAAACTCAAATACCCTCACTTTGTGTTAGATGTAATGCAGTTGTTTTTAGATCAATTAGAAACCCAGATCGATCCCTCAGCCCAGATCTCAGATCAAGCCGTGATCGAAGGGCATGTTTTTATCGATAAAAATGTCAAAGTTGAGGCTGGTGCAGTCATCAAAGGACCAGCTTACATTGGACCCAATGCTATTGTGGGCAATCACGCCTTAGTCAGACAATCTATGGTCGAGCAAGATGCAATTATTGGCTTTGGGAGTGAAGTTGCTCGCAGCTACATCGGCCCGGATTGTGCTTTGCATTCAAATTTTATTGGCGACTCAGTCTTAGAAGCAGAAGTGAATCCTAGCTTTGGGACAGTGACTACTAATTGGCGTCTGGATAAACAAAACATTAAACTAAAAACTACTCAAGGAAAAATAGATACTCACCGAGATAAATTGGGCACAATTTTTGCTAAAGGTGTCTTCTGCGGTGTTAACTGCAGTATCATGCCTGGAGTAACTATCGGTGCCAATACTAAAATTTATCCTGGCTCAGTGATTTACAAAGCTTTGCCGGCTGACACCACTCACAAAACTTCTCAAGACTAACAATCTGTGCCATACTGTTAATTCAATAAAAATAACAAAAGGTTTTTATGAAAGCTCGTCTAGTCACTTTTTTACTTCTTCTTACCATGATGATGATGGCTGCTCCTCAAGCATCAGCCTTAGAAATTCAAATCTATCCAAATGGAAACATTGAATTTTACTCTGGATCAGTACTGGGCGATGATGATGAACAAGAAGGTAGGGAGAGCGAAGATGATGAAAGTGAAGACGAGAAAGAAGATGAAAAAAAATCTAAGTCAGAGCATAGAATTAAATCTGTGCGTAGTAATAATAAAAATTTTGTAGTCAAAGATAAAGAGGACAAATTTGAGATAGAACTAAGAGATAAAGATGACGATGATGATCATGATGAGTTTAGAAAAATAGAGCGCATGGAAGCAGATGACATTAGGGTTAAATTTCCAGCTAAACTAAATGATAATGATCGAGATAAGAATGATGATGATGATGAATATGAGCAAAGATATGCTGAGAAAATAAGAGAAGAAAGGAAAGATCGGGCTGAAGAGATGGTGGAATTAAAAAATAAACTCAGAGAAAAATCTCAAGTGCTGGAGCTAGAATCTCGTAAAATAAAAGCTAGTCTCAAAAACGGAGCTGTATTTAACCTAGACCCAGTCACCAATGAAGTCATGATTACCACTCCATCTGGGGAAGAACATGTCTTAAACCACCTACCCGACCAAGCTATAGAGAGGATGGAAGCTGCTGGCCTTTTCTTTGGGGTCAGTGGTGAAGCGGAAGAAGAGTTAGAAGTAGAAACAAATGATTTGGGAGAGCTGATTTATACTAAAAAAGACAAAGTGAGAAAGAAACTATTTGGTCTTTTCCCACGTCAAGTAGAATCGGAAATTGTCTTAAATGATACTACTGGCGAAGTAACTGAGGTAGAGCTAGAAGGTGACTCCATCTTCGAGCAATTTTTCAACTCAGTTTCATTTTAGACTTAGACTTAAAACGCGCAACAGCTATAATGTCAAACATGATTAATAAAGCCATCATTACTACTGCCGGGTTTGGGACTAGGCTCTTGCCCATCTCCAAAACTATTCAAAAAGAGATGTTGCCTGTCTTAAATCGACCATTAGTAGACTATGTGGTCGAAGACTTGGTCAAAGCCGGAGTCACAGAGATCATCTTTGTCATTAATGAGCACAACATCCAAATCAAGCATTACTATTCTCAAAACTTAAGGCTTTATGAGTATCTCAAAGAGATGAATAAAGTTGCTGCCTATGATCAGGTTTCACATATACATGACCAAGCTAAGTTTACTTTTATCGAGCAACCTGACAGTGAGCAGTACGGGACAGCTGTCCCAGTCAAACTCTGTGAGGATTTACTCAAAAACGAAGAAGCTTTCTTTGTTTTCATGGGTGATGTTTTTACTTATGGTAAAAATGGCCGTTCTGAAGCTAAAGAAATGGCAGAATTATTTAATAAATCTCAAGGTGGTGGAGTGGCCAGTTTTATTGAACGCCCAGAGAATGAGCTGCATAAGTATGGCATAGCTGAGATTGAAGAAAAAAATGATATTAAATATTTAAAGAATATTGTGGAGAAACCAGCTCCTGGTGAAGCACCTTCTAATTTATCAAACACTAGCCAATATATTCTGACACCAGCCGCTTTTAAAATTATTGAAAATCAAGCTGTTGACCCAAAATCTGGTGAGCTCTATATCACTGATACTGTCAAAGAAATAGCTAAACAATCTGGAATAGCGGTTCATATTCCCCAAAATGAATTTCTAGATGGCGGAAGTGTTAAAAGCTGGCTCAAGGCCAACTTAACTGTTGCCTGGGATAACCCAGAATTGAAAAAAGAACTCCGAGAGTTTATCAGCAAATTAGATTAGCAATTGCGGAGGTGGTGAGATTCGAACTCACGAAGTCGTAAGACTCTAGTTTTCAAGACTAGTGCAATTGACCGCTATGCGACACCTCCTAAACTATCAATATCGCCTGAAGTGACTATTCTACCAGACTTTGCCCTTTCACTCACCCATTATCTTGATGTATATTAGAATTAGCTATGAGTGACCAAACTCAAGAAAAAACTGCCAAAACCCCAGAAGAAGAAAAGCTTTTCCCTGGAGTACCTAAGCCCATCCCCAAGCAAAGTGTGATTGCCTGGAAGGCTTCTAGTAGACCTTTTAAGAAAAGAGATCGCCAGTACTACACTACTGTGGCAGCAATTGTCTTTTTAGTCAGCTTAATACTATTCTTTGCGGGTCAATTTCTACCGATTGCAGTCGTTATTTCAGTTGGTTTTTTAGCATACGTCCTCTCAAGTGTCCCCCCTCATGATATTAAAATCGACATTAATACCTATGGAATTGAAATGGAAGACTTGCTCTACTATTGGGAAGAAATGGGTCGGTTTTGGTTTGATAGTAAATACGGCCAAGACTTACTTACCATCGAGGTGGCTAGATTCCCTGGTCGGATTATTTTAATGTTTGAAGAAGGCAAGAAAGAAGAGCTCAGGAAAATTTTATCTGAGGTATTATTAGAAGAAAAACCAGCTGACACTTTTTATGATAAGGCTGGGAAATGGCTTCAAGAAAAAATTCCCCTAGAACTTAACTCTTAATTCTTTACGATTTCCCTAAACCAGGCTACAATACAGTCTTATTGAATTAAAAAGCACCCATAGTTTAACGGATAGAACAGTGGTTTGCGGAACCACCGATCTAGGTTCGATTCCTAGTGGGTGCACAAGTTTTACATTTCTAAAGGAGAGGTCGCATAGTGGTCTATTGCATCAGTTTCGAAAGCTGACGCCGCAAGGCTTCGTGGGTTCGACTCCCACCCTCTCCGCAGTAAGTGAAAAGTTCTAGTAGATCCACCCCTTTTATCCATTTATCTTGATGAAGTCAAGAATTTTACACTCGATAAAGTTTGTTCTCCATCAGAATAATCACCAATCTCTTTATGATGGACTTCAAATAAGTATATATAGCCATCTTTACTAACAACATTCATCTTGAATGATCTGCCACTCTCTTCACCATATACAGATATCTCCACATGGTAAGCATTTCTCCCCGCAACTATCAGAGAAGCAATATCTTTAACTACCACCTCACTCCACAAATTATTTTGAATATCAATACCAACATTTTCCCACCAATCTTTTGCTGATAAATCAGATTTATAAACAAAAACTTCAAAAGATGAAGAGCTAGTATTTGGTTTTGCCACACTAATTTCTTTCAGAGCATCTCTATTATTTTCATCACTTTCAAAAATTTGATAACCTTCGGTTATTGGATAATCAAATGAAAAGCCATATTCTTCATTAATGTAAGTAGGCTGTTTTGCTCTGTCTATAAATGTGGTTCCATCTTGATAGCACCCATCAAATTTACCATTAAATGTTCCAATAGGAAATATTTCTACTTCTTCGCAACTTGGAATTCCATTTCCACTCATAGCATAGTTCCACTGCCCACTATCTTTAACTGCTGCCCAATAGAATCCACCTGAGTCTGGCTCTCCCGCTGTTCCATATACATATTCTTTTTCATCAATTTTTATTTCAATAATAGCTCTTTCCGAAAGAGAAAACTCTGATCTTATAAATGAGAAAAGATCTGAATGATTTATCTCAATTGATTCAAATATTTCCCTCATTACACTACCTGGAAGGGGATCTTGTCCTCCATGGAAGCCATATAAGTTTTTATTAAACTCAACAACATAGTAAGGAATTGTTCCTGAGACGAAATCGTCTGTCTTGTCATAGCAAAGAGTAGGTTTATACTCAGCTAATTGCACATGTTTATTTTCGAGAATTACCTGTTGAGAAAATCCATCCAACAAAGCCCAACTATCATCATTACCTTTACATTTACCTAGTATTTTATTTTCTTTGTCTTCAATATATTCTCCTGGAGAAAGCCCTGCATTTTCCCCATTTAATTTACAAATTACTAACCCACCGCCTAAATAAATATGATTACTATTACCATTTCCTGATACGGCTGCTTTTTGAGCTGGATCATAATAATTACTTATCGGAAAAGATCTACCTATTTTTACACAATCTGGAACTAGACTATCATTTTCATTAGATTTTGTGAAAGAAAAGTCATAACACCCATCTTCTTCATTCCTTTTATCACATGTTGGTATTTTCAATTTAAAATCTGGTAACTCTATTTCTTTCCAGATAAAGGCTTCTATCCAAATTTGATCATCTTCTTTATATTCTCTAGAGAGCAATTTAGTTAATAAAACATCTTGGCTTTCTTTAGAAATATTTTTTTCTTGATCACCTTGGTTTCTCGTTTTATTGAAAAATAAAGAGATAGTAGTTATTAAAACTAAAAATAATAATGCTCCAATTAAGAAAACTGGCTTATTCTTCTTGAGAAAGGATTGTCTAATAGGCAATCCTTGGTCTTTACTAAAATCAGTATCTACATCCTTATCTTTTTGATCAATGTTATTAGTTTTTTCTTGAAGATCTAACATTTCATCTTTCTCTCAAAGAGGATATCTGTTTGTTTACATTATATATAGCCTAAAACTTACAAGCAATGCTTTAGTTTGGTTATTTTCATATTTACATCTAACAGCTGTTGTATTGTTAGTCACTGAGATACAGTCATATTTAATTCTATGTTAGAATTTAATCAGGGTATTAAAAATAAATAAAATAGCCAGTGACCCGCCTTGCATGACCGAGCTGGGAATAAAAATACGTCTGACATCAATAAATTTAATCAAAAAAGTATTTAGGTAAAAACCCACTAGAATCATTAAATAAACACCCAGATTAAAGACTGCTATTGAAGAAATGTTGTTTGTACTAACAAATAAATAAGCATTAGCAAAAACAAAAATTAAGCTATTGGCAATAATCTGACAGAAGGTAGATATAACTAACTTCCTAACATCTGGTTTCAGCTGGTTAAAAATACTCAGTTCTCGCCTGAGTCGATCTTTCAACATAAGAAAAAATTATACCATGAAAAAACAGTGACTTATCGAGTAAATTTGCCTTTAATTGTTCCCATCATCACTCCGAAATCTGACACTATTTGTAAAGCTGGTAAATAATACCAATTTTTATCTAAGTACTGTGCGTTCTTCCACATGGCCCAAAATGAGTAAATGCCAGTACAAGCAACTGTGAAAGCAACGCTTAACAACCAATGTGGACAAAAGAAAACAATCGTTAAAAATAAGAAGATAAGATAGCGACAAAATATTAAGTATGACTTGATCCGAGTGATCCCAGCTCTTGCATCTGACTGCGCCATCCCCATTACAGTTTGGTAAAAATCCTTAATTGTTTCAATTGGCCACCAAGCTACTTTAGCCTCTTGAGCGAAGGCAAATTTAAACTGAGCTTGTTCTAATCTGTGAGCAAAATCATAATCTTCACTCAAGGTTAAGCTTTCATCAAAACCTCCCACCACTTGCCAAGCTTTCTTCTTCAGCATCATCGATCTAGTAGCTGGTAAAAAATGAGCTGGATTAACTCTATCTGGCATAACTAACATGTACGGTACCACTGCTGCTTGGAAGGCTGTCTCTGGAGCAGCATCATAGTAACCAGCCACCACCTCAGCCTGATCCTGAGTAGCTGCCTGAGCCAATTTTTCTAGCCAATCTGCGTGAGGCATACAGCCGGCATCAGTAATAGCAATCCATTCATTTTTTGCTAACTTGATTCCAAAATTTCTACCGACACTCCGATTCCCTTCCTTAACAACTAACTTTAGAGGAAATCTGGGATGTTTTTTCTGAAAGACTTTAATTAATTGAACTGTAGCATCGGTGGAGCCAGCATCGACAATAATGACTTCGCTAGGCTGATGCGTTTGTGAAAGTAAACCTAAAAGCAAAACTCCGATCATTTCTGATTCATTTAAGACTGTCACTATTACAGAAATTTTCATATTACGGACCCTGACTTTTTCAAATGCAATGCAGAAAAATCAGCTGGTACGCAAGATGCAAAGCGCTTGAATCCCCATAAACGTTGATACTGGTTAGCTACTTTTGCCCAGGTTTGTTCTTGAGCCCATTGCTGAGCCCGTTGTGAGTATTGATTAAAAACAGTGGGGGTTTCAACTAACTCCATAATTTGTTTTCTCATTTTCTCTTCATTGGATTCTACCAACATATAGTTAGCGCCAGGATAAGATTCCAAGTATTTTTCTTTTAGTTGATGCGAGTAGAGCGCGCAAACTATTTTTCCTCGAGCTTGAGCCACTAAAATAGATAGATAGGAAGCTGACCAAACTAAATCAGCTCCAGCTAGATATTTACCTAGATTTTTTACCATCCCTGTCACTCGCCCATACCGCAAGCAGTCTTCTCTGTAAGCACCATCACCTACCCAGGTAATCTCTACATCCAAACTTGCTTTTAATTTTTTGGCTAGAAGTAAATATTTTTTTAGATCATTCTCAGCCTCAAGCCGACCCACAAAAACAATTTTTAATTTTTTCCCCATTTTTTTAATACTTCTTTTTGAGAGAAATTCTGTGCCACCATAAATAACTAAATCTGGTTTGTCCCAATAGAAATCTTGAATATAATCGCCCACATGGATAGTTTTTAGAGCTAACTTGCTCCAACACCACCGGGCTAACTTATTTTTTAATGGCACTGGAAACTGCCCTTCCCAACCATGGAAAGTTAGATAAATTTTTGACCAAAATAAAGGCAGAAGTGGTAACAGCCACCAATAGACATCATGAACATGAATCATGTCTGCTTTAAGCAAGAGGGCTGACTTTTTTGCTACTTGCTGCCAAATGCCTAGTTTCTCTATTAATTTATTAGAGTAACTTCTCTCCAAATCAATCCTATTTACCTCAACTTGATCAATGGTTTCCTGAGATAGTAAGTTTTTATCATAACGCTGCGTTAAAACTGAGACTTGATGACCTTCTTTAATCAGCTCTTTATTTAGTGCCCGAACATGGGTTTCAACTCCACCCAAACGTGGCTCGTAAAAAGGAGTTATCTGTAAAATTCTCATGGGATTAGTTTTTATTACGGTTGCAGTCGGCATTTGGTTTTATCCTTACTGGCATGATATCACTTATATTCTGCGTTTTCCTATTTTTACTGGCTCAGCCAATCCAAGCCAGCAATATTTTATTCACAGATGATTTCACTAGCAATAACTTAGAAAATTGGACTGTAGTCAGAAACAGTCAATATTATCATCCGGAAAAGCCTTGTTTTAATGGTGGATACCCAACGCAGTGGGAAATAATTGAGGGAAAGCTAGGTATTGATATTGATGGTATCGCCTGCACTACTGAGATCATTCCCCAAGATCTAGATCTAGCTGAGGTCAATAACTATGAGTTTGAATTTGAGTGGTATTTCCCCATCTCAACTCACATGGATCGGAACGTATTAATAAAATGGCAAGACACAGCTAATTGGTACGGACTACATATCCTAGGCGATAAGATTCTTTTACAGAAAGTTATTAACGGAAAAGCGGAGTCTTTATATAACAATTGGGGATATTACCAGTTTGAAGCTGACCAAAGCTATAGTTTTAAAATTAGTGTTATTAATGACTTAATTACTGTCTGGATAGATGATCAGCAAATCCTAGAAACATTAGACAGACCACCTTTTCTAACCATAAATAAAACCATCGGTTTCCAGGCCAGTAGTGGCGATATTTTTCAATCTAGCTCTTGGTTTGATAATCTAATTGTTAAGTCATTAGATCAAATTGGTGAAAAGAAATTGGCTGTTCCACTCTATAAACAGCATGACCCCAGATGGAAGAATCATGAGTATGATCATGCCAATGAGTGGTCTACTTCGCCATCTATTGCTCGTTGGGGCTGTGCTCTAACCTCCATAACAATGATTCTGGATTACTATGACATTAAGCTATTGCCGACTAATCAAAAACTAAATCCAGCCACTTTAAATGCTTGGCTAAAAAATCAAGCTGATGGTTTTATTGGTGAAGGACTAATTAATTGGCTGGCAGTGACTAGGTTGACTAAAATCATGAGTGATATCTTGGCAACTCCCACTTTAGAATATCAGTGGCTAGAGGGGAAAACTAATAATGCTGTTGAGAAAATTGGGATGGATCAGCCAGTAATCTTACAGCTACCGGGACATTTCTTAGTCGGCAATGGCTATGATTATTCTCAAGCAGATATCTTTATTAAAGACCCAGCTTACAATCGTAATTTACTTAACCAGCACCCCCATGATTTACTATCAGTTCGTTCATTTAAACCCAGCCACACTGACCTAAGCTATTTACTAATTGCCCATGATCCAGAAACAAAAGTTACTTTAATTGATGAAAGTGATCAAATTCCAGCAGAATTAAAAATTTATCAAGAACATATAAATAGTTTTGAGAATGAAGAGCAAACAAAAGTTAAAATAATTCAAAGTTTGGCTAAACCAGCAGCTCAAAAATATCTACTAAAAATTAGCAATCAGGAAAATCAAAAAATTGAAATCTACACTTATGACACTAAAGGTGAAGTCACAATATTGACACTAGAAGTTACTGGCACCAAGCTCTTTGAGCTAAATTATAATTCTCAGAAAGAAAGTCAGCTAATAGAAATAACTAATCAGTTCACCCTCTTAAGAGATTTACTAAAAACTCTATATGAAGCTAGAGAAATAACTACTAAGTATGCTTATCTAAAACTAGATCAGCTAGCTGCTTATGCAGAAAAAGATGGGTTAAACCAAGAGAGATACCGAAAGTTAATCACTAAGACTGCTCAAGAGTTAGCTAGGTTTATTCCTTACTCAACTGTGATTCGTACTCTAGCGCCCTCAAGATGAGCTAATTCTCCACTAGTAGAGCGTAGCTCCACCACATACTCATTATTACCACCATGCAGGGGAAGACCGGTACGAGAAACCCAAGTGGTAGTAGATGAATTATGCATCACCTCAGAGTCATGAAAAATAGCTCCGGTAGTCTTATTTTTAAGCCTTGCTCTAGCTTCTCCACCCACAATCTTCAGGGAAGCTTGAAACTCTAGATTTTTTACCACCGGATAATTAGCAGTATTGATAGTAGTCTTAGTACCATCAACCTCTACCCAGTCACGAGAAACAGTGCTGCCACTCCCCAGATAGATAACATATTCCTTGGTACTACCAGTTGAAACCGTCTGGGTGACAGTTTTAGTAATAGTTGCTGGCTGAGCAGCTAAAGTAGCCACTACCTCAGAAATTTCATCAACTTGATATTTAAGCTCAATCAACTCATCTGCTTCAATATCAGTTAACTTTGAATCAACTAATGGAGATTCTCCTTCAGCAACAACCGAAGGTAAAGGAGATGCCTTATCTGGCTTGGAAATTAAATAAACTGTCCATAACCCAATCACGTTCACTATTAAAACACCCAGGGTGAGATTGGTTATAGTTTGTGGTAACTTGGGCATTAACTTGAGTATATCACTATCTAACTAAGTGCTATAATTAGAAGCTTGAGGTCGTATAGCTCAGCTGGCTAGAGCGCACGATTCACATTCGTGAGGTCCCTGGTTCAAGTCCAGGTACGACCACCAGGAGGTGTCGCATAGTGGCCAATTGCACACGCTTGGAAAGCGTGAGTCTTATGACTCCGTGGGTTCGAATCCCTCCACCTCCGCAACAATTGAAAAGTTCTGACAGACCCGTCTAATATCCTTGAATGGATTGATGGTGCTTGCTAAATTTTCCAGTTTTAAACATTTTTCAGTTTAACAGCCGTGTAAATTTTACTCTTGATTATAAGATAGGGGTGGGGGTATTATTAAAAATACAACTATGGAAGATAAGCGCACCCAAAAACATCAAAAGACACTTAACCACTTGAACAGAATTAAGGGCCAGATATCTGTTTTAGAAAAGTATATCTCTGAAGATCGACCATGTCGTGAAATTGCACAATTAACTGCCTCTATTACAGCCTCTTTTCAGTCACTTAAATCAAAAACTCTCAGCTCTTATATTCAGCACGATTTAGTGCAAAACGACCTGCCAATCGATAAGAAAAACGACTTAGAAAAAATTTTAAAGCTATTTAGAAAGTAATTGGAAAGTACATATGAAGCTCTTTACCTTTGGTGAGAAAATAAAAAAATACGATGTTCCTGTTTTAAATGAGCGTGAAATACGCGCTGCAGCCGGAATACTCTTTCTTTTTGCAATTACTGCCTTTATGAACGCGTGGCTTATTGGCAACTTGTTCTTTCTGAAAATGTTTATTATTGGATTTTTGTTTGACTTCTTGATTCGACTTATTATCAATCCTCTTTTTGCGCCAAGCATGGTTATTGGTAGATTTTTGACTCAAAATCAAACTGTTGAATATGTTGGAGCTCCTCAAAAAAGGTTTGCTTGGATGATTGGGTTAGCGTTAGCTATGATTATGTTTTGGCTGGTTGTGATTCAAAATTCTTTTGGGCCTCTAAACCTGATTTTGTGTATCAGCTGTCTCACCTTTTTATTCTTTGAATCAGCCTTTGGGATTTGTATCGGTTGTTATGTGTATAACCTATTAAATAAAGAGAAGGCACAATTGTGCCCAGGTGGTGTTTGTGAAGTTCATCAGAAAGAGTCTATTCAATCTATCACTGGCATTCATGTAACAATGGTTGCTGGTTTACTTATCATTTTGTTTGGAGCTTTTCAGTGGTTGGAAATTAGAGAAACTAAACAACAAATTGAGTTACAAAAGTCTCAAGCTATTAAACCTAAAGAAGACTGTGTTGTTCCTCAGTGGGCAATCGACATCGGACATGAAGAGATGTATAAGTTGCATCAATGTCAATAAATTTGAGCCTTTGCAAGGTCTGAAAATGAGCTAAAATGGTTCTAAGACCTATAACTACTTGAGGTAAGCGTTGTGCGGTGAGAATCCCATCCTCCCCGCA
>JABGTR010000040.1 GCA_018646985.1 Minisyncoccota bacterium
CACCGACATAGATAAAGGCATGTTTAACGGCATTTTAACTTGGGCTCCGGATAGGTTGAGTAGGAATGCGGGAGATCTTGGATCACTAGTTGATTTAATGGATCAGGGTAAGTTAGAAGAGATTAGAACTTACTCTCAAAGTTTTAAAAATAACCCCAATGAAAAATTTCTATTAATGATTCTCTGCTCTCAGGCAAAGCTAGAGAATGATAATCGGGGCATTAATGTTAAGCGAGGATTGAAGGCAAAGTGTGAGATGGGCATTAGACCAGGAGTAGCTCCCATCGGATACTCAAATGTTTTAAATAACAATAGAATCTCTGAAGTAATTCCAGATCCAGAACGATCATGGGTAATACAAGAAATGTTTAAGCGAGTGGCAGAAAGAGGTCATAGTGGCAGAACTATTAGAAAGTGGTTTGAGGAGATTGGGTTTAAAACTAAAAACAATAAATTGCTGGCATTAAGTAAAATTTATTCAACATTAAAAAATCCTTTTTATTATGGAGAGTTTCAATATGGAGATGAGTGGTACAAAGGAATTCATGAACCCCTAGTTACAAAGCAACTTTGGGATAAAGTTCAGCAACAGCTACAGGTAAAACCAAAAACTTGGCATAAAAAGAAATTTCCATTTAAAACACTCTGTATCTGCGGATCATGCAAGGGTGGAGTCACTGCAGAAGAAAGATATAAAAAGTTAAAACACGGAGGGATTAATAAACATATTTATTATCACTGTGCCAGATCAGTAGACTATGAGTGTGATGAGCCTTACATCACTGAAGGGGATTTAATCAAACAACTTCTCGCTCATATCAATGCCGGAAATGTAAAGATCCATAAAACAAAACTTGCCAAAAAACTCACAAAGGACATTGATCGATTCCATAGATTGAGATCTGAAGTGCTACATCAGGAATATTTGACAGGCAATTTAGATGAACTAGAAAACTCAGCAATTAAAACTAATGACAGTGAAATGGCGATTAATTACCTGAAGCATATATTAAAAACAGGAAGCACTGATGATCGGCGAGAAGCATTGGGGATGGTGAAAACAAAATTTGTGTTGAAAAACAGAGGGCTAAAACTTAAGTAAACAAAAAGAATTAAACAGACTTAAACATATCTTTAAAACTAGCCATCAGTTTATCTGCAATAATCCCATGGAATGAACTGAATAAATCTGGGTATTTTTCTTCAATAAACTTTCTAAAATTTTCAGAAAACCTATATCCTATTTCAGGATCTATTTTTTGTATTGCAGCCTCATCAGGAGCTGCTCCAGCGTCACCTGATTTGATGGGAGCTTTTTCTAAAAGTTGGATTTTTTGCGATTTCTCTATTTGTTCAATCAGCTCAATAAATTTATTTATATGTTCAGGCGTAACTTCTAATCTGTGAGCTTCACTTACTCCGTCAGCATTAGTAGCTAATTCTGCAATAAAATCAACAGATACCGGCTCCAATAATGCCGACATAACAGCAGCTATGTTTTGCAGCAATGGATCACCAACAAGAATCTTTTGTACTTCTTGATTTAAAATAGCTAATTCAGCTTCTCTATCTTCTATCATTTTGAAAGGCTCCTTATCTACTATTAGTATGGATTATATCAATAATAATATTGCTTACGAGGCTGTAAAAGTGGGATATGTTTAAAACACGGTTTTTTAGACAAGATACATCAACCTAAATCAGTAAAAAGGATGGGTCTACCAGAACTTTTGAGTTATTGCGGAGAGCGTGGGATTCGAACCGCACTTGATTTACCTCAAGTTGTTCTAGGCTTTGAGCCATTTTAGCTTACGTTTGGAGTGTTGCGAAGCTCTGACTGCGTCGTTATAACGAGCAATTATTTAAAATATACAGAACATAAAAAGAATTCGCATAAGTGGTGTCAGATTCTATCAACTACTCCTTGTAAAAGTTTTCTTAGTCTTTCTCTAATTTTTACAGGCTTATCTTTTGGAGCTTCTGGAGTCGTAGCTGGCGCCTCAGTTCCAAGTGGAGAAGCAGATGTTACAGGATTTCTCTCTGGAGGATTTTCTACAGCAGCATTCTTTCCATCATTGATACTAAAAGTCGCCTTATTAGTAATTTTATCCCACTTGCTAGAATATTTACTCGTAGTTTTTCCTATTTCGAGAGCATGGTCAGCATTTATTATTAAACCGTTATAGGAAGTTGTCCCACCATTTCCAATATGTCCAAAAAGGGCATTTCCTACGACATGACCCTCTGCGGCAGCTTGATTGCTTAATTGGGTGATTAAATTTTGAGTTGAAGAATTTTCCTTGTCAATATATTCCTGTGTTCCATCTATTTTTCCATTTTTACGAATAAACACATTGTCTACAGCGCCTTCCCTATTCCAAGTTGGACCTCCATCTTCATGCGTCATACCTACTTCTTGTCCATTTCGCTTAACTTTCCATTTAGTAACATAGAGTCTTTTAAGAGTATCAAAATCAAAACTAGCAATTCTTTCTTCTAAAAGATTCAGGGCTGGTAATCCAGTTAAGTTGTCTTCAACTTCAAGTAAATTTCCACTTTTATCTGCTATTGGTAATGTGTGAGATACATAAGTTTTATTCACTACCGTATAGAGTCTTCCTTTAGTAAAACCAGCTTTAACAAATCTCTCTAGCAGAGGATTAGAAAAAATCGTTGTCAAATTCTCTTCTATATTTTTATTCTTTCCATCTAAAACAATACCTAGAGAATCTAAAACATCGCGCCCTCCTCCATGGGTTAGCCATGTCTTAATTAAGCTGATAGCTTCCTGTTCTAGAGTTTCATAGGTATCATTACCAGCACCTACTTGCGCCAATTCTTGCCAAACCATATAAAAATACATCAGGTATGTATCGTGGTTGCCTAAAGTCCAAATTGCCTCATCATTTTCAACAAGTTGTAACCACTTTTCTAAATCATCTGGAAATTTATCTTTTTCATCTGGAGTTAGATGTTTAGTATCTAAAATATCACCACAATATACAGCAAATTCTCCTTCGGCTGGAAAACTAAATCTACCATGTAAATCACCAAAGAATTGAACATTCTCGTGGTAAACAAATCTTTCTCTATTAGATATATCTAGACTCTCCATCCATTCTGGTTTTTTTAGAGCGGATGCTTGTTCTGTCTCTACTAACTGCGATTGAGTTTCGTAACCCGATTTAACAGACATAAGAGATGTCTGAAATCCTGAACTTTCTACATCCAAATTAACTTCCCCAATAGAAGCCGCATAATGAGCGAGTGCGCCAACGAGAGATTCGTAATAACTTACATTTTTGAAATTACTTTCAATGAAAGTCACAGCTTTCTTTAGACTCTCTTTTCCAGGTGAAACCCGCAAATCACTCTCTATTAAAGATACTACTAGCTCTCCAAGCTCGGCTAACTTTTGTGGATAGTCTATCTCCATATTAGAATCTAAAAACCCAGATCCATACGCGGTGTGAAATTCTTTAGATACTTTCACAATCAGAGCCTTATGCGTAGCGGCTTTTTCTGTATCAAATTCCTCTTTTGATTCTTGAGCAACTTCTTCTAAATTCTTTCCATCATGGAGTCTATTTTGTAAATCTCCATATACGCGAAATTGTGCAATCAGTGTTCCTAAGCTATCGGGGTCATTGAGATCTGCTTTCTGAGCAGCTTCTGCCCAAATTTGTTTCATTCTATTTTCATCAGTTTCACCAGCAATTAAATCAGCGGCAACTTTTTTTATTCTTTTTTTAGTATCTTCTATGTTTGCAATTAAATCAAAGTTTTCATTTTCCGATATTTGAGCTGTAATGAATGTATAGAAAGCATCCATTGTTTGAAGTTTATCTAGATTATCAAGAGTCGTTGCGGCATCCCAACCCTCTTGAGCCACTAGCAATTCAGATAATGGGGTTATCTGGTCTAGAATATCTGGATTGGGTACTTCTGGTCCATTTGGCATAAGTCAGCTTCTAATTACTGCAAAATTTAATTCTACGTCTATATTATTCTATCTGATTCTTAGATGTCAGTGGTTGCGCAACTTCCTTCTTGAGCGAAATTCACTCAACACTGCTCTCTCTTGGAATTCTACTACTGCCAGCTCTTTTTTCTTCATCACTTAATTTCTCATGCATTTGTTGCCTTTCTTCTATTGAATTCATTTTAGCACTTGCTCAGTACATTTAGTATAATAATTGAGTATGAATGATTTTGAACAATTGAACAACTTTGTAAGTTTTCATGAAATGAGAACAGCAGTTTTAGATATTATTAATAATACGCCTGATCAAGATCTAAGAAATGTCGATAGAATAGTTACCCAAAAAGATACAATAGCTGGAAGAAATAAAGAAATAATAGCTTTAATTTTTTGTGACGTTTTTAAGAAATTAACTGGGTTAGATTTATCAAAAAAACCAAGATTGATTGTTGATATAGGTGTAGGAGTATTACCAATAACAACTGTAGAATTTGCGGAAAGTATTAAAGCTGTCAATCAAGAAACAATAGTTATTGGAACTGAGTTACCTAGTGCCGTGGCTGCTGCTTATCAATCACTGCCTAAAAATATTGTTGAGAGATTTCAGGAGGAAGTGGTTGTTATTCTTGGAGAAGGATTTAATGAGGCAAATGTACAAGGACTTAGGTTCTTACTTAATGAGGACGAACAGCCATATGAATTAGTTGCTGAGATAATAGCAGATAATGGAAAGCATGGGTACTTAACAATTGCAGTATCAAAAGATACAAAATTTATCGGAAAAAAAGGTAAAACTAATAGTAAAGAACAGAGACAAACTCATTTTTTCAATGAAGTATTATCTGCATTGAAAGAGGAGGACTCTAATCCACAAGTTATCCAAAATCCAGCAAAAAAGATGCTTGCAGAAGTAGATGGTCAATTTATAGCCACTTCTGAACCAGAAAAAATTTTCCCAGGAATGGCAGATTTAATCACAGCTAATAACGTTACAACTCATTTTACAGAAGAACAGAGAGAGACTTTTTACAACCAAACAATAACTCAATTACTAAAGACTGGAGGAGTATATGTTGAAAAACAGCGTTCTGGTTTTGGTAATTTTGCTACTTTCAACAAAATTAGTGTTTTTATGTTGAGCGAAGATGGGAAACTTGAAGAAATTGGAAGAGTTAATTCAGATATGAATTCTAATCTTTTCTTAGAAGAAGGTATGTTTTTCGATTGGTATTCTGAAAGAAATGAGTATGTGGGAACTGTTGTTGAAAGTTTGATTGATAAATTTGATGAAGATTTTGTAAGTAAAGTTTATAAAGAGATTCAAGTTGAGGTAAAAAAACTTACATCAGCGTTAGATTTAAGCTTTGAAGAGTTTCAGAAAAAAATAGACGATTTATTTAAAAATAGTTTTTTTGAAGAATAAGTTGATACAACTTATCATCACCAAGCTTATCTAGGGGTTCATTTGAAGTTCGTAATTGATCTATCTCTTGATGCATATTTAAGTAGATTGTAACGTAAAACTAAAATTTTCAATACAACAGAGGTGATAATAGGTATCTTGTACTATAATACTTTCATGTTTAATAGCAAAGAATTCTTTACAAATACAGAATTACATATGACGAGCAATGTTCGAAGTATACAAGAAGCTCAGGCTGCAATCATATCTGTTCTAAAGAAAAAAGGAGCTATGAAGGGCAAGTCTCAGAAATTGACTATTGAGCTTGCTGACGGCAAAAAGATTGATTGTCGTTTGTTTTTTTCATTACATATAATAAATGAAAAAGAGAAAGAAGGAAAAAAAACATTATTATATGTTTTTAAGCTGAAAGAGGGTTTAAACAAAACCCTAAGCAAGCAAGAGCTTTACTTTCATTTCAATTCAAGTGGAATTAATAATGAAGATGACTTTGTTCTTCTTGAGTCTGTCACGAGCACAACTAGTGGTTATGAAGGGAATGGATTGGGAACTGGGTTAGTAACTACTTCATTTGAATCAGTTGAAAGAATAATAGAATTAACTCCACAATTACAGCAACAAAAAATAATCGCCCACATTAACGATTCCGCAAGAGGTGAGGCTGAAGGAGTTCAGCGAAAAGGTTATTCTTCAGCTTTGGCAAAAAAACTTGGTTTTCATCAATCAGAGAATAGTGGTTTTATAAAATTTATTCAAAACTAATCCGAGATACGGATGTTTATAACGAGCAATTCATGCATTACAGGCTACAGAATTGAAAAATGTTTAAATCGCACTTTTTAGGCAAGACACATCAAGTTAAACTATGTAAAAGGATGGGTCTAGAGGAACTTTTACGTTACTGCGGGGAGGATGGGATTCTCACCGCACAACGCTTACCTCAAGTAGTTATAGGTCTTAGAACCATTTTAGCTCATTTTCAGACCTTGCAAAGGCTCAAATTTATTGACATTGATGCAACTTATACATCTCTTCATGTCCGA
>JABGTR010000042.1 GCA_018646985.1 Minisyncoccota bacterium
TAAGCCAATTAATAGCCATTTGAAAACTGGTTTTTTTGATTTATTTTTTTTAGTAGTAACTTCTGATTTTTCACTCATAAAAATTTCCTTATTTTACTCAGGTACATTAATAATACAATAAATGAGTGGAAATTATTTCAATCAAAAAAAAGACCTATAAATAGGTCTTTTTATCACTTGCTCCTCCCACAAGACTCGCTGTGGAACGGATGTAGAACAAGTTTAGTAATCTTTTTTCGCGCCATTTTCTATTGCTTTTTCAGCATTGTCTTTAGACATCATTGCACAAACAGTTGTTCCACACTCCTCATGCTTCCCTTTGGCCATAAAACCACCTTTTGTAGTTTTGCTAATCTCTGGTGCTGACATTTCAACGCCTTTTTCCTTACATACAACGCAATATGCTGTAATCATGCCTGTCTTCCTTTAAATTATTTGTAATTTATATCTCGTTAAATTATAACGCCATTTTGCGATGATTCATACCTTAAAGGTAAAAGAATGGAATGCTCCCCGGGTTGGAACAAGTTAGGACTTTTCTACTTAGTTAGTTTCTTTTTACTAAATATCTCTTATAATACCAAGTATGGTTGAAAAAATAGTTCCACATGCTGAAGCAGTCTGCATGGACTGTGAGGAAGGTATTCAAGGTGATATTACTGTTAGCGCTGATGATTTTGACCTAAGACAAGGAGTTTTTTCTGTGGATGGTGGTTTGATTGATCAATGTAAACAACACCATGGCACACATCGATGGGGCAAAAGCGCAGATGCCATACAGCACAGTGAGTTTGTGCTTCAGAATCAAGATGATGAAACTTTAATCGGTACTGTTACCGTTTCAACTGAAGGTAGTAGGTTCACAATACTCTCTCTAAATGCTGCCATTCGCTCTGCTTTAACTGGAGAATAACTTCTATTAAAAAGAAGCAAGTTATTCTAAAATACTTGAGTTGAACATTCCCATATGAGACTCAGAGCTTATGTTTCCATATCCGATATTTTCACCATCCTGAAAAAAATCAAATTGATTGTGACCATCACCATTATCAATGTGGTGAGAGACACACTCACTTACCAGCCCATATCTTGATTTAGGATCTATCTCTAACTCAGAAGGAGTATCACCGTTGTATGAAACAATTAGCTTAACCTCTCCATTTTTTGACCAATCATTACCACATCCACGACATTGAGCTTCAATGTTTGAAACTATTTGAGTCTCTTTTCTATTACTAGGTGTAGCCTCCGTTGCATTCATAACGATAATTATATCCCAGCCTACACCACAACAACAACTCATCCTATTGGGGGTATAAATATTAAAAAAGACCTATTCAAAGGTCTTTTTTCATCGTGCTCCCCGCATTGGACCAAGTTAGGACTTGGTTAATTCAATAACCCCTACTATCTCTTTCTCTGAATCTAAATACCTAACCACAGATATGTTACTGATAAATCCCTCATCATTTTCCTTAGGATAGGGAGCATAGTTATGAGTAATATGGGGTTTGTAATTATTTCCAGCATATTTCATGTCAGTCTTAATGCCAAAATTAGTAACTATTTTTAATAAAGAGCCATGAAGACTCCTTAACTCATTGTTATTAGCTAATAGACTCACCTTTACATCTTTATTCAAACCAAAATAAGCAATTGATGAAACTCTATAGGATATTCTTCTAATAGATAGACTTTCACCTTTCAACCTATCAACTAATTCGTCTAAGTCATTTACTTTGAAGGCTGGAGTTAGGGTTATGTGATTTGGCCATTTGCTAAAAGTAGTATTTATGACGAGTGGTTCTAAAAACGAAACAAGACGAACTTTATACATAAACAAGAGTATATCAAAGTTTTAGACTCGAACCTTATCTAATTAAAAAAAGACCTATTCAAAGGTCTTTTTCATAGAGCTCCCCGGGTTGGACCAAGTTAGGACTTTTCTACTAACCAAACACCTCCCAAGATAATTAAAGTGCCAACAACTGCTTGAGTTGTTAATAATTCACCCAGCAATAACCAGCCAAGACTAAGTGAGATAACTGGGATCAGGTACATAAACATACCTGCTTTGGAGGCTTCTACTTTTGAAAAACCATAAGTCCATAAATAGAAAGCCAATCCAGCTGAAGCTATTCCTAAAAATAAGATTATTGCCCAGGTAATTGCTGAAAAGCTCATAAATACTAAGGGATTTTCAAAAATGAATGAGACAGGTGCTAGAAATAGCGTTCCAAAGATGTAGGCACCCGTAGTTAAAAATATAGCTGAGATATCTTTAGAATAGTGTTTATTCTGGATTGAATATATTGCCCAAACAAAAGAGGTAGCTAACGAAAGCAACTGTCCAATTAAAGAAGAAGTACCACCAATCCCTGTGACTAGATCTTTATTAAAAAGAATTACTGCTACCCCAATGAATCCCAATACTAAGCCAGTTATTTTAACTGATGATAATTTTTCTTTTAAAAACATGACTGAGATTAAAGCAATGAATATAGGAGAGGTGGTTGCTAAGATAATTGAAAAAAGAGCTGAAGTAGTCAAAGTAAGAGCAATGTTTTGAGCAATCATGCTCAAGGTAATACCAATAAAACCAATCAGGGCAAAGATGTGTGGCTGTTTTTTAACTGCAGTGAAGAAGCTTTTAAATTGACCCTTAAAAATGAGAACAGAAACTAAAAACGCAGATCCTAAGATTCCTCTATAGAAACCAAGAGTGTTGGGTCCCATTTCATCTAAGCCAATTTTTGTAACTACGTAAGTAGCTCCCCAAATAAAAGTAGCTAAAAAGAGAGACAAAAGACCAACATTTGCTTTGAGTTTTTTAAGCATAAAAAAGAATTATATCATAATAACAAAAAAGACCTATCTAAAGGTCTTTTTTTCACGAGCTCCCCGGGTTAAACCAAGTTAGGACTTTTCTAGGAGATTATTTATCTGGATGTTAACAAATTTCAGTTCATTGATGTTAAAATTGGTTTATGAAAATTAAGGCTATTGTTTCAGACTTTGACGGCACCATTGTTAGTTATGAACAAAAAATTTCAAATGAAGTTAAAGCTGCAATTAGTAATTATGTTACTAAAGGCGGCATTTTTTCTATTGCCACAGGGAGAGCATACGAGGGCCTCTTGGAGAGTATGTGTCAAGAAATTAAGCTAAAGACCCCGCAAATAGTACGTGGAGGTGCAGAGATTATTTCAAGTAAGACAGGTGAAGTGATTTGGGGCAAGTATATTCCTATTAATGATGTCAAAGCCATTCTAGACAGATTACTTCCATTAAATGATTTTATTCTTCTAGCAGAATCAGGTAAGGATTTATTTACTAAAGAAGGAAAGTCTGACCCAGAGTTTGCTACAGGGGCTAATATTAGAGATATTGAAGAGTTACCACTAAATGTTGTCCCCAAAATAGCTATTCCGCCACTATATAGTGCACAGCAAATAGAACCCATGCTACAAACTCTCATCAATGATTTTCCACAACTACATATTGTCAAGACTACTGGGAAAAGAGGTGTTGGAATGGATATTAATGACGGTAGAGCTGGCAAAAAATCAGCCTTGATAGCTTATGCAAAGATGATGGATATTAATTCACAAGAAATTATGGGCATTGGTGATAGCTTCAATGACTTACCCCTTCTTGATGCTTGTGGAATAAAAGTGGCTATGGGCAATGCACCAACAGAACTCAAAGAGGTTGCTGATTTTATTGTGGGCACACAAGCTGAAGATGGAGTAATTGAGGCAATACAAAAAGCTTTAGAGTCTTAAATTAAATATTCTCAATCAGTGTTATAGTAAAAAAAGACCCATTCAAAGGTCTTTTTTCACGAGCTCCCCGCATTGGACCAAGTTAGGACTTGTCTGGTCTAGTATGTCTAGATCTTAAATTAACTTTTCGAAGAAACTTGCTAATCCATCTTCTTTTACCGATCCAATAACTTCATCCGCATTATTTTTTAAATCATCGACAGCATTGCCCATCGCTATTTTCCGACCAACAGCATTAAAAAGATGTAAATCATTATGTCCATCTCCAATACCAATAGAGTCTTCTTTCTCTATATCTAGCAGCTTTAAAAGCTCTTCAATCGCCTGCTCTTTGGTAGCTCCACTGTTTATGACATGCAAATCTCTGGTGCCAGGTTTCTGAGCAGTCACCATCACACATGTAACACCATCTACCTCACTAAGCTTACGATGTATTTCTATGGCTATTTCATCTGGAACAAAAACCTGCTCTAAAAAGTAAACTGGCTCTTCATTTTCAAATTTTTCTGGATAAACTCCACCAAAAAAGTAATCATCTTCTGTGCCATCATTATGCAAGAGCTTCCAATCAGGATATTGTTTAAAAGTCTCAATTACCCTGCTCAAGGAGTCATCACTAATGACTTTTTGCCAAAGTATTTCCCCAGTAACTGGGTTACAAATCTGTGTACCAGCTGAAATAATACAAGGATCAACTAATTTTAAACCACGAAGAACTGGCTCGGCAAAAGTCCAGACTCTACCAGTAGCTGCAGAAACATGATAATTTTCTTGCAATTTAGTTGTTGCTGCTACTAAACGATCACTAGGTAATTTTTGTTTAGGAGAATCTACAGCTGTGCCATCCAAGTCAATGATAATTATTTTTTTCATAAAGTAGAGTATATCAAAATTTTAGACTCGAACCTCAGCTAAATAAAAAAAGACCTATTTAAAGGTCTTTTCTCATCGTGCTCCCCGTATTGGACCAAGTTAGGACTTGTTTAAAGCTCTTTTCCATTGGTGCTCCCTCGAATAGTCGCCATACTAGCTAAAAAGCAGTAGGAGGGATTTTTATTTGCTCAGAATTTTACAACAAACTATTTTTATAAAATTACTCCGCAGTAGGTCTAAAAGCAGTTTCCATGAAAGTCATAAGTCTTTTAGCAAGATCATAGTCTTCTTCTACTTCAATAAATTTTTCTTTTATAATCTCCAAAGTTTGGGGAACAACTACATCAGTATTTGCATCTCTAGTAAATGACCAAACTTCATTAATTTCACTAGCTTGACGATTAACATCTCGCTTGTAAAGTTTATAATCCCAGCTATTTCTATTTCTACGAGAAATTAGCTTTTTCTCAGTCTTGTCATCAGGTATATAAATCCCTCCTACATGAAAATCGGGTACATTGGATGATAAGCACATTGCAAGAGTTACCTCTTCAAACTTAGTTGCTAAAATTACTTCGCCACCATCTGGATATACATACTTACACACCAAAGCAGCCCCAGAACTTGTTTCTGAAATTAACCTACGCTCTGTCTTAGGACACCAACTAACTCCACCGTCTGTTTCTTGAGTTGCTACATCAGCATACTTAGTTGAATCCTCATCTAAAAGATATCTTTTTTTTGATTCTAGATCCATAAAAGAAGTCCTAATTGAATCAATCAACCTAAGACTTATATCTTCTGGTTTTATGCCTGTAGTCGCAGCTAATAATTCAGGACAAACCAAATCCAAATGTGTCCTGACAAAATCACTAATCTGGAGATAAGAATCACTATCCCTATCAGGAAATTTATTTAGATGAAAAACAGTTAATGGCATTTCTTCAATCTGTAATTGGGGATGCATAGCAAATTTATTAAGTAAGCCCAATAAGCCTGTTCGATTAACTAAAGACAAATCTTTAACTTGCTGACGGAAAGGCTCAGGCCAAAGGGAGTCAAAGTCATCTGCGCTTTCAAAATCTCTACCCAACATTTGTTTTGCACTTACAATTGCTTTGATACCAAAACCTCTATAAATTTCCATAATTTGCCAAAACCCAGGTGTTTCTTGTGGTGCTACTAAATTAACAACTAGCTCTTCTCCAGAGATTGGCGGTGAATCAGCTAGTATCCCTTGTAAATACAAAGTTGTTTGCTTATTCATTAGAGGTTCGATTATTTCTGCTAAAGCTGGCATTTTAGCTTTCACTTGCAAAAAGTGTTTAACACAAAACTTAATTATTGAAATATCTATCACTGGGCCAGGAAGTGTCTCTGAAAAAGAAGTCCTGCCCGAATCAGCAGTGCCAACAATAGGTGAAGGATAATCGTCAATACCAAAGTAAAACCTAATCTGGTATGGCTGAATATCGTTAATTGCTAATCGAGCATAGTGGTAAAACTCATCAAAAGCTGGAGGAATAATATTCTCACCAGATTCGTGCCAAACGTGGTTAGCATAAGGAATATCAACTGTTACTTCAGGATCATCAACCAGAGCTTTAGCAATGTAGGTGAAGTAATCATTCTTTCCTCGTTGAGCTTCAATTTCGTCAACATCAATAGGTTCTGTTTCTACTAATTCTGGCTGAGATAAATCTAAATACTCATCCACCGCTTCTGCAATTTCCTGGGTCATAAGTACAGTATAGGTCAAAGTTTCTAGAATTGTACAGATTTAAGAATTAAATTAATTCTGTTAAAAAACATAATTTGCACCACAAAAATGACTAATCTCATTAGGGTAATTATATTAAAAAAGACCTATCCAAAGGTCTTTTCTTAACGTGCTCCCCGCATTGGACCAAGTTAGGACTTCTCTACTGAATAATTAACAATTATATTACTTATTTTTTTCTACCAACAAGACTCCACCTAAAATAATTGCAGAGCCAATAACTGCCTGAGCTGTCAGGACTTCATCTAGTAATAACCAACCAAGACTAAGTGAGATAACTGGTATTAGGTACATGAACATACCTGCTTTAGAAGCTTCTACTTTTGAAAAGCCATAGCTCCATAAGTAGAAAGCCAATCCAGCCGAAGCTATTCCTAAAAATAGAATAATCGCCCAAGTAATTGCTGAAAAACTCATAAAAACCAAGGGGGTTTCAAAAATAAATGAAACAGGTGCTAAAAATAGCGTTCCAAAGATGTAAGCACCCGTAGTTAAAAATATAGCTGAGATATCTTTAGAATAATGCTTATTCTGGATTGAATATATTGCCCATACAAAAGAAGTAGCTAATGAAAGTAACTGTCCAATTAATGAAGCAGTCCCACCAATTCCTGCAATTAAATCTTTATTAAAAAGAATTACCGCTACTCCAATAAATCCTAGAACTAAACCAGCTATCTTAGTTAATGACAGCTTTTCTTTTAAGAACATGGCTGAGATTAGAGCAATAAATATGGGAGAGGTGGTTGCTAAGATAATTGAAAAAAGAGCTGATGTGGTTAAAGTAAGGGCAATGTTCTGAGTAATCATACTCAAGGTAATACCAATAAAACCAATTAGGGCAAAAACGTGGGGTTGTTTTTTAACTGTAGAGAAGAAGCTTTTAAATTTACCCTGAAAAACAAGAACTGAAACTAAAAACGCAGATCCTAAGATCCCTCTATAGAAACCAAGAGTATTGGGTCCCATCTCATCTAAGCCAATTTTTGTAACTACGTAAGTAGCTCCCCAAATGAAAGTAGCTAAAAAGAGAGATAGGAGGCCAGCATTAGCTTTGAGGTTTTTAAACATAAAGAGAATTATATCATATCAACAAAAAAGACCCATGCAAAGGTCTTTTTTCATCGTGCTCCCCGTATTGGACCATGTTAGGACTTGTCTTCTTTATTAGTCTCTTTAATACCCCCCAGTGCTGCTGCCATGTCAGCTCCGAGTTTTAATATAGACTCATCATCAAATATAGGACCTCTTCCTTCTTTTTCTCCA
>JABGTR010000041.1 GCA_018646985.1 Minisyncoccota bacterium
CAAAGATTCTTTAGCAGCTGCATTAAGAGGCAACTTACGAGCACCTCTGGTCTTTTGAGCCTGAATGTCAAGAATATTTCTCTCAAGATCAACATCTTCTAATTTTAGATTAGCTAACTCACTAATTCTCATTCCAGTCTGGAGCAAGATCTCGATAATAGCGTACATCCGCTCATCACCGCGCGCAGCGTCTCGCAAAGCTCGATACTCTATTTTAGATAAAACTCGAGGAGGAGCAGTCTCATACTTAGGATGTTGAATATCCATGGCTGGGTTGTTATCAACCTCACCCTTACTCACCATAAAACGGAAGAAGGATTTAATAGAATTAATTTTTCTAGAAACAGATTTGCCTGTATAACGCTGCTTTTTGAGAAGATCTTTAAACTCTTGAATATCATCAGTGCTAACTTCATCAATCTGAGTTTTCCCCTGTTTACCAACAAAATTAACCAGTTGCTCCACGTCCTTAGTATAAGCCGTTACAGTTGCTTCGGCCTTGCCCTCTGATAGTAGATAATTTTTGTACTGTGCGTGAGCATCAGTCAGTAACATTGGCATACTTTGGTTAATCCTTTCAAGTAAGCTAGTTGTATTGTGTTACGATTTTATGGAGGCAGAAATAAATTCGAATGTCTTATAATATCATTATTGAGGCTAAAAGGCAACATGTCTAAGCTAATCTTCAACCCAATCACTTTTCTAGGAATTACTATCATCAGTATCATTTTTTCAATCTCTCTCTATAAAAGTGCGAAAAGAACTAGTTATTCGGCTGAAAATATTAAAAGTATTGAGGAAGAAGTCCTAAAAACAGAAGCTGAAGTCTTGGCTTTGGAGATAGCAATTGAAGAATCTCAACAGCCTTTTATCGAGGAAAAGATTATCCGCAATGAATTATTGATGAAAAAACCTGGTGAGTACGTTATTCAAATCCCAAATGAACTAGTAGAGCAAACTCAAACAACAATTGAGGTCAAAACTCTTTCACCTTGGGAAGAATGGCAACAATTATTATTTTAGTGCTCGAAAGGCAACCAGGTCAAAGCCAGCATCAAAAGGGTGCCTGATAAGAACATCAGCGCAGAAAGAAGCAACTTCTTGCCCATTGGCTCTTTTCTCATCTCTGGTAAGAGATCAGAGGCAGAGATATATAGAAACCCACCTGCAGCAATAGGCAATAAATAATCTTGGATTGAAGATTCTTTACCTAGTAAAAATATTCCTACTAGAGCTCCAATCACAGCTGTTAACGCTGAGGCTAAATTAAAGAACAAAGCTTTTCTTTTAGAAAAACCGGCATGAATTAGAACTCCAAAATCACCAATTTCTTGAGGAAGCTCATGAGCAATTACTGCAATAGTGGTGATTAAGCCCATTCTAATATCAGCTGCATAAGCACCTGCAATTACTAATCCATCAATGAAATTGTGGAGACCATCACCAATTAGATTCATATAGCCAAAGCTATGAACCTCACAACCTGGTTTATGACAGTGCTGCCAATGAAGAATTTTCTCGATCACAAAAAAAGATAAAAAGGAGATTAAGACAGCTTGATAGACCTGATCTACTCCCAAGTGATGGTGTGACTCTGGCAATAAATGAAAGAAGACTGCCCCCATCATCGTCCCCGCAGATAATGACACTAGAGACATCACAAACTTATTTAAAAACTTAGGCTTAAAACTTAAAGTAAAAACGCCTACTAAAGAAAGCAAGCTAATAATAATTGTTGAGGCTAGAGTATAAAAAGTTGACATCTTGGATGTATTATACCTCAATCAAGAATTACCAAGACTTCTGAATCAAGGTATTTAGTTCTTGTTTGGATTTTTCTGAAGTTAAATCTAAACTAATCGGAGTGATTGAGATCTCATCATTATTTAGAGCATGAATATCCGTTCCTGATGGAAATCCCTCTTTGCTTGCTGTCTGAGAAGAGTACTTAAATGTTTTTCCATCACCGTGGAACAACTGTCCATATTTTTCTCTGGCAATACTAGTAGTCTGAACTGGAGTTTCAAGAGTGGCCTCAAAAGGAATATTTACTGAAACTAAATCTACATCATCGTTGAGTGGTTGACTTAGAATAATCTCAACTAACTTAGCAGTAATTTTGGCAGAATTTTCATAAATGTGATAGAAGTTTCTATCAAAGTAGTCAATTTCATCATCTTTTTCAAAAGAAATATCTAGGGAAGAAGCGAGGGCTTTGACACCATCAATAGCTGCTTCCATCCCAGCACCTGCTGTTCCAGAGCTTAAGACTCGACCATGACCAGCATTGCTCCCAATATTAATCCCTGAAACTACAAACTTGGGGCGAGTTGACAACAGGTCATATAGTCCAATCTGCACACAATCAGCCGGCGTCCCACTAACTGCATAGACCTCAAACTCTTCAAGTTGTTTTTTTTCGACAATGATGTCTTTATTATATGTAATTGATTTGCCCTTCCAGCTCATTTTTGAGTCTGGGACAACAGCCACTACATTAAATTTTTTACTAAGCTCTTTGAGCAATGGGTAGAAACCAATTGCCTGGTAACCATCATCATTGGTGAGAAGAATGTCAATCATGGGGTTAATTCTAACAGAAAATACTGGAGCCTATTTGTTAATTTTATTTATTACTTCTTCATCAATTTCACTAAACGAACTCACAACTAAGTCAGCTTCTCCAAGATCTTCTTCTTCATGAGTAGTAGTAACTCCAATACAGTAACATCCAGCTGCTTTCGCAGATGAAACTCCACTTCTAGAATCTTCAATAGCCACACATTTTTCTGGCTTCAACTTTAGTAACTTGGCTGTAGTTAAATATGGCTCTGGATGTGGTTTTCCTTTGTTAACTTCATTTGCAGAGATAGTTATCTTAAAAAATCTTCTAACATCAAGCTCATTGGTAATTAAATCTACTTCAGCTCTAGAAGAACTAGAAGTTAAAGCCAGGGTAAAGTTTTTAGACAAAGATTCAATTAGCTCTAATACCCCATCATAGCTTTTCTTATTTTCTGGAAACAATTCAGCATATCGTCTATTTTTTTCTGCCAACAGTTTGTCGATAGGAAGCTCTACTGAAAAAGACTCTGGTATGGATTCATAGCCATCCCTATCTGTTTTTCCAGCACAGCACTCCAAATATAGCTGATGAGTTAAATCTATTCCAAATGGTTTGACTGTTTCTCTAAAAGCCATTTCATGGAGATGCTCATCATCGATGATAACGCCATTCATATCAAATAAAACTGCCTTTATCATATGTATTTATATTAACATTTTTTATAAAATTAAAAACCTTAATTGTAATGATTCTGTTGGTGTTATAAGCTATTTATTATGACCTCTAAGAGTATTGAAATTATTCTTTCCTATGTTTTCTTTTTTGTGGCTGCAGTGGTGGGGGTTTATTTTAAATTAAACTTCATAAACTTCACCGTTCTTTTTACCGTTCCAGTAATTATTTACCTGTCATTAAAACTCAAAAAATATTTTAAAAAATTACTTCTAGAAGCTGTGGTGATTTCTGTTCCTCTAGAAATTATTTTAGACAGCATTGCTCATCTCAGCAAATCTTGGTACGTACCTAGTGTTTGGGGGATTCGCATCTTTGGAGATATGCCCTTGGATGATATCATCTGGACTTTTTTATACATCCTATTGATTCTCTTAAGCTACACCTATTTATTTGACCACTACAAATCTAAGAAGTTAAAGAAATCATTTAAAATGATGTCGCTGACTTTTTTGATTTTATTACTGGGCTTCATTTTTGTCAATAATTTTTTCCCAATGATTCTATCTGTCCCTTATTTTTACTCCATTCTAATGGCCTTTTCTCTTATCTTCACTATAGTTTTTTTGGCCAAGCATCCCAAGATGTATCAAAACATTAGCTTGATGGCTCTTTATCTTTTTCTCCCTTCGGTGTTTTTTGAGTACGTGGCTTTAGAGTTGGGTCACTGGTATTTTGATCAAGGCTATCACTTAGCTTATATTACCGCTGGCAAATTTAGCGTACCTTTTGAGGAATTGTTATTTTATTTCTTAGCGGTAACTACAACAGTTTTGATCCATGAAATGTTTGGAGATAACAATAGGAATACTTAGGGGTGTTATGAATGTGGGACGACATCCGAACCTGGATTATAGGGCAGAAGAGGTTTGTTTTCCCCATTATTAATCAACAACCTAAATTTAATGCTTCTAATGAGTTTATTGATATATTAACTGATGAGCAGAAAAAAAACATTTACGAAGATGGATATTTTTAGGTAATTACAAGCAACTCAGATTCAAAGACATCGGAGTTTAATCACAGCTATAAATAAAAAAGACGGCTACTGCCGTCTGTTTTATTTATTGTTG
>JABGTR010000043.1 GCA_018646985.1 Minisyncoccota bacterium
ATGCCCTGTTAGGATTCGAACCTAAAATAACACATTCAGAGTGTGTGGTGATGCCATTTCACTACAGGGCAATCTTAATAGATGTTAAGAAACATTAGTATACCACTTACTTGAGTAAAAACTGCTTTTCAAAATTTTTAATATTTTCTTAATCTTAATTTGCTAAGCTAAAAAACATGAGCTTAGAACACCTTCACTATGGACAAGCCTTCCGTCATGCAGCTATCACTCCCCTTTCTAGCCTAGTCATTAACCTCGAGCTAGCTCAAGAACATCGCCATATTGCTCAAACTCCCTATGTTCAACAAGCACTTAATAGTGCTTATAGACTCAAAGAATTATTCCAAAAACCTCAACTTCTTAACTCCAAAAAATCATTTTTTATCAAACCCTTCCTTAAAGAAGCTCTACGACTAGCTAAACACAACTCCCCAGAGGTAATAATTAATAGCCACCTCAACTTTCCACAACAAACCAGACTTCATGGCAGTAGATTTTATTTTCAAGAAGCTGTTATCTGCACTTTAAAAAATGCCATTGAGTCATACATTAGCCTTAGCCCTGGTAAAAACAGGGTTATTGTAGTCATGGGGAAAGTGATCAAGAATCAGCTTCAATTATCCTTTACTGACGGTGGACAAGGCATGAATTGGCTAGAAAAATCACTTATGTTTGCTGATGGCTACAGCCTGAAATCATCAGGGACTGGGACTGGTTTAACTTGGGTCAGGAAAGTTATTGAAGAACACTTTCAGGGCAGGATCAATGTTAAAAGTAAAAAACATCAAGGAACAACCATGACCTGGATGTTACCTTTATCTCAAGAAAGACAATAACCTACCCCTCGAACTGTCTTGAGTTGTCCAGATCTCTTACCCAAGTAAGTCCTGATTCTCCTAATATAAACAGAGATAGAACGATGAGATGGCACTCGACCCGTATACCCCCAGACAAAATCTAGTAACAACTCATCAGTGACTACAAAATTTTGATGATAAATTAAGCAAGCTAGTATCTGAGACTCTTTGGACCGAATCTTACTCCAGCTTCCATCTACCACCAGGCTGCATGTCTTGGGAAAGAGCATAATCCCATTACAATAAATTGCCTCAGATAACTCAATCTTCTGCCTAGAGAGTAGATTCCTAACCCTGAGCCTTAACTCTTGAGAAGAAAATGGCTTGCTTAAATATTCATCTACACCAAGTCTAAACCCCCTAATACGCTGATTTACCGATGATTCGGTAGATAAGACTAGTATTCTAGCCTGATAATTAATTTCAAGTATTCTCTCCACTAAATCTATCCCATCACCGTCTGGTAAGACTCTATCTAAAATTACTAGGTTATATTGATACTGTGCAACTAAGATGCTGGCTATTCTCAAGTTTTTAGCCAGATCAACCTTTAATCCTTCCTTAGTCAGTGATGACTTAAGGGCTTGAGCCAATTCACTATCGTCTTCCACGATCAAAGCCAACTGCATTTCATTAGCTTATCAATAAAAGATTAAATAATTATTAAAATAATTTTTGGGTAACTTAAACAGAAGCAATTTCCAGACTTAGTATCTTATAACTATTGACATTAGGATGTTATTTGCTATAATCTCACCTAACTATATAAAAGTAAATCTATTTGCATAAAAAAGGATACTTATGAAACTAAATAAATACATCGCTTTATCTTTAATAACAGTCGCTACTTTGGTAATGGCTAAACCTGTTTTAGCTGCCGAAGAACCCGCTGCTGAAGAAGATTGCAAAAAAGAAGAAAACCAGGATAAATATCCAGGCTTTCGATGTAATCCCAGCAATGGACAGTGGCAGGAAATTCCTGCCCCCGCAACGATTCCTTCAGCTACTGCTGCACCCGCTGCCCGGGAAGAAGAATCAGCAGCACCCGCTGCTGAAACCGACACCTTTGACAACCCCAAACCTTTGCGGGAGGCCTGATTACGATCAGCGGCTTCCCCGAAGAATCATCCCCGGTCCGCTGGGGGGGTGGCGTTGTCCAAGACAATGAGTGCGATGAAAATGCCCCAGATTCATGCTGGATGTACGCCGATTCAGGCGTCATCGGTTACGATGCTGACCAACTCAATGACAAGGAATTGGCTGAGTTTCAAGCCAATAAGAGTGCTGTTCCCCACGCGGGAAATAGCTTCTTGCTGGAAAATGAAACCGCTACCAAAATCTGTCCTGAGGGTGGCTACGTTAAAATGACGTATCCCCAAGCTGTTGCTGTTATGGAACAACTTGAGCTGAGCATAGAAACAAAGGCTGCTGATGACACGAATTACACATTTGTTGCTCGCTGTCTTTACGCCGAAGAAGCTGGTAATAGCACAGATCGCAACACCGTTATGGAGTTCTTCACCGAACATCCTGGGCGTTTGCACCTGATCCGCTATCCGGTTAACCCTGCTTGGAGTGGTTTCTACAGCGCCATTCACCTGAGCGAAGACCTGGCTAATGGCCATGGAAATCTTCGTGCCAATGCTGATAACTGCGGCAATTCAGGTTGTAAATATTCATACGTGATCGCGATTGATTTCAATCACAAAACGATCACCATTGAACTCGACACTGTCGAAAATGGTCGCGAGCTAGTCTACAGCAATGCTGTCCAACCATAAGAACGCCTTAATCAATAACCTGTATTCCTTCGAAGGGCGGCTGCCACAAGCAGTCGCCCTTCCCAAGGTAATTTGCGCTAAAATAAATGTAATTCATGAAAAGTTACTTAGCCAAATTACTTCACCAATTAAAATCAAACCTTCCACTGCTAGTAATTATCTCCATTGCCCTTATCATTGCCTTTCAAAATATCGAGCCTAACACCTACTATTCAGGCTGGGATAATACTCATGCTGAATTTGACCTAGGAAGATATGCTAAACAGGTTTTCTTTGGCTCCTGGCTAGAACATCAAGGACTAGGTGCACCAGCTGCTTTAGCTCACCTTTCTGAAATATCTCGCTTGCCAATTATTTGGTTATTTAAGACTCTACTACCAGACAATTTAGTTCGGTATACCTACATTTTCTCTACTTATCTTATTGGTGGGATTGGAGTTTATCTCTACCTCAGCAAACATTGGCTGCAGAATAAATCCATCAGTTTAAAAAAATGGCTAGCAAGCCTGGGGGGAGTTTTATATCTCCTCCATGTCGTTACTCTCCAACAATTTTATATTAGCTTTGAAGTCTTCATGGCTCAGTTCGCTTTTTTCCCTTTTTTATTACTCATCATTCAACGTCTTCACAAGCAATTCAATATTAAGAACATTTTAATATTTATTTTAGTTCAGCTATTAATAGCCCCTAGTGGTCATACCTCAGCTATTTTCTATCTGGGAGTATTATTCTCCCTTCTCTACTCATTCTTTCTCAAATTAGATAAGGCGCAGGTTTGGGCTGCTTTTAGGTTTAGCTTTCTGATTGGTTTAATAACCTTATTAGTAAATTTTTATTGGATTCTGCCCAACTTATATTACGGTCTACACAATTCAAGCTATGTGCAGGAAAGCCATGAAAATCAGGTTTTTGGACCAGAATCACTCTGGAGCATCAAAGAAGCGGGGAATATATCCAACTTTCTCAGAGGAACACATTATCTATTTACCTGGAAAGACTACTCATTTACAGACTCACAACATGAATTGATTTTTAATGAATGGCTGCCTCATCTTCAACAACCACTCACCTTATCCATAATGTATGCCTTAGGTACTATTACTATTCTAGGATTGCTACTCACCATCATCGACAGAAAGCAGGGTTTAAAAAGGTGGGGAGTGATAATTTTCTATCTTTTTTCAATAGCTTTTGTTTGGATTGAACTTTTACCAACCGAGGTCCTAATTAATAAATTATTTCAATCAGAATCATTCTTAGAAGTCTTCCGTAATCCTTTCACTAAATTTTCTATTCTGTATTCATTTGTATCGGTACTATTATTTGTTAAAACAATTGAAGTTACGGTTGGATTAATTAAAAATAAATTTTTAATTATCTCCTTCTTAACAATTCTGAACTTAAGCATTGCTTACCAGGCTTGGCCATCATTTCAAGGTCACTTCATTAGTGAAAAACTTAGAATTGAGTATCCTACTCAATATTGGGATATGTTCGAATATCTCCAGGCAAAGGATGAGGATTTGCGTATTTTACAACTCCCTCAACGCTCACATGCGGGATGGGAATATTATGACTGGTCTTTTTTAAAGCCTGGCAATGGTTATCAAGGAATGGGCTTCTACTTTTTTGGTTTTCCTCAACCATTTTTAAATCGTGATTCAGATCGATGGGTTGAAACATCTGATTTTTTCTATCATGAACTCAAATACGCTCTTGATACTAAAAACTCAGATCAATTTATAAAAATCTTAGATAAATATGAAGTTGATTTACTCATCATTGATGAAACTAAGATAGAACCGGGCCTGAACCACAACTATAACCTTGACCATCAGCTTGCTATAGCAGCTGGATTAGAAAAAATCTGGGAGCAAGATTTTATAACTATTTATCAAAAACAAACCTCAAATCAAGATAGTCAGCTTTTAATTCCTACCCAAATTACTCCTCTTTCTGCTGACACCGACAGAATCAGGAAAGATTATGTATATAGTCAACATGATGACTACCTGCTAACTGATGGAGATGAGGCCTCTCTTATCTATCCCTTTGCTAACTTGATGAGTAAAGAAGCAAGCAATGTTTCAATAGGAGATAACCAAACTCAAATTAGCACTAATGTTCAAAAACAAGACTATCACCTAAAGCTACCAGGACTCAAAGATGAGCATTACTTTACCCCAATAAATATTAGCTACAAAGATCAGAAAGTTAAGGTTGAATTTCCTACTAATAAAATTGATCTCTCAGACAAAACAATTATCCTACCAAAGTTAAATGATTTTGAGTTTAAAGTATCAGAAGATTATTCAACTATCATTGTTTTCTTTAATAAAATGGGAATTATTATTGACCAAGGTAAAACTGCCACCCCAGTTATTTCATTAGAGAAAAACCAACCTATCTCAGTTTCTTATACAGAAAAAAGTGATGACATGGTATTTTCACATAAAGATGAGTTAACTAATCCCAATCTAGAAATTACTCCCAAACTTGATCTTGATCTAAACTGGCAACAGTTACAGGCAGGGATAGATTTACAAGTTAAAAATCTTGATCAAATCAACTTAATTAGCGAGTTCCCTCATATTCCATTAGACCTATCACAAAATCCTTCAGTTAATTGTTCAGCTGATGAGTCCGGTCAAATAGTCACTAAATACGATAACGGAAAAATTACTTACCAAGCAGATGCTTATGCTGTAAGTTGTAATAGTTACAGCTTTAATTATATGTCGCCTGCATATTCTTATTTAATGAATATTAGCGGTCATAATTATCAAGGTCGGAGCACCAAATTTTTTATTAATTACTCCGTCTCAGGTGTTTCACCAGAAGCTTATCTGATGCCAAATGGGTCTTTTGATATTTTTCTAACTCTACATCAAGTTTCTGAAGATCCAAACTCAAGACATTATTTAAATTGGGAAACCAGGTCATTTGGAAAATTAAATATTGATGAAATCAATGGCATTAAAATAGCTCCATTTCCCCTTGAACAGATGTCCAAACTTAGTATTTTTAAAGACAAACTAACCCCTCTTAACAATGATCAATTAGAAATCAGGTCAGATATTATCCTATTTGACTCCACCCATCTTATTAATTTTAGATGTAAACAAGAAAAATGTTACTTGGGAATTGATCAATCTTATGACGACTTGTGGATTGGCCTTGAGGTTGATGAGTTAAAACTACTATCTCATCATCGTCTAAATAACTGGGCTAATCTTTGGGAAATAAATAAGGGAGAGGGGAGAATAATTATTTTCTATTTACCTGAAGTAATATCTTTATTTAGTCTCATTCTTTTAGGAACTACTATTACTTTCCTCATTATTAAGCTTAAAAAAACTACCAATGTTAAAAAATATCCCAAAATTAAGCACAAAACTAAGCGCCACTTGCGCGGTAAATAGCTACTAATTTTAATTCCACTACACTTCTGGTAGGCTTGACCTGTTTTACTGTCAGTTGTGAAAATGATTACTATTCTGATTAGTTTTTTATTCTTTTTGTTAGCCAGCAGTGATGCTCAAGCTCAGATCATCATCAATGAGGTTTTTCCTGCCCCAGAACAGGGCAATGAGTGGATTGAGCTTTATAACCCATCAGATCAAGAAATTGACCTCACTAATTGGCTTCTAGAAGATCTTCTCAGCTCTCCTTCAGTCATTGCTATTATCGAGAATCAAGCCTTATCTCCACAGGATTATCTAGTCATCGAGCTCTCTTCAGCTAAACTCAATAACTCTGCTGATAGCGTCATTCTAAAAAATTCAGTAGCTGAGATTATTGATCAAATGAGCTATGAAAAATCTGAAACCGACTGGAGTTGGTCTAGAAACAATGCTGGAATTTTTGAGCTGACTCAGCCTACTAAAAATATATCCAATATATTTCCCAATCCATCACCTACAATTACCCCTCTCCCCACACCCAGCCCGTCACCCACAGATACTTCATTTCATGAATTCATCACCATCTCAGAATTTTTAGCTTGTCCTGGCAATGGAGAAAAAGAATGGCTTAAACTTTACAACTCAGATAGCCAACCACACTCAATCTCCAACTGGAAGATACGTGATATCAGCAATCAAACTCGCCTGCTTAATACCAGCATTGCTGCCGAAGCAGCACAAATTATTTACTGGTCAGGAAGTTTACTCAACAACAGTGGTGACGAATTCAACTTAGAAAATGAACTTGGAGAAAATTTACAAGATATTAAGTATGATGCCTGCCAAACAGATGTTCCTATCTTAACTTCTAGCATCAGCTCTAGCCCAACTCCTTTGCCTCACACTGCAGACACACCAACTCTGCCTGCTAAACTCACCCCTCCCAACCCACCAACATTACCCAACTCTCCCCAACGGCTTATTCTAAGTTATGACTCAACAGCATCATCAGTTCCAAATAAAAAAGTAACTTTGACTGTAAAAAAACCTCCAAAAACAGCCATCCTGAGTGTTATACTGGGAGGATCATGCCTAGTATTTAGTAGTAGCTGGAAAATTCATGAAAAAATATCATCGCGTCCCCCAGCTACTTAACACCTATATTCCACCTATAGTTTGGGCAGGACTAATCTTCTTCCTTTCAGATCAAAGCACCCTACCAGGAGCTTCTTATCCACTCATAGACCTTATTCTTAAGCAGAGCGCCCACGTCTTTGTTTACGCAGTGCTATACTTTTTAATCTGGCGAATTAATAAAAAATCGATAATTGCCCCTCTCCTACTTACTTTTACATATGCTCTTACAGATGAATTTCATCAATCCTTTATCCCAGGAAGAACAGCCACAATCATAGATATTGGCTTCGATTCCATCGGAATAGCTATTTCACACTACTTGACACATCGGCAAAAAAGGCTACACTCACATAAACCGCAAAACCGGTGATGAGCGGTAAAATAATAATTAATATATCTGTTTGGAAAGAACAATATGACCAAATCACAACTAATTAATATCGTAGCTAAAAAAGCTCACTTAACTAAAAAAGCAGCCCG
>JABGTR010000019.1 GCA_018646985.1 Minisyncoccota bacterium
TGGCTCTTCGTAGGTAGGAATAATAATAATATGGTGGATGGTTTTCCATTTTTTAGGAAATTGTCGCTTAAGATCTGATATCCAGTCGAATTGTTTGGTGGCTTTGATCTTAAAATGAGCCATGATCGAGAGAATAGCCACTGTCCATGATCTGTATAACCAATAAACTGCAAAGGTAATGACGTAGTAAGCCACCATGGTGGGGAATACAAATGAACCCCAAAATGGGAATAGAATTAGTGACCAAGAGACGAATCCCGGCAGGATTTCTAAGGCACGCTTAGTTCGGATGGGATGGCGGCGAAAGTATTTTTTTACCATTGAGAAAGTATTGTACAGGAGTAGAGGTGAAAAAAGAAATAAATGCGGGGAATTTAGTAAGGGAGCAGATTTTTGTAGTCAGCACTAATTATTCCTTCAGCTTTTAAATACTCTGCTGTCTTACCAATCATCCACGGCTCGCAAGTTTGACCGCGGAATTCCTGAGGAGGTAAATAAGGAGCATCTGTCTCGAGTAAAAGTTTATCTTCAGGCACTAGCTTCACTATCTCCCGCAGCTCATCAGCATTAGGATAAGTCACATTTCCACCTACACCCACATAAGCTCCCAGCTCAAGCATTTCTTTAATATAATCCTGTGGTCCAGACACGCAGTGCAGAATAAATGGTTTCTTAAATTGATAATTATTTTTAACAATTTCTAAAATATCTTGGTAGGCTTGGTTATTTTTATCTTTATTACCACCTTTATCGCGAGCGTGAATAATCAGGATTTTTTCAAATTCATTAGCTAGCTGAATGTGCATCTTCAGACCTTCTCTTTGATTGCTGATAGCCAGTTCTCGCTCATCATCTTTCAATCGATAGTAATCTAAGCCAGTTTCACCAATCGCAATCACATTTTTATTGTCGTGCATCATGGCTAATGAAGCAGCGTGCTCATAGATATAGGTGGGTAGATCAGCGGCAGAAATTTTATTGTACTCATTGGGGTGGATGCCAATCGCGGCATAAAGATTTTTATCTTCTCTAGCTATCTCAATCGCTCTACGACTAGTCTCCATATTAGAACTTGGAATTAAAGCCTGTTTTACCCCGTGTTTTTGAGCTTTTCGCCAGTGTTCTTCCCAATTTTCATATAAAGGCGACAAATTGTAGTGGCAGTGAGTATCGAAAATCATAGTTTAGGTTAATCTAGGAAAAAGTGGTTTTAGGGCGGTAATCTTTGATTGACTAAAGTGAGCTAAAATTTTCTCAGCAGTCTCCGGCATGAAAGGTTGAAGGTGATAAGAAATAGATTGAATTTTTTTGACTGCTTCTACGAGTATCTTTTTTTGCTCATCACCTTCTTTTTTCCAAGGAGTATTCTCACTTAGGTATTGATCAGCGGCAGACACTTGATTATTTATTAAGCTTAATCCTTTACCCAAGTCATAATTATCCATCAATTCACTGAAATCATTATTTAATTGATTAAATTCTTCTCCGATAATTTCTGCCTTTTCACACATCTTAGCTACTCTAGAACAAAGATTGCCTAGGCCGTTGGATAGATCAGCGGTATACACTTCGTCCAATTTTTTCCAGCTCACATCCATATCTTCGCCGAATGGTCCCAAGTTCATGATTAAGTATCTGGCAGCATCTACTCCATATTTATTGACTAATTCACTGGGGGCAATTACGTTTCCCAGGGACTTGCTCATTTTTTGTCCATCAACACCAATAAAACCGTTAATCAGAATTTTTTTTGAGTTGGGTAGGTCTGCAGCCATTAGCATTGCTTGCCACATCGCAGACTGTTGGCGAAGATTATCTTTGCCTGCCAGTTGAATCACTGGCCAGAATTTATCAAATTTTTCTTGATCATTGGGCCATCCTAGGGTAGAGATATAGTTGACCAGCGCATCAAACCAAACATACATGACGTGCTTGTCATCGCCTGGCACAGACACTCCCCAAGGCATTTTTTCTCTCAGACGAGAAATACTAAAGTCTTTTAAGTCTCCCTTAACAAAACTGGTAATCTCTTTTTGCTTGCCAACTGGTTTTACAAACTCAGGATTTTTCTCATAAAGGTCTAGAAGTTGTTTTTGGAAAGCTGAGAATTTAAAAAAGTAATTTTCTTCTTCTCTAATCTCTAGCTCAGAGTGTCGGTGAAGTGGACACCTGCCATCTTCTAGATCTGAGTCAGTTTTTTCTAGCTCACAGCCGACGCAGTATTTAGTTTTGTATTCATTCTTATAGATATAGCCATTAGTATCGCAGCGCTTCCAAAATTCTTGAGCGGCTGCTTTATGATCTAAGTTGGTAGTTCTAACAAAGTGATCGTAGCTTAAGCTTAATATCTTCTTTAAGTCATCAAACTTAGCCGCATATTCATCGGCATAGGCCTGAGGATCTTGATTATTCTCCAATGCTTTTTGATAAATTTTTTGACCATGTTCATCTGTGCCAGTATTAAAAATCACTTCTTTGCCTAAAAGGCGTTGATAGCGAGCGATCACGTCTGCGGCCACAATTTCTAGGGCAAAACCGATGTGGGGCGCGGCGTTGACATAGGGGAGGGTGGTGGTCAGATAAAAAGTATTGCTAGACATGACTCTATCTTAGCTTAGGACTTAGCTTGAAAAAAGCCCATGATTTTTTTCGTCCATCTTCCGGCCCAGTCATCGACTCTAAGTTTATCAACTATTAATTGAGTTCCTTTATCATCCATTTGTCCTGCTATTGAGGAAATGGTAGCACTCGAAACTTTAAGTTTCTTTTTAATATCTTTATAAGATTCTTGCTGGTGCAGCATCCAAACAATTCCCAGTCTTTTGGCAAAAACACTTTGCTCAGTTTTAGTTAAAAAAGATTTGAAGAAGTACTCACACTCATCAGGATGTCGTAAGTCTGATAGAAGAGTGATGAATTGTTCAGTAATATTTTGCTGATTTTTTTTAGAAAGTTTTTTACTAGATGTTTGCATTGATTCAATTATATCAAACTAAATCAATCTTTTTTTAACAAAGAGATTGCTAGCTCTATTACTAAGCCAATAGTTGCCAATACGATTGCTACCGTTAAGTAGTTGGTGATCAGTTGGAATTTTAGAAATAAAGTTAAAGCAATAAATAGGCTAATTCCAAATCCACGCCTAGTATTAAGTAGTAAATAGCTAAACAAGAAGAAATTCCCACCAAATAAAACCAGTTGTAGCGGCAAGTAGGTGTTGGGAATTAGAAAGTGTTTGATTTTATCTGGATGAATGTTAATAAAAATATAATAAGCACCGGTGTAAAAAGGCATGCTTAAAAGTAATAATGGCAAATGCTTGAGGTATTTTTTAGATAATCCAGTAGAAAAATGAAGTTGAGGAGTTTTAATCTTTCGCTGGGGTTTCTTGCTGGTTTTAATTCTAGATTTAGCCTTTTGCATTTTCCTAAATCAAGTATACTCTAACTATGTCAATTGATTTATTACTAGTTTTAGGTGTCATTATTTTTGGTTTTATTACTCTCTACATGTTGTTGCAGAAGAAGCTTTCTAAAAATAACTCAGAGCAGGAGGTGGAGAACTTAGTCCATAAGGTTTTTAGCCTGAGTACTACTAAAATTGCCGAGCAGAGCAAGCAAGTTCTGGAGGGTGAAAAAGAGGCTATAAAAATTGATCTGGAGAATAAGCAGCAGGTGATCGAGAAATTAATTAAGCAGCTTCAAGAGGATTTGTCTGAACGGCAGCGAGAAACTAGGATGATTGATAAAGATCGCAACCAGAAATTTGATAAATTAACCACTCAGATAGACGAGCATCGTAAACTAACTAAAGAGCTAGAGACTTCCACTTCTCAATTAGCTAAAGTTCTCTCTAACAATCAAACTCGCGGGGCTTGGGGAGAGCGAATTATTGAAGACTTACTTCTTTCTCAGGGTTTGATAGAGGGAGTTCATTTTCAGCGTCAGGTGTCTTTGGGGAGTTCAAATCTTAAGCCTGATATCACTTTGTTGCTACCAAACAATCGCGTTGTGCCAGTAGACGTTAAGTTTCCTTATTCTGAGATCCAAAAAATGGCGACTGCAGAAACAAAGAAGGGCAAGAATGAGCACTTACTTCAATTTAAGCGTGATTTAAAGATCAAAATTAATAAAGTGGCGGAGTACATTAGCCCAGAGCAGAATACTTTAGATTATGCGATTATGTTTGTGCCTAATGAGATGGTGTTTTCATTTATTAACCAGAAGCTATCTGATGTGGTGGATGAGGCTTTGGAAAAACGGGTGATTATTGTTTCTCCTTTTACTTTTATTATTGTGGCGCGCACTATCATGGAGAGTTACCGCAATTTTATGCTCGAGGACAAGCTGCGGGAGGTGATTGGTTATATTGATTCATTTACTCAAGAATGGAGTAAGTTTAAAGATCAGTTTGGCAAGTATGGGCGTTCAATTGAAACCCTTAAAAAATCATATGATGATTTGACTGGGACTAGATTTAAGCAAATGAATCGTAAAATTGAAAAGATAGAAAATTACCACGGGCAGGAGTTAGAGAAGGTGGAGGTGGGGGATAAGGTCAGGCTCAAATCTTGAATATCGTTCTTCAGGTTTGTTCTTTTCTTCATAGATACCCTTAGTTGCTTTCAGCAATTTAGAAATATATTTATGATCCAAGGATTGGTTGGGATTTACTCTTCCTTCCGGATATCTATCTAAAAAGTTTTCTCCAGCAAGATCAATAATCCATTCTCCAAAATTGCCTTGATCATCTACATAAGTATTGGGGTAACCAACTATCATTGTCTCAGCTGCTGAAGCAAGTTTTAAAATTAAATAACTAATTCTTTGCAGTTTCTCTGGAGCTACATCAGCTAGAGTATCCCAGATAGGTGGGAACTCTTTCTTGACAGTTCCATCATGATTTTTGACTTGGGAAACAGTATAGAATGGCTCCATTAATAACTCATATAATCTATTTTGAAAAAGACCATTGGTAGAGAGTGTTATTAAGCCAATCTCCAAAACTCCTTCTAAAAAGAATATTAGGTGGTCTTGTATTTTTTCTAAAATATGAGCTTGCACTAACTCTGGATCAGGAGTCATTTGAAGATCAGTTCTAAAGACAATTGAACTGAGTAGTCTACGTATATGTGGAATAGAGTGTTGAGTAGGCATCTCGCTAGCAGTAGTTAAAACATCAATTATTTCTTGGGGACTTTCTCGATGAAGGTTGTCTGCTATTTTTTCACGGACCTCTTCATAGCGTCCCATTAAATCAGCTTGGCCTTCTTTAATTGACAACTTGATATCGGCCGCATCTCGTGCTTCTGCTCTAGAAAGATCTTTGCTCCCAAATCTTTGTGGTGAGTTTGAATATTCACTACCCATAAAAATAATCTATTCTTATAAAAATTAAAAGATGATTGTATCAATCTAGTTCATTTAGTCAAGCTAGGGAGAGTTGAAGAAGACTAGGTCTCTTTGGATAGCAGTGTTCCAGCCTGGTTGAAGATTATGATTAGCACCTGAATATTTGAAGTAATTGATTTCAATTGGATCTAGTTTGGCAGAATCAGTAGACTCTGATCGCTTTTCATTTTCTAGCTCTATCTTTTCCACAAACTCATCATTCCAAGCTACTGGCACCGCATCATCAGCTGTACCTTGATGGATCTGAATTGATCCTTGGAGCTGGTTCAGATGTTGAGTCATCGTGAAATCACTCACATTGTAGCTTTCTTCAAACAAACTGAGCCATTTTCGCATCTCACTACCCTCATCATCATGCTCATCACTGAAAAATAAAATTGAGTAAGGAAATGGGGCTGTCACTGGCGCCCAGAGTGTAGTCTTGATCGATTCATCAGAGATCTCCAGAGCAGTTAAAGCTACTTGTCCACCATTACTATGAGCCCAGATGTGTTTATCATCACTTTCATTACTTAGTTTTATATTCTCTTCATCGATCTTGATTCGGGGATTATTGTTAATAGTTTCCAGGAGCTCGACCACACTGATCGGCTTTTGAAATCTAGCTTCCCAAGTATCAGTTGATTCAACATCACTCCCACCAAAACCAAAGAAATCAGGAGCCAGTGTGACATAGCCATTTTCAGCAAAAACAGCTGCGGCTGATTTAGTACCAGCTCCAGTAATGTAAGTCTCTGCTGGTACCCAGCCACGCAGCATAATTACTATCGGGTAGCCATCCTCAGGTTGAACTGTTGAGGGTACATTTAGTTGTCCAGTCATAGTTTTTTCTAAAGTTTGATAGGAGAATAGATAGCTGCTGTAGTCAGCGGTACCACCGATTATTTCTTTTACTGCTATTGAGCTAGGCTGAAAGTCATAGTTTTGCAAGTTCTCAATGCCATATTTGAGTAGGGGTAGCCTTTTTTCTTTAGCTTGATCAACAAAGGGAGAAATAAGACTATTTTCTTGAGCAATAAAGGAAAGTCCAAGTGAATCACCTAGCAACCAACCTATGGGAAGAACGATGGTGGCAGTAATAAGAGTGGCGAAAACAATATATTTTTTCACTATTTATATTGTAACAATCATTAGAAAAAGAATCATGGTGATTTAATTATTATTAATATATCAATTAAATAGTATAGTTTGATATAATAAACTCATGCTCAGTTTTTTCAAAAGATTTTATTTAGTTCTAACTTCTGGCTTGGGGTTGGGTTTAGGACTAGGGCTAATGATGGCTTTTTATCCAGCTCAGATCCAGGCAGGCATCCCTCAAATCAATCTTGCTAGAGGTATGGAGATAGTCAGAATTAAAAGCACTGATATCGGAATTGATACTTCTGTCAAGCGTGGTCAAGCAATCACGTTACCCTTGATTAGCTTAGAAGCACCAGCAATTCACCTTGAAAGTTCAGCTGGGATTGGCAGCGGCCGACCAATTGTTATTCAGGGTTTGAATAAAGACTACAGTCTATACAATCTTCAGCAAGCTCAGCTTGGAGATGAAATATTCGTGATCGGTAGCAATGATGGTTGGTACCGCTATGCAGTCGTCGAGATTCAGGCAATTGGCTTAGAGCAGCTTGCTAATCACTTGTCACAATTAAGAGAAGTGGTCATCCTATATACGGTTAACTCATGGCAGAAGACTGCCTTGTTGGTAATCGCTAGACCTCGTAGCTAATCTTCAGCTACTTTTTCTTTTTTAACCTCATAAGCTGGCTTTATTTCAAATAAGAAATAGTAGCCAATGAGGGCACCGATCAGTAGACCTACTCCAGATCCTCCCAAGAATATAAAGCTGACAATAGATGATAGGACCGCAATTGCATTTGACCAAAACAAATAGATCCAACCATTAATTTCTCTTTCTCGCAGCAAACTAAAAGCTTTGAAGGCAATTAGAGCTGTGATGAGTTGGAGAGCTGCAGTCAGAAAAAAGTAGAGGGGATTAATTCCGGTATAAAAACCAACAAACTTACTGATTGGATTCATTCCTAGACCAAATCTAAGATTTGTAATTGCACCAGTGACGCTAAAGAATCCTCCCAATCCTATTCCCCACGGAGTAATAGCAACAAAGAAGTCTATTAATGACTGTGGAAGATGAGGGAGATCCTTAAAAGGTTTCTCAACTTTAGAAATAAGAGCCACTGCTTCTTTTCCAGCCATCTTGTCTAAAAGACAACATTTTTTATTACAAATCATAAAATCTCCTTTGTTAAATTCAAAATACTCTTATTTACTATATCACCAAACTGGTTGTATTCGGTATAATGTAAATTATGTGCATGGTACTTTTTGTACCAGCTAAATTTTATTATATACATAGCATATTTCGTACCAGCTACTTTTTTACAAAAAGCAGGGTCCGAAAGAAAATTAAGGGTCCAAAATGCAAAAAATTATTCTCCCCACATTAATAGTTATTTTAAGCGGATTAGCTTTTTCAGCTTGCAATAAAACAGACAATCAAGCAGCCACGACTAAGGAAGAATCTCCGGTGGTAGCCAAACAAGAAGAAAAAAATGGTGGTAGTTTTACTGGTAACGTTAAGGATTTGATGGGTTTTAATAAAAATCAAAAATGCACTTGGACTGCCCTTGATCAAGGAGAAGGAGTTGTCTACGTAGCTGGTGATAAATCTCGATCTGAGTTTGAAATGGCAGCTATGGAGGATCAACTAGCTCAACAGATGTTTAGTATCAGTGATGAAGAGTGGGTGTACTCTTGGAATCCAGTCACTAAACAAGGAATGAAAGCCAAAATCGATGAGATGGATCAGGGAGAGCCAGGGGAGATGGAAGGATATAATCCCGAAGACATAAATGAATCGGATAATGATTATCAAGAAATGTCTAATCAAGATTATGAGTTTAAATGTGAAAACTGGAGGGTTGATCAGAAAATGTTTGTTCCTCCCACAGATGTTGAGTTCACTGACATGAACGCGATGGTAGAGCAGATGAAACAGGGCACTCAAAACTTGAAGCAAGTTTGCAATATGCTGACTGGTGAAGACAAAGACGAATGCTTGGCTGGGTTTGAAGAGTAAAGGAAACTAAATTTTCTTTTCTGATCTCAGTGATAAAACTGGGAAGCCACCAACAAGCATTAGTAAGCCTGCAACTAGAATTACCACTCTAAAACCATAGATTTCACCGACAAATCCAGATAAAGCAGCCATTGCCCCCATGGCAACTCCATAAATTGCATCGTTAGCTCCGATAATCCTGCCTCTTTTGCTTTCTTCCATATGTGAGTAAAAGAGTATGGTCCAGGAGTTGTTATCGAATGATCTGCAGACTCCCAAGATAGCCATACTTAAGTAGAGATGCCAGAGCTCTGTGGCAAAGCTGAGAGCAATATAGGATAGACCAGCCACAATGCTAGCAAAAAATAGAGCCCAAATTTCATCGATGTAGCCTTTGTGTTTATCAAGAAATTTACCGATGCTCGCAGTTGAAAGAGACGAGGATAGGCGATAAATCATGTAGGCAATGCCGACACTACTAGCAGAGGAATCAGTGATATATTGAGTTACAAATAAAGCTAATACAACTGATACGAAGGTATCTCCTCCCCAATACAAAACGTTATTTAGGGCCAATACTTCTGTGATGCGAGAGTATTTGGTAAATTTAAAAAAATGAAGAGAGCGGAGGTGCATGTGTATTTTCATCCTACTTTAGTTGGGGGATGGATGTCTAGGGCAGCGTTCAAAAACGGGCGCGTTTTTGAACGCTGCCCCGTATTGGTGACCCCTAGTTTAACCCATTCGAACTCTTTAGTCGAGGAGTTTGTGGAAGTGATGAAACAATTAATCAATGTTTTTCATCTAAGCTATGTCTAGTTAGATATTGTCTCTGTTTCAACTTCAGTTGCATTTAAAAGAGTTTTTAATCTTTTTACAATTGTAACCTTGGCTTCATCAACAGCAGCCACTCCCATATCAGTAAATAGTTCACAGAAGAAGATAATGCTGCTTGTGTTCTGATTAATTTTGCCTTTATTAGCTTGTTTCCAGACAAAATTTCTCTCTAGAACATTTTGATCATCAGCATAGACAATCTCATTCTCGTTAGTGAGTTCAGTGGTGGTTGAATTAATGGGTAAAAACTCCTCATTTCCTTTGGAAAATCTTAAGTTGATCTGCCCATCAATTCTATCAACATCATAAGCCCCAAAGGATGCGCCTAATTCACAAGTAATACCGGTAAACACATCAACGATAGGATTTACTCTAAAAGGCTCATCTTTCTTTTCTACTCGTTTAAAAACTGACTCTATGGATGGTGGATATTTAGAAGTTGAAATATCAGCTTTTTTGACTGTTGATAACATCATCTCTAACCTTGGATGCTTATTTGGCTGAGCCAGCTTAATTTCAGCAGCTAGTTTCTCCCAAGATGTTTTTAAATAAACGCTTATTTGTTCTTCATCAGGGTTTTGAATGTTTGCTCTGCCAACAAACAGGATTAAATTTGGGATTTTTTCTAGTACTTTTGGTTTGACGCTGATGATGTTCATAGTGCTCCATTTTGATTATTACTTAAGATACCAATTTATCTGTTTCTTTAATAATAGCATCAACCATTTTTTCATGGTGAGCTGTGTGGCCGACTTCAGATAAAATCTCTAGTTTGGAATGTGGTAAGACCTGTTTGAGATCATAAGCACCACCTAGTGGACAGACCATATCTCCACGGCCATGAATCATAATTACAGGTATTTTTTCAAGCTTAACAGCATTTTTCAGTAAAGCATCTCTTTCTAGAAAACCATGATTAGAAAAATAGTGAAAGAAGACTCTATAGGAATGATAGACAAAATCATTAATATCGTGATTTTCTTTTACTTCTTTATCCAAATTAACATCACAAGTTGCCATGAATATTGCATCAAATGGTGGCAAAACTCTTTCAGCTGCTGCCCTATTATCTCCTAGAATAATTTCTGCCAAGTCATTTAAGATATCATCCTCTGAATTTAGTTTTTCAACTAGGCTCTTCCAATAGTCTGGATAAATTCTATTTATGCCCTCTTTAAAGTACCAGTCAAATTCCCAATTCTGTAAAGTGAAGACGCTACGAATTAGCAAAGCTTCAACCTTGTCTGGATATTCTTGGGAATAAGCTAAAGCTAATGAGCTACCCCAACTACCTCCAAAGACAACCCATTTATCTAGTTTAAGCTCTTCTCTTAGTTGTTCGATGTCAGCTAAGATGTGCTGTGTCGTGTTGTTTTCTAGTTCACCTAAAGGCTTACTTCTACCACAGCCACGTTGATCAAAGATAATAATTCGATACTTATCTGGATTAAAGAATCTTCTGTCTCTAGGTGAAGCTCCAAATCCTGGGCCGCCATGAAGAAACACAACTGCTTTCCCCAATGGGTTACCAGACTCTTCATAATAGATTTGATGAATATCATCGACCTGCAAAAAGCCTGTATTGTAAGGTTCTATTTTTGGGTAATATTTTTTCACATTGGTTCCTTTTATTATTAATCATTATAGCGTTTTAAAAATAGAGAGGAGGATGCCAGCTCTATTAACTTTTTTAACTTAGTAAATTTAATATTAGTGCTAACACACTAATAAACATGAGAAAAGGTCCTAGCATTATTAAAAATTCTTTGGAGCCTTCGTCTGTCATCTTGTCTAATGCTTTCTTCTTTTTAAGAAAGTATAGTATTGCCCCTATTAAAAATAGTACAGCATATGCTTCCATAATTTTCTCCTTTTAGCATCCTCCTCTTTTATCAAGGTGTTGCTCGCATATTTGATCAAGTTTTCTGATCAAAGCAGAGCAATCCCAGCCCATATTCACTACGCCCAATGAACATAAGTTGAAGTTGCTCTGCTTTGGCCACAGTTTGTCTAAGAATTGTTTCATGCAAATCTTTCCAGAGTTTTTACAATAAATTCAATGGTTGCAGCCTTCAAATCCTTCATTAGTAGCTTCCCTGATAAATATTGATCTCTTAACTTTTTGACTTTGTCGTCATCTTGACAGTGACTATTGAGCAGCGAAAACACACTACAGATATCGGGTATGCCACCTAGCTGCCGATGGTCAGCTAGAATAGAAACAGAGCCAGTGTAGGCTCTATTAATTTTTTTCCTAATTTCCTCTTCACTGTCATCTAAGTAAATTGCTGTTTTTGGTTTGGAGCCAGACATTTTCTTTTCTGGATCAAGTAAACTTTGTTGGAATTTAATAACAAGCTCAGAAGGTGGGATCATGCCAATTTTTTTAGCAATGTCTCTGGCCAATAAAATATATGGGTGTTGATCAATTCCAACTGGGATTAAAGTGTGCTTAGGTCCTCCATGCTGTGGTAGTTGAGGTTGCAAGATTTGAGCTAACTGCATGGCTCCGCGGTAGAACATTTGACCTACATTATCCACGCCATCATCTCCAAAAACTCTTTTTACCTCTTCAGGAGTAATATGCTTGCTGAGTTCTAGTGAGAAATTGATAATCTCTTGACTTTCAGAAAGTAAATAGAGATTAGTTTTCTTTTCATCAAAATTAAATTTTTTAATAGCAGGAATAATTTTCTCTTTTGTTATTTTTTTAGCTTGCTCGACTGAACTTTGTTTATTATCGAAGTAACTTTCTAGATCGGTGATAGGAATAAATAAATTAGCCCCTAGATTCTGAAGGTCCTTAAGCAAATCAAATAAAACTTTATGACCTAGGTGCAACTGCGAAGAAGGGTTGAGTCCTGATACTACACTAAACTCCTCCCCTTTGGCGATAAGTTCTAGGATTGGCTCAAGGTCAAGATGGGCGATTGCCGTGCCGCGCTTGAGTGCTAAAAGTGAGTAGTCATCTGGTAAGTATTGTTTAATCTTATTCAAGCTCTTTAAACCATTTTTCTTTTGCTGGAGTGAATAATATTCATCCAAGCGCCTCTTAATAGCCTGTTTTTGGGCATATTCTTGTTGTGATAGTGGGTTGGTGTGATTAGTTTTCATTTTTAAATCTCCTCAATATTTTTCTATCCACTAAGGTAATAGTTTTTTCTTTAAGGGCCTCAATATCATTCAATAATTTAGCTTGGCTGTAGTCTGGCAAATCTTGATTTTGACTAGTTAGTTTCTTAGCCATATCGGCAATCACAAACAGATCTAAGATAGGATGGGCCACGTCGGGGTTTGGAGATTCAAAAGATTTGCTTATCATTGCCCCCAGTTGGTTAGAGGTAGTTCTCCCAAGAATAATTCTAGAATCATTCATTTTGTTGCTGCCTGCTTTATATGGAGTTAAGCCAAATTCTTCAATTTCTGGGTTTGATAAAAAGAAAGCAAAGTTTTGGTCCAGCGGATAGCTGGGTTTGAGGTAAATACTACCTAGTTTGTCTAGCTTTAGTTCATCTGCCATTAAATGTTGAGCTCGATCATAGAACTGCTCTCTGGGTGGTCCAATTTTAATATCAAATAACATAGAGGTGGCTATTGCTTCTAGAGCATACTTAAACTTAGTTTGTCTTTCTTGTTTAATACGGTTTCTTAAAACAGTTTTCTCTAAATTGAAAAAGAACTTATTGTCTTGAGTTAAAGATTGGGCATACTTACTAACTAATTTAATATTTTGTTGATACTGACTGCTCTTAAATAGGTCACTCATCAGTTTTGTTTCTATCGGCAGATGATATGTCTTCATTATCTTTTCTAGTAACTCCAATCGTTGATCTTTTTGCTTGTTCAGTTCTAATTCTTTGTCCTGAGCTGATTTATTAATTAGCGAAGCAGTATCAGCTTGAACAACAATTGATTTAACTTTGAAACCTAATTTCTCTAAATGAAAGTGAATGAAAGATAAAATGAAGTAGTATTTCAAGGAATCGATGGTGATGCCAAATTCATCATAAGTTTCCCCATAGAAAAGATTGATAGTTTGGTTATCAGTTTTCTTTTTTTCCAATAAATCTACTAGCTCTTTTACCGAAGGTAATGCAGCTTCAAATAATGTATTGCTAGTTAAAAACTGTGTTAGTTTTTTCATATGTGGGTAGACCTGGACTCGAACCAGGACTGCTTGTTTTGGAGACAAGAATTCTGCCATTAAATTATCTACCCTTTGGGAATTAAAAAACCCCGCTTGGCGGGGTGAACAAAACATTTTCTAAATCAATAGAACTAGTTACCCCGAAATATATTGAGGATTCCACCACACTTTGTCTGCTCGTAATATTATTCTTTGTCTATACATTTTTAAAAGTTCCTCTATCTATTTCTTTAGAGCCTCTTGTTACTGTAGCAATGCCAACACCAAGTTTTTTTGCTATTTCTCTTTGAGGTATACCTTCCTTAAGCATTTTTATGATTTGTAGCCTGTTAGGTAGATCCTCTAGCTCTTTCTTAGTTAACAAGCCAAACAAAAAGTTTTGCATTGATTTTTTATCTTCAATACTTAACAAGGCTTTAACTAGCTCATCAAATTCTTTGTTATTCATGTACTAGTACAATAGTACAGTATTTATCAAAATATGTCAATATCAAGTGATATACTGGATTCATGAATGATGATTTTTGCAATAAGATATTTAAACTCCACGGTGAAGCTGGGAAACAATGGCTAAAATCAATTCCAGAGATAATTAAAAAATATCAAGAAAAATGGAAGATAAAAGTATACCCTCCATTTGAACTGTCATATAACTATGTCTGTCCAGCTGAAACATTTGGAGGAGAAAAAGTAGTTTTAAAACTGGCATTTCCAGGTGACAATGAGTTTAAATTAGAGCTTGAAGCACTCAAAAGATTTTCTTCAGAAGTATCAATTCAAATCATTGGAGAAGATGCTGATCACGGAGCTTTACTATTAGAGAGAGCTATGCCTGGATTGCCAATAAGTGGGGTTAAAGTAGATGAAGATCAGATTCACTTAGCCGCACAAGTTATCAGTCAATTGCACAAACCAATTGATAATGACTCAATATCAATTTTTCCATCTGTTTCTGATTGGGCAAAAGCATTTGAGCGTTACAAACAGAAGTATCCAACAAATTCTGGACCAGTCCCCAATAAAATATTTGATTTAGGAGAAAAGATATTCTCTGAGTTGCTTAAGGACAAAAAAGAACAGGTGTTGCTTCACGGCGATCTTCACAATGATAATATCATTTCCTCTGAAAGAGGTTGGCTAGTGATTGATCCCAAGGGTGTTGTAGGTGAAAGGGAGTTTGAGCTTGGGGCATATCTTCGAAATCCTTATTATGATCTACCCAAGGGAAGTAATTATAAAAAACTACAAATACGAAGAATTATTCAATTTTCAGAAGAGTTGGGTTTTGATAAGCATAGAGTTCACCACTGGGCGACAGGTTGTGCAGTTATCTCTTTACTATGGTTCTTAGAAGATGAGGGAGAACTAAAAAGTATTTATATAGAAAATGTAAAATTGCTTAATAGCTTGAAGGTTTAAGAATGGAGGAACTAGCTTCTCTTTTTTTTGCAATTATGTTTTTTAAATGAAGTTGTATTTGAGTTTTTTTGGCATAGCTAAAATGTTGAAATCTCACCTTTATATAACCACTCAGGAACTCCTTTGTAGTTTATAACTCTAGGGTGATTTGCCAAAATTAGCCTTAGAGCCCTAATTGCCTTATAAGCTTCTATAACGAGCTTTCTCTGTTGAGTAAAATACTTTTGATTAAATTCATTTTCATTTATTGCATGAGCAGGTTTTTGTCGCAATTTTCTAACTTTTCTAAACGTTTTAATAGCTTCAACTTTTGGGTCTTGGCCTTGAAACTGAACTCTCTGCAGCCATTCTTCAAGTAGCGAGATAGTTCCTTTTTCTGTAATTTTTACTTTTCTATTGCCCAAGTCATCTTCTCTTTGAAGAGATATGTCCCCTTTAAAAAAAGCTTTGTTCAGATTGTCAGACATTAATTTATCAAGTGTTTGAATAAAGTCATTAAATTCTTTCAAGGTTGGTCTTATTAAAAAACTAAAATCTTTCGGTCTCGTCTCTCTTGAGTATTTTTTTCTGAATAAGGATGGTTTGCCCATTAAATCTGTCATAGTGTTTATCTGATTTAATTCTTCAATAAAGGCATTAAATATTGACTCATTAAAATCCCAACTCCCCATCGATGATTTTGCATAGCTTGGATGTAAGAAGTATTTGTCATCAAGTATTTTATTAAACCAGTGCTGCTGATGTTCAGGAGTAAGGTCAGTTAAATATCGTAAAAAAACTGCCACAGCTCTTTTGGTTAGATTTGGTGTGTAAGAAAAGCTAAAGTGTTGAATAAATACGCTGTCTTTTTTATGTAGCTCGCCATTTTCTCTAAATTCTTCGCTATAGTATAGATTTCCATGTATATCGTCACACTCATATTCGTATCGAGGATCGTTTCTATATTGTTCTAAGACAGTTAAATCAAATGATTTGAATGATAGCTGTGCTTCACCTAATGCAAGCATTAATTCAAAAGGTTTTCCCCTATAGTCTTTTTTATTGATCACTGTTTCTAAATGTTTTGATGTTGGATATAAGCAAGCCTGTTTAACGCCATCAATTGATATTTTTTTCAGCTGTTCATTCATACTTTCTGGCTCAAAAGCTAATATGTGCGGATTAGGGTGCCTATCTCCATAATTAACATAGATTAATTCTTCTTTAACTAATTCGAAAATTTGCTTAATAAACTCGTTATTAACCTCAATTTCATGAAGAGGTTTTCCATTGTAATCACCTGACGATAAGTAAAAATTGGTGACATCCTCAAGTATTGTCTTTTTCTTTTTATTCATAATATTATCTCTCCTAGAAGGAGCAGCTTCATTTCGATCCATAATGCCTGAGCCAATAATTCTAATTTTTTCATATGAATTTCTTCTCTAGTTTTGTGAAGATATCATACTGCATGACGCAGATCATATTTTAGCAGACTTCATTTCGTCTTATATCTAAATTAAATTGATATACTACACTCATGAATAGTCAGGTAACGGCAAAACAACATTTCATTCCTAAATTTTATTTAAAGTATTTCTCTAATGAAAAAAACTTCATTCAAGTTTATGACCTGGAAAATGATCGCTTCGGGAAGCCACGGTCGTATGCTGGATTGGGATATGAGTATTTTTATTATGCAAATAAAACTGGAATTCATGACGAACTATCGCAACATGTTGAGAGTTGGCTTCGTGATTATGAAACAATTCTTTCCGAAGAGATTAATCTAATTATTCCAAAAATAAAAAACATGGAAAAACTCACAGAAGACGATAAGTACAGTTTAGCTGCATTTATGTGTTTTATGTGGTTGAGGGCACCTAATATGAGACATTCAATCAATAAAATGAGAACTGATTTAACTAAGCAGGTAATGAGTCTTGGCATTGAAAAAAATATCGACAGATTTATTAAAGATACAAAACAAGATCTTTCTGATACTGAGAAAAAAGAGTTAATAGAAACATTTAAAAATGGTGACTATGATCTTAAGTTTGGGAATGCTCCTCATATACGGATGATGATAGAGAGCTTGGGGATTGGAGATAAGGGTTTCACCAATATTTTTTTTGCAAAAAGATGGAAAATTTATATTAATAAAAGCTCAAAAAAATTCATAACAAGTGACAGCCCTGTTGTTGAATGGTGGTTGCCGCCAAAATTCTTTATGGATGACGCTACCATGCTAGAGAGAGATAACTTTTTCTCTTTAACACCAGAAATACTCATTGAACTTTCAAAGCCAAAAGTCTCTAGAAAAATAAATAGAAAAACGTTGTTTGATGAAGATAAAGATGTCATTAAATCAAAAAATATTATGATTGCTTCTCATGCTAGAAAATATATCTATAGCTGTGAAAGAGACATGGTATCTGAAATAATCAATGGTCGAAATAATCCGGGTCCTGTTGAGATAGATCACTACAAGAAATTTGACCTACCTTGGAGAGAGTATCATTTAAATAAAAGTAGTGATTCTTAATTATTATTTGTCTTCAAGAACATTTCTATTCAAGTTCTTCACCAGATACTCGCCACGTTTTTTGGCTCGTTTTTGAAACTCACTCTCTGTGCTATTAATCAGCCATTGCTTTGCTTTAGTAAAGATTATGCTGGGAGTGAACATGAGAACAACAATTAAGTAGTGACCGATATTAAAGGGACTATACATAGCCATCACAGCTTTTATTCCCAGAAGGAAAGATGGTTCGCCCATGAAAACACCTATCGTTCCAGCAATAATAAGTAATGCGGCGATTACTCCAGATATAGTAGCAAGAACTCCAAACATTTTAGCTAAGGTAATCTTAGTTTTTTTCACCATTATTCTTTGCACATATATATTGATAAAAATCATTATCAATTGAGTTAGACTTTATTTCTCGCCACTCCCAGTCATCCCAAGTAAAGTTATTAGAGTCTATATCTGGATCGACTGTAGTAATTTTTTGGTTGTAACAGTCATATATATTATGGAAATAATCTTCAACTGTGTGATCAAAGCTTTGATAAAAAGTCACTAGTTTTTTTGAATAAAAAAACTGCTCATTGAACTTAAGAATCTCTCCTGCAAACGAAACTGTAGAAACAGGAGTTTTAAAGAGAGTCCAGGGACTGCCTAAACTGGAGTAGTTGTTATCTTGAGCAACTATAGTCCAGCCTTCTTTTTCTTTTTCATTTATTATTGTCTTGGCCCAGGTGTAATCACTCGATATTTGTAGTACTGATATCATAACTAAAATAGCCGTTGCTGCTATCCATCCAAGTACCTGTTTTGTTTTTTTCATATGACAAATAGTTAGAGTAAATATTTGCTCAAAATTCTAGAGAAAATATAGCATAAACCCTTACATATAGTTAGTGTTAATTGTTGAGTATGGTCGTAATAATAGCCACACATGAGGAAATATTATAAACGAACACCAAAAGTACTCGGTAAGAAAATTAAACAACTCCGTGCAGAAAAGAAACTTTCACAGGAAGATTTAGCAGAGATGACTGGGGTAACCACAGTTTATATTGGTTATATCGAGCAAGGCAGAAGAGTTCCTTCACTAAAGACAACTGATAAGATTGCTCGGGCTTTAGGGATAAAGATTACCGACCTCCTTGGGTAGCATGCTATATTACAATTAGTTTTTTAATTTAGGGACATTTGGGACTTTTATCATGCCTGCCATTAAATCTGGATCTGAAAAATCTAAAGAAATCAAAATCCGCCGTCGTCAAGTCAGACGCCTATGGTTGCGTAAGGTTAGTATTGAAGAAATAGCTGAGCAGCTTAATGTGAGTGAAAAAACTGTGGATAGAGACCTTTCCCTGGTTAGATCAGAAAGTCACCAGCGTTTGCAAAAAGATGTAGAGCTGCAAGGCAATATTCAGTTAGTAGTTGAAGAGCATTTAATGGCACTAGATGAGCTTATGAGAGAGATGTGGGTTAACTACCATAAGCAAGGTTCGCCTCGTACAAAAGTTTCTATTCTTAAAATTCTCAAAGACACTTATGTTGATAAGCTTGAAACTCTTCAGAGTTTGGGGTTGGTCCCCAGCAGTAAAATTGAGGTTGAGCTTTTACAAAGCCAAGTGGACCAAAATCCCAACCTTGAAAGAATGAATAGTGATTTTAATGCTTTTATTAAGCACAAGTATCAAGACCCGATTAATTAAGTAAAATTTGTCAATAAGTCTTTGTGCATCAATTTCAATATCAAAAAAGCACCATTTTAGTATCAAGAAAAACAGCATAAATTCACTGTTTTATTTTTTCTAAATTAATATTTTAGTTTGTTAGTAAGCTAAAACTTCAAGTTTCTTATTTACTCAATTTTTATTTAAAAGTGATATGTAGTCTTGTTATAGAATCATGACATATGTGCCTTTGCATCAGTGTTTTTTAAAAATAATCGTGTTACATTAATTTTAGAACTTTAACATCGTTTTTAAATATTGTTAAGGGATGCAGGGGCAGCTGAACAAGCCCGGGTCGACTTTTCGAAGTGAGCGCTAACAGACCTTTTACTCAGCCCTGATGGAAACCTCATCTCCTAGGTAATAATCTTAAAATAACTATTGATAGCAACTGAATAAAATTAAGTTTTACAAGTTGTCGGTGGCTCAATCACTGACGGGTATAAGCACAAAGCACATAGAGCAACACACTACATTACTAAGGCTGATAGGAATACAAAGGATAACTAGGAGAAAGGATAGCTTAATAAAAATGAAAAATCATAAAATCAAGAAAAAAATCATCAAAGTTGATCTGGCTAAGACAACTAAGCAGATTGGTATTTCAGTAGATCGCCACCAGAAAGTTAAGGCTAGAGCTGCTGAACATAATAAGAGTATTAAGTCATTTATGGAAGATTTAGTAGACGAGTATTTTAGTTATGACTAAGGACCATTTTTCAACAATGAGATTATCAACATGTCTTACCAGAAAAGAAAACAACCAAATCGCGGTCTTAAGCATGCTGATAATCGAAAACTATGGGCGGAACTCATTGTTGATTCTTTTTTACAAGATTGGAAACGGAAGGAAGCTAAAACTACCTCTCCCTCCAATTTAAAATCTCATGCTAGGATGGAGTTGCGCCCTAAATAGTAATCTCTTTCGATAGCCGTCTTGGGCCATTTGAGGTTACTCACATGGGCGCCCCAGGGCGGCTTTTAAAATTTATATGCAACATGCACTTATAGTTACTAGATTCAGCGATGAAAAGCAGATGGGTAATACCAGTACTGATATCCAGATGAAGTCGTGTCGATCCTACTGCAAGCAAAATGGTTTTAAGGTGGTGGGTGTTAAAAATTTTGAAGCCACTAGCGCTGATGGGACCAAGAGTAGCAATGTGGAGCGGATTAAAAATTTACTTAGTTTTTGCAAGGACCATGAAGGCAAGGCTGATGTCTTAGTAGTCTATAAGCTGGATCGTTTTTCTCGTAGTTCTGATTACCACTATTATCTCAAGTCTAAGCTTCTCCAGATGAACATTAGCCTCCGCTCTGCTACTGAGCCGATTGATGAAAGTCCATCGGGCAAACTTATGGAAGGCATGCTTGCTGCTATTGCCCAGTTTGATAACGATGTGAAGCGTGAGCGGACCAAATTAGCAATGAGAAGCTTATTGGAGCGTGGAATTTGGGCTTGGCAGGCACCAACTGGATATATGAATGTCAAAAATAAATATGGTAAAGCTGATGTGGCTCAGATTGATGCTAACTGCGATGAAGTAATTAAAGAAATTTTTACTAAGTTTAATAGTGGTTGGACCGTGACTGATATTTATCATGAACTAAAATCACGTAAGATCTATAATTACAAACAGCGCCTCTTAAACTTTTCTCAACAATTCATTACTAAGGTTTTGCAAAACAAGTTTTACATGGGTATTTTAAGAGTAGAAAAATGGGATGAAGAGTTTGAGGGCCAGCATCAGCCTTTAATCAAGTTAATCTTATTTAAGCGTTGCCAACTTAAGATTAACCCTGGGAGTGATACTAGTTATCGCTTAATTATTAATGAAGATTTTCCTTTACGGGACCACTTAGAGTGTAAGCATTGCCAGCAAAGAATGACTGCTGCTTGGTGCAAAGGGAAAACTAAGCGCTATCCACTTTACTACTGTAAAAATAAAAAGTGTTCTAATCCTAATAAAAAGTCAGTCTTAAAGATTGATTTTGAAGATGAGTTTTTTGAATTTCTTAAGGATGTTCGTCCTGCATCTGATGAAGTCAAACGTATTAAAAAAGAAGTTATTGCTGTTTATGAGCAGCGCCAATCTGAGTTTGAAACTAGATCAGATATTCTTCGACAAAAACTTAATGAGCTTACTAACCAAAAGCAACGCTTGGTAAAGATGGTTAAACAGGGAGCTGAGTTTGAGGATGTGAAAGAGGACCTAAAACAGATCAAGTCAGAAATACAAGAAATTAAATTAGAGCTTAATGAGTCTCATACTGAGGAGTTCAAGATCGAGTTGTTATTAGATTATGCAGAAACTTTTCTTCGAAACCTGCCTAAATTTTGGTTTGAGGCTGATCCAGCCAACAAAGTTAAATTACAGCGGATTTTATTCCCGCATGGAATAGTTTATTCTTATCCAGGATTTTCGAACACTGAATTATCGCCGTTGTTCAAGCTATTTTCTATATCTGGGCAGCGTTCAAAAACGGGCGCGTTTTTCAGTAAGTTTTCATTGATTAGTTCGGATAAATTGGTATTTTGACTAGGTCAAAGGTATGATTGAGGGATGAAAAAAACAATCCAAAGTGCCCACAGTGTCGAGGCAAATCACA
>JABGTR010000039.1 GCA_018646985.1 Minisyncoccota bacterium
ATCTCCCAAATCAAAGTATTACTTGGTTCAATCTTCCCTTACGGAATCACTTGGAGTGAAAACAATACATTGAACCATCAAATTAGCCCGTTATATCAGTCAATTAGCACCTTTGATAACGGTGATATCTCTTCTTGTGCCGAAGAGAGGACTTGAACCTCCATGAGCTTGCGCTCACATGTACCTGAAACATGCGCGTCTACCAATTCCGCCACTTCGGCTTATAGAACACACATTGTATCAGAAGTTATTTTAAGAGCGCCAGATATCTATCCATACGTTTAAACTTGTGACAAAAGGCCTTGATAATAACATCCCGAGAATCTTCAATGTCAAAAGCGGTGGTATTTATAGTCAAATCGTAGGAATTACTTTTAGTCATATTTTTATTAAAATACTGCTTCACAAACTCACGTCGTTCTTTCTCCACCTCAGCAATTCTTTTTTTAGCTTGCTGCTTTGTATAGCCCTCATAATCGATTGATCGTTGGACCCTAACTTGATAGGGGGCAGTAATCCTGACGTGAAGACCATGAGCAAAAGGAGTAACAAAATTGGCTCCTCGACCCAAAAGAACACAGTGCCCTTGGTGAGCATAAACCAATAACACTCTCACCAACTCAGAGACATATTTTAAATCATCTACATAGTCTTCATTCAATAAAGATTGAACCATGTCATCAATGGCACTACGCTTCTTTTCATCAATAGCTCTGATTACCTCTTTTCGTTTCTTGGTAGATTTAGCAATTTCTCTAACAATTTGCTCATCAACAAGATTAAAACCTAGTTTTTCAGCCACTAATCTTGCAATTGGCGCCCCACCACTGCCTGGCTCTCTCGAGACGGTAATGTAGGGTTTAACGAATGATTCTTCAATGGAAAGCTCAGCAGGTAAAAAGGATTTATCTTTAAGGTTAAGACCTTTGACAATTTTGTTGATAAGAGGGTAGTAGTGAATTCCCATTCTAAAAATTAATTATAGCACTTTTTTAGCATTAATATCTATTCTTCGAAATAGAAATTGATTTCGAAGTAAAAAAATGCTAAATTAGACTTCAATGAAGAAATGCTCTAAATGCAAGAGAATGTTGGATGAATATGATTTTAATTGGAAAGTAAAAAATAAGAAGAGAGCGACTCATTGTCGTGATTGTTCTAGAGCTTATATTAAAGATCATTATCAAAAAAATAAAAAATATTACTTAAAAAAAGCAATAAAAAGGAATAAGGATCAAAAAGAAAAATCTCTAGATTTCATAAGCAAATATCTACAGTCGCATAGTTGCGTAGATTGTGGTGAAAAAGATATTCTAGTGCTAGAATTTGACCACATAAATAGAAGCGAGAAAAAAGATGGTATAGGTAGTATAATTCGTAAGAGACTTTCTCTTGATGTTCTAAAAGAAGAAGTCTTAAAGTGTGAAGTTAGATGTGCAAATTGCCATAGAAGGAAAACTGAAAAAGAGAATGGTAGTTGGAGACTAAAATATAGCGCCAGTAGCTCAGTGGATTAGAGCACTTGTCTTCGGAACAAGGGGTCGGGAGTTCAAATCTCTCCTGGCGCACATTAATTCTAAAGTCGCTATTTCATAAACGGGTCGGTAGCTCAGTTGGTTAGAGCGTCTGCCTCTTAAGCAGAATGTCGTGGGTTCGAATCCCACCCGACTCACAAGACAAAAAGATTCACCTCCATCTGTTATACTCCCCCTAGATGAAAAAGCTTTTTTTTGCCTACTCTTGGATCCTACTAACAGTCGGTATTATGCTGACTAGTATCGCTGGCTATTACTTTTATCTAATGCCTAAAGAAGTTGTAGCTGAAGGACCTACAGAAGAAGTCATTTTAGGCACCAACCAATTAAATCCAAACTATGCAGCTGACTCAAAAGGAGTCACTAGTATTGTTGAAACCAAAGATGCTCGCGCCACTTTAGTAGCGACCTTCCTAGAAAGACACAATTCACCCTTACAACCCTATTCATACTACGGGCAAGTATTTGTAAACTTAGCCGACAAACACGAATTTGATTTCAGACTTTTACCAGCCATCGCCATGCAGGAAAGCAACCTCTGCAAACGCATCCCCCCAGGTTCATACAACTGCCTCGGATTTGGCATCCATGAGCGAGGTACTCTTGGCTTTGAAAGTTTTGATGCCAATTTTGCTAGAGCAGCTCGAGAGTTAAAAATGTACTACATCGATGAAGGCCTAACCACACCTCAAGAAATCATGACTAAATACACCCCTAGCAGCAATGGTAGTTGGGCAGATAGTGTTAACCAATGGATGACAGAAATGCGTTATAACGATCGAGATCTGGGTAGACAAATAGACCAAGATAACAGTGTTTTAGAATTTGCTCAAGAAAAAGAGTAGAGAAATCACCCTAGTTTAGTCAATTGAATTGATATAGTTTGATAGCTATTGACAGCATTATAATAAATGCTATAATGAATTTATCTCAGTAGGTATCCCTCACCGGGGATGACGTGCTGAGCCTAAAGAGCCCCGCTTTCGAAGTATGCGGGGTTTTTTATTGGGGGTCTTGAATTTTTGCTATGACAAGCTCCATAGCATTAAAAAAAATATCTTCCATAGGCATTGGTTCACCATCAGCATTCACAACTTTTTCTTCCATATTAACAGTAAGATCTATAGTTCCGCTTGCAAAAAGTCCCATTATCCAAATATCTTCATCCTTAATTTCTACATACCCCTCTAAAAAAACTGCTAAATGGCAGCGTTCAAAAACGGGCGCGTTTTTCAGTAAGTTTTCATTGATTAGTTCGGATAAATTGGTATTTTGACTAGGTCAAAGGTATGATTGAGGGATGAAAAAAACAATCCAAAGTGCCCACAGTGTCGAGGCAAATCACA
>JABGTR010000045.1 GCA_018646985.1 Minisyncoccota bacterium
AGCTCTTTTTCTGGTTTCATACGGCTCGATGAGATGAGATAAATATTTTCCTTGTGCTAGTTTGGGGTGAGTGATCCCAATGTGAAGGTGTTGACCGAATTGACTGGCAAATTTAATAAAATGTTCATGACCAGCATGGAACCTATCAAAGGTGCCACCTAGACCAACAATTTCGTAAAGTTTCCGCATAAATGGTATTGTATAATGTAAATCTCCAGAAATGGAGTTAAGATTAAAAAGTAGGCCCGGTGGCGGAATTGGTAGACGCACAACACTTAAAATGTTGCGCTGAATAAGCATGTGGGTTCGAGTCCCACCCGGGCCACAATTAGTAGTAGAATAAAACAAAATAAACGGGGAGTGGCGCAGTTGGTAGCGCGCGCGCTTTGGGAGCGTGAGGTCGCAGGTTCGAGCCCTGTCTCCCCGACACAGAAGTTTAAAACTAGCATGCGGGTATAGTACAATGGCTAGTATATCTCCCTTCCAAGGAGAAGATACGGGTTCGATTCCCGTTACCCGCTCCATGAAAACAGACAGAAAAACCACCCCATCCCTTCTTACCCCAGACCAAAGAAAATTTGCTATTGATAAAATCATTGATTACTTTGCTAATGAAAGAGACGAAGTCATTGGCATTATTGCCGCTGGAGATTTACTAGATATGTTTCTAGAAATTGCTGGCGCCAATCTATTCAATCGTGGGATTAAAGAAACCAAAGAACTAATTAAAAACCGTCACCAAGAATTAGATTTTGAAATAGAGCTCTTACTTAAAGATAGCTAAGGCTTATTGTATGATTGGCTTATGAAGAATTCTCTCCCTTGGTGTAGCTAATTTTACAACCCCGATGATCGTTGACCTCTTAACTTACGCCCAGGTTAAGCCAGTGATGAATCAAGTCGAGATTCATCCTTATCATAGTCAGTCGGAGCTAGTTGAGTTCTGTCACAAAGTGAATTTACAAGTTACTGCCTATTCTCCACTAGGTTCTTTTGTTGATTTGCCAGCTAAGCCAATTAAGGATCCAGTGGTATTGAAGATTGCAGCTGCTCATAGTAAAACACCCGCTCAAATTTTACTTAGATGGTCTTTACAAAGAGGCTTAATAGCTATTCCCAAGAGTGTTAACCCAGCTCATGTGTTAGAAAACATTCAAGTGTTTGACTTTGAGCTATCTGCTGAAGAAATGGATGTAATAAACAAGATTAATAAGAATCAACGCTTCATTGAACCATCAGGCTGGTGGGGTGTGCCTTACTTTAAGTAAAGTTTAGTCGACTACCCAAATTTTATCACCATCTACTTTTATATTTATTGCTTGCATGATTCTGTCTGCATCATCTTCATATAGAGCTTGAACTCTGACAACATACTCTCCATCACTTAATTTTGAATGAGGGATGTCATAACTACCCTTGGCTTTAGTAGATCCACCAGCGACTTGCTCATTACTACTCTTTTTTCTAACAGCCACCCAAAAAGTTTTAAAGTTTTTTGATTCTGCTAATTCATCGCTCCAATATATCTGTAAAGACGTATCTAGTTTCTTGATTCCAACATATAGGGGCTCAACTGGTTTGTATGAGTTGTTTTTACTAGCTTTATTTAAAACTGTTGAGATTGCTCTTAATCGAGCATTCCCCTCGTCAAGGGTAGGCGCCAATACTCCTCCTTCTGGATACTCTGACCAAGAATAAATTAGGATAGCCTTAGCTTTCGTTTTGTCAGGATGATTCCTAATCCACTTAATTGCATTAATTAGATGATTTTTTATCTCTTCTGGTTTTGCATGTTTATAGATAGGGCTGCCCTCATAAGTGTCAATTGTTGATTGATCACCAACACCAAGATTAGGTCGGTAATCCCAGCCCACATTTAAGATTGGGACTACGTCCGTAGTTTCAGCAGATAATCTATCCCAAAACTCAGTGTTACTTTTCATTAATTCAGAATAAGGGTGTAACTTGCCGTCATCATAAGGGTTACCTCGATGTGCAGTATAGGCACTGACTGCATCTACCCCATACTTAGTTACTCTTTCTGCGGGATGAGTATAGCCCCAGAGCAATCCCACAATGTATGGGTCCTCTAACCCATTTCTCAGAGCTGCTTTTCTTAAGTTAGCGATACCTATCCTTAACTGTTCTTCCCCACCCATTTTTTCAGCTGCTTTGTCCATTTTATAGATAAATATTAATGGTCGATCATCTAGCACAGTTTGATATCCAGGCTCTCTCATGAGCTGGATTACAGTTGGGACAAATTGTTTATTCCACTTACTAAGGTTTTTATCATCATTACCATTAAAAATCCATTCACCAGTAACATTGAGGGCAAAGTTTAATTCATTTTTATAATCACTAGATAAGTAATGGCGCAAGCCATAATGAAGTCCACTAAAGGCAGAGTTTTCTTTCCTAGGTTTTTTGCCATATATTCCATAATAATCAAAGGCCCAGTAATCAAGACCACTCTCACTAGCATATTGGATCTCTCTATCAACTATCTCCTGACTATCTCCTCTGACCTCTACAGTGTCGTCTTCAAGTGTTTTTGCATAGAAGGGTAATCTGCTATGCCATTTTGGTGAATCTAGCCGTGATTCATTATCGTAGTTTGGAGGTGAAAACCAGGCATCAAATCTAATAGCTCCGACAGCGATATCATTAGCATTCACATCATCTGCAGCAGCAAATCCAAGATAAGATCGATATGTCCAAAAGGCGTATAGAGCTACTACCAGGCCAAGTCCCATTAACATTACTTGTGAAAACTGTCTAAATATTAGCTTCTTTGAGTTAGTCATTTAATATCACTATATCTTATAAAATGGTTAGAATCTACTGTTAACGTTAAGTAGAAACGTCCCCTTTTAAATTAAGTAGAAATGTCCCCTTTCGGGTAATTAATACTTGTTTGTTAAACGGCTCCACTGGGTTTGTAAAAGTAGTTATCTTTCGTTAACTCTTCATAATTAGATTCCCA
>JABGTR010000018.1 GCA_018646985.1 Minisyncoccota bacterium
AAAGTACTGGACTGTATTTTCTAGACCAGATTTTAAATTATGTTTAGATTGCCATCCTAGCACATTCTTGGCCTTACTGGCATCAGCGTAAAGCTTGAGCGGATCTCCTGGCCTAGGATCATGATGCTTGATGTTGGCTTTTTTATTCATCGCTTGTTCAATCGTTTCCACTACCTGGATGACGGAGCTAGGATTTTCTGTAGAGAGATTGAGATAGTGATATTGTTCAGGTTGCTGAGCTATTAATTCAAGTGTTTTTAGGTGAGCGTCAACGATATCAGTAATATAAACATAGTCGCGTTGATGAGAGCCATCACCCCAAATAGTCACTTCTTCATTTTCATAAATTTGTTTAATAAATCTCGGAATAGCATGGGTTTCTGGTTGATGATGCTCTTCAGGTCCATAAAGATTAAAGTAACGCAGTGCCACGCCGGTAAAGTTGTGTGCTTCTACATAAGATCTTAATAAAGCTTCCATTGCTAGCTTTGTCATTCCATAGGGATTGATAGGAAGTGTTCTGTCATCTTCTTTGATGGGAACTTCCGTTGGCTCACCATAGATAGCAGCGCTAGATGAAAAAACAAACGTTTTTATGCCATTTAAACGCATTGCCTCGAGAATACTGAGGGTGCCATTGATGTTGTAGTCTATATATTTTTCGGGTTTTTCTACAGATTCACCTGCTTCGATCAATGATGCTAAGTGGAAAACAACTTCCGCATCAGAAACTAATTCCTTCATTTTGTTAGTATCACGGACATCAGCAATGATAGTTTCAAATTCCGGATTATTTTTAAGGTCAATTATTTTAAGTGAGTGGCCAGCATTAGCTAGTGCGCGACACAAGTGCCTACCTAAGAATCCAGCTCCACCAGTAACAATAATGTTCATATTACGGACCCTTCTTTTTCAAGTGATAATGCAGGAAAAGAAGCTGGTACGCAAGATGAGTTGCATTTTTTCATAAATTTCCTTTTAAGCTACCCAATAACCTTGGATAAAGAGTATTGTATTAAAAATAAGCCATAATGTCGAAAGGCTTAACCAGATTAGGCGAGTTGTTTTATTTTTATCTAGTAACTTGATTATCAATATGAAAACTGAAAAGCTTGCTAAGAAGTAACGAGGCATGCTAGAAAAAGTACCAGTTAGCGTAGGGAGTAAGAATGCTAGGGCGCTAAATACGACATATGATTTCCTGACTCTAAACCAAGACCAAATTATGCCTGCTAAACCCAATGTGCCGAAAATAAACTCTTGAGCGTACGAGTAATACTTGAGGTCAAAAGGTCGAGCCGTCCACAAAATTTTTAAGTATCTCCAGACTACCTGTGGGTATAAAACTATTGACTCTTGTCTACCGCCACCAAACTCAGATTGGAGATGAAAAAAGTAAAGTGGATCTCCAAATACTCGCTGTAGATAGATCATGTAGGACGCCAACCCCAGTGATCCAGTGGTAATCGCCAAGATTTGCTTCCAGTATTTTTGAGCAAAGCACTTGATTTGAGAAGTTATTTTTATTTGATTTGTTTGATTAGCCTCTCTGAGAGCTGATTTTTGCAGCCACAATTCTACGAGTAGGGCTGGAACTAAGAATATTCCTACTAACCTAGTAGCTGAAGCTAGAGCAGCTACTAATCCTGCTTTTAGCCAATGACCTTTCCTGGCATTTAAAAAACTCAATAGAACTAAGTATAAAAATAAAGCTTCAGAGTAAAAGGAGTTGAAGAATAGGGATGTTGGAAATAAAAATAGTAGTTGATAGAGTGAGAAGTTTTTAATTCTAGCGTTGGTTTCTAAATCAACTATTTTTTTCCATGCTCTCAATAGCAAAAAGCCAACGATAAAATTAAGAGTTAATCCAGCCAAGAAATAATTATTAATTATTTGATTTAATCCATTAACCAAGATTGGATAAAGAGGAAAAAAAGCTTGAATTAAGCCAGTTCCCAGATATCCTTTATCGGCAATAGTCAGGTAATGAACGCCATCAAAGTTCACCCACGAGTATATAGATTCAGGTAGTCCAGAATTAGCCAAGAGAGTACTGGCGTAGGGAAAACTTGGATCATAGATCAGTAGCAGAGGTGCTGCTAAGCCCACAAAGAATAAAAATATCTTCCAATTTAGATAAAAGTTTAATTCCCTTTTTAATTTTAAGTTTTTTCTAAAAACTAACACTAAAGATATAATTAATGCCACAATAGAGACTCCATTCCCGACCATTCTAGGCCAAGTTTTTTGAGAAAATTGTGTTCTAATCTCGTATTTACCGGGTTCTTCTAAGCGATAAGCAATTCTGCCCTCTATTTGTTCATTATCAATATAATCAACTATTGATTTTTTTCCATCAAATAAAACGATAGTTTCCCAACCTGCAAAATCCATAGTTGGTTCTGCGATAGTCATTGCAGATTTAACTGAAATTTCATATTGTCGCCTGGATCCTGTCCAGTACTCTACTTTTATAATATCTCCTTGACCATCGATTATTTTTGGAGTTGGTTGCCAGTCAGCAATATCCAAATAGCTAAAATTCTTAGGTAAGTTTTCATTATTTACAGTAGTGCTTTGGGTAAAAGCATCATAATCAATATTATTTCGATGAAAATAATCAACTGGTTTCATCCTGGAGAAAGATAAAAGTTGAAGCGTTAGTATGCCTACGAGAAACCATCTAATCTTGTTATTAATTTTTGGCCAGATCATGGCTCCTAGACCAGCAAAAGCGACACTTAAAAATAAACTCAGTCTCCATGAAAATTGAATAAATAAAGCTATGGGAATTAGTTCCCAAATGGGGGCGGTGATTTTTAGTTGGAAAAAAATTAGTAAAACAGCACCTATAAAAAATAAAGCCAATAGTTTGAAGCTATCTTCAAGAGAATTGATTTTTTTATTGATTAATATTTTAGCGATAATCACCCCGCTTAGAACTAAGGTAAATAGTTGTGTTATGCCTAAAGAAAATGAGATGGAGTCAATTTTTCCAGGAATAGAGAAGCCAAAGTTCATTGGGCTAGAGATGAGTTGTTTTAGTGATGGAAAATGTTTAGTAAAATCGTTAATAAGAGCTACTTCTCCAACAGTAACCAAATTCTTTTCTGCTATGGCTGGCAGCCAAAACCAGAGTGACAAGGCAATCGCAAATCCTATGGTCGATAGAAATCTCATCCAGAAAATACTATCCTTTTTGTATCTAACCAAGGCATATATCATTATCATCGGTAGCCCAAACATGACTGCGATGTTGTGTGATAGTAGGAACAAAGTCATAATTACTGTTTTGAAAGTGTAGGCCCATTTCCCCGATCCTCTTAATGATTCAATTAGATAAAGTAGCCAGGGAAAAATACCCCAAGCCATGATTTCGCCAATGTTCCCTCTATACAAAACAGTTGACCAGATGAAGGGTGAAGCGGCATAGATAGCTGTTCCAAAGAGCATTGCTTTATAAGGAGTTCTTAGTTTATTTAGCCAGTGGTAGACTCCAGCAAGACCGGCAAATATAAATATAGTTGAAAGAAGCTTAAAGGTGACTTCATAGTTGATTTTTAGAAATGAAAATGGAAGCGAGAGAATATTAGCTAAAGGATAATTGTAGTTAAAGACCGGATAGCCATAATGATTCATCAAGTTAGGTGCGAATCGAGGTGGGATCTGTCCTTCTCTAATAGCAATTTTATAATTAGCGAATCTAGCCAAATGATTCTCCCCATCATGTGTATAAGGAATTCCAGCATGAAAGTAAGGCTTAGCAATTAATAAAGCTAGAATTAATGCTAGCGGAAAAGTAAAAATTTTCTTAATCATTTAAAACTTTTTTATAAATATCAATTGTTTCTTGGGCTGTTTTTTGCCAATTAAATTTTTGACTCCAAGCAAAAGCTGCTCTAATTTTTTGTTGACGTTTTGTTTTACTCCATCCTAAAACCTGATTTACTCCCTGTACAATAGATTCTGCATCTTCTTTTACATAAATAGCTTGATCGCTGGCTACCTCTACGAGAGACGAATTTTGAGTTGAAACAACCGGAGTCTTGCACTGCATTGCTTCCAAGACAGGCAGGCCAAAGCCCTCGTAAAAAGATGGCTGAACATAACAAATGGCTCCGCTATAAATAGCTGCCATATCTGCCTCCGCTCCTCCCGGAACATCGGCAATAAACTTAACCTTGTTCTCGACATCACTTAGAGCCAGCTGAGTTTTAATCCAGTGCCACTCTGGGATATCTTGCTCAATGAAGCTTTTGCCTAAACAAACTAATTTTACATTTTGTGGCAAATAACGAGCTGTTTTGATGAGTTGGGGGATGTTTTTATTATAGTTAATGTCACCTACATATAAAATATAGTTTTTAGGAAGTTTATAACTGCGCTTAACTCTTCTAATCTCTTTTTCATCTGCTGCTTTCAAGTGGGGGCTAGCAGCTAGATAGACTACCTTGATTTTATCTGCAGCTACTCCCAAATGTTTTTGAATATCTTCTTTGGAAGATTCTGAATCAGTAATGACTGCTTTTACATTTCTAAGTGATGACTTTTGCTTGATAAGCTTTGCCTTACCTCTTATTCCGGCTGGATATTTATCAGCAAATACTAGAGGAATTACATCATGGATAGTTACTATAGTGGGGGTTTTCTTAAGTAGTGGTAGAGTATCAAAAAATAAGTCAAAGTATGGGTAGTGAACGATGTCTGGTTTAAAATTTTCAGCTTTTTTTGTTCCCGATCTAACAATGGTGATATCAGCTTCTTTTTCTAGATGTTCTACTAGGAGACGGGTGTAGGTACCGATACCTCTGATGGCATGGCCGGTATCTAAAGGTGAGGTGTCAATTAATATTTTCATTTTTGATACTTTCCCCAGAGTTTTAGGTAAGACATAGGATGATAAAAGGCACTCATTGCTGAAAACACAAAACCGGGAATTTTATCCACAAAACCCTTGTGTCTAATAAAAAGCAAAATAAAAGTTTTCGTAGGTAACCAAATTAGATACTTAACTGAATTAATAAAATTTATTTTTACATTCGCATCTAAAAGCTGTTGGGCTTTAAAAGAAGTATAGGTATTCCATTTGCGCATATAATCTTTGAAGCTAGGATTGGCATAGTGAATTAAGTGACCTGTTGCCCAAGCTACTATGCCATCAACCCTCATTTGTTCATGGACGTCTTTTTTGGGTAAATGAGCATAACCATTCACATAAAGACGAATGATTGGGTCGGGGTATTGACCAGTTTTTTTAAAGAATTGACCCATAAAGAGGTTTTTACGTCTCAACCACCAAGCTACGGGTTGGCGATGATGATTTTTTCGTTTGATGACATTTGAGTGAGCTTTTTTAATAAATCTCTGCAGAATTTTATCGACTACTTCATCAGCATCTAACTGTAAGATTAGGTCACCGTGGGCATTATCCATTGCTAGCTGCTTATTGATATGAAAATTAGCTTTATTAGTAGTTTTAATAACTTCAGCCCCAAGATCTCTGGCTATTTTTCTGGTTTCATCAATTGAACTACCATCCACGACAATGATCTCATCAGCAAAAGATTTGACTGATTCTAAGCAGCGTTGAATATTTTTTTCTTCATTAAAAGTTGCCAAAACAACTGAAATCATATTAAAACTCCAATATTTCCCATTTTTCCTCAATTTTATTCCAGTTAATGACTATCTTCTCACTTTCACTCTTATCATCAATATCTACGACAAAGTGATATTTGTCTACTTGCTCACCATATTTAAACCCTATTTTATCAGGTAGTTGACGTACTATGCTCTTAGAGAATGTTTCTGGGGTAATTTTTAGGTACCAAGCTAAAGAAACGTACTGGTAGCCTTCTTCATCTATAACGACTATTTCTTGATCTGGATACTGTTGATCAGCTTGAATAACTATCTCCTCAAAGCCAGGTCTAAGGGATTGTTGCTGGGATGGATAGCTTAAAAAGTAATCATTCAGATAACTAAAAATAGAGATAGCTAGTAAGATGCTAAAAGAGATAAGTAGGGCATTTTTTTTAATCTGAGTGTGGTCTCGAATAAAGTGATAGCTTCTTTTAAGTCCAAATAGGGTAAAAATGTTGAATAAAAAGAAAAATAACAAGCTGCGAGTGGCGTGAGGAGCATCAACCGTGATCGCAGCAGGCAACAGTGAAATTAGCATTAAGTATAGTAGGCTCGCTTTCATTCTAATCTCATTAGAAAATCGTTTGCTTTTAATCGCTGCCAATAACTTAATCACAACGACGAGAATGCCGATAATTCCAAAGAAATAAACTACCCCGGGTAGATGCCCGTGGTATGGAAGTGAATGCCAGGGATGAGTGTCGCGAGCATATACCAAGAAATTTGGAGAAAGACTTTGGAGATAATTTTGACCGATCAAGTATGAGTAATAAATATATTTATTACCTAGTATTGTTTGCCAAGCTCCAGAGAATTGTTGGTGGTACTCAATTGAGTTTGTTAGAATAGTTTCATCTTGAAAGATAGTAATTCCACTTTTTTGACTAGATAGAGATAAAAGTTGATAACCAGCTAAGAGAATGATCGTGCTTAAGCCAATGATGGCAGGCAACCATTTCTGCCATGATTTAAAACCTCTAATCCAGATGATAATTGGCAGTATAAATGGAAGTAATAGTAGAGGGGTGTTGTAAGTGAAAACAGATAGTAGAACTATAACTATGGCTAAAAAATCTAAAATAAATCTTTTTTTACCATTCACCTTAGATATTAAAATTGCTAATGAAGCTACGAATAAAACTAGTGCTAAATTTGCTTCAAAAGCAATTCGAGAGTAAAAGAAAAATATTGGAGTTGTGGTAGTTAATATGGTAAACAACCATGTCCACGGATCTTTAAAACGGACTGCTTTTGCAAAAAAGAAGGCTAGTACTACCAAGGCTGAGCCAGCTATTATTGATGGTAGTTTTACTACCCAGTCTTCTAGAGGGAATAATTTAAAGAGTAATGTCAGAGAATAAATGTAGCCAGGTAATTTGTAGTCACCAAATGATTCGAAGCTTGTTGGCCATGCCCTACCCCATTCATCAAGTCCTGTCTCTTTAAGCAAATAAGCGTTGTATGCCAGCGCTGCTTCATCTCGATTTAGAATAGCTGGGATTTGACCAGATTGGTAAATACGAGCTGCAAAGCTGATGATAAAAAGTAGAATTAAAGCTAAGGTCTTTTTCATTACTATTGTGTTTCTATCATTACTATTTTAAAAGGTGACGTTTCATTATCTTGATAAATTTCTTTTTCCCAGGTTGGTTTGATCTGATATCGCTCTAGACCCTCATTGATATGATCGGTTAAACCAACTACCAATATCTTTCTATCTAATGAATCAATCTTAGACCAATGATAGCTGTGAAAAGTTACTTTTTCAATTTCTTTTACTTGATAGTCTTCTTTAGGCATGGCCTGAATTTCTTCAGCTGTGAAATGTCCATAGACTAACATCCAGAGGTAAAATCTGTTATCAAACTCATCGATATAAACATCAGCTACATGAGGTAAGTTCTTATCTATCTCTAGAGCCATTTCTTTATAACCATCTTGCCAATCATAGGCTGAATCAGAACTATATTGGGTAAAATAATGATAGCTAAATTCAAAGATACTTAAAGCGATTAATAAAGACATAAATAAATTTAGAATTTTTGATTTTCTCTCTACTAAACTCATTAAGCCAAAACTTAAGATTAAGCTCAGCGGCACCAAAGCATTGAGTGATCGCAGTGAATGAGGAGTTGTCTCTGGCACTGAAGCAGGTAGCAGCGCTACCAACCACCACAATATTAAAACTAGTAATTTGAAACGTTGCTTTTTGAATAACTCATAAAAACCAACCAATAAGATCGGCAAAAAAATGGTTAAGAATAGTCCGTGTTCGCCGGTGCCGTGACGTAGGTTGGGATCTCCAGTTATAAATAGATAGTTTATCGAAAGATTATCTGCATAATTTTTCAATAGCTCTCTTGCCATTAGCCAATGACGATGGAATAAAAGGCGATCTAAAAGGCTACTGCCCGCCAATTCTCGGTAAAGATTTGATTGAACTGGATAATCATGGGCATTTAGAACGGAGCTAGTGCTGTATCTAAAATTATTACTGGCTTCATAGAGAGGCGATTTGAGCATCGGCAGAAGTGAAAACCAAAAAATCAATAAAGATGGAATAAGCCATTTCCATGCTTTTTTATTAAGTACCAGTAGTGAGGTGGCTATGAAGACTACTGGCCACACAAAACGAACTGAGAAATAGGTGTAAGTAGCTAGCGCACCCAGGAGTGGAGAAAGTAAAATTAACCATTGCTTATGTCTAGCTTTTAAAATTACCCAAGCTGACAGGGCTAAAAATAACTGTCCTAAGTGACCCTCAAAACCAGTCCTAGAGAACATAATTGACCAGGGACTAACAGTCACGATTAGCATCGTTAGAAGTTGTAATAAGTCTCTTTTCTTTTTAGAAAACTTGAAAAACAACTCTTTAGAAATAAGGCCAGTTAGAATAATGGTAGCTAGACCAACTATGGCACTAGGAAGTCTAATTGCTAGCTCAGTAACTCCTAAAAATTTAACACTTAAAGCTGCTAGCCAAATGTAGGTGGGGAGTTTAAAGTCACCATAAGAAGGAAATAAAACTTGTAGCCAAGGATTACCATGCACATCACGACCTGTTTGGCTGACAACTTTTGCATCTAAAAGGATGGCTGCTTCATCCCAGTATAGTGAAACGGGGACTTGCCCTAGTTTATAGAAACGCAAAAATATGGCTAAAAGTAAAATTAGAAAAAAACCAATCCAATATCGACGTCTAGTCATGATTTTAATCATAACACTTTTTACTCAATAAGAGTTTTGTGTCACAATACAATTGTGTTTAAAAAAATAAATATTGTTTTCAAAAAAAACTGGATTTTATTAGTAATTCTAATAGTAGGGCTTTCATTAAGAAGTTATCGCTACGCTGAGTTTCCTATTGCTGGTGAGACTGCTGACGAAGTAGCTTGGACGATGTTGGGTGCCAGCATCATTCAAGAAGGTCAGCCCACTTCTTGGTCATACTTTGGCTCATATAAAGACTTTATCTATCAAGATAATGGCGAGGGTAAGGCTCCGTGGGTAAGACCGACTGTAGATCATCCGCCCTTATTCAGTTTAATTCCCGGATTTCTTCATACTTTTAAAAATTCTTGGGATCAAATTCCTTCAATGAAATTAATCAGATTTCCACTGGTTATTATTGGGACTCTCAATGTCTTATTGCTTTATCTAGTGGCTCAAAAAATATTTAGAGAAAAAAAGATTGTCTATTTAGCTACTCTAATCTATGCAGTCGTTCCTACCTTTGTTTTAAGCAGTAGACTAGTGGTTGCAGAAAATTTACTAACTACTTGGATGCTATTGGCTATTTATTTAGTTAAATCAAAGCTAAAATACCGAAATTTATTTTTAATTCTAGTATCAATAGCAGCTATTTTAAGTAAAGTTTCTGGCTTAATAATTCCGCTCGGAATTATCTTGTATGGTTGGCAAAGTCAGAGTAAAAAGATTTTGACAAGTGGTCTGGTTGGTTTTTTATTGGGAGAAGGGAGTTATTTATTTTATGGAGCTTTGTTGAATTGGCAGTTATTTTTAGAGGTTAATTTGTCTCAAGCAGGTAGAGATTTGGGTTTAGCAACTCTCACCAATAGATTATTCTTACACCCCACTATAGTAGCTAAAACTTTTTTTGATGGCTGGATAATTTTAGGTTTACTGGCTGTAGTAGCTTGGTTTTTAGTTGAACCCAAAAAATACTTAATAATTAAAATCTACACCGTCCTTTGGCTGGCTTTTATTGCAGCTACAGCTGGTGAGCAAACTTTTCATGGTTGGTATGACTATCCTCTCTATCCTTTATTAGCATTGTCTGCCGCTTGGTTTATTCATTATTTAATTACTAGAAAAATGTATTGGCTAGTTTGGCTAAGTTGGTTATTGGTCTTACCTACCATTCGCTTAGCCTTAGTATTTAGCAATCAATATATCAATGTTTCTAATTTAATCATGAGAGGTATTATGGGCTTAGGAGCCTTGCCGCTAGGATTCTCCTTTATTAAAAAGGAAAAACTAGCTCAAAAAAGCATGATCGTATTGGGCGGAGTGTTGCTGGTAGCAGCGATAGTAGTAACTCTGACTATTAATGATCGATCGTATTGGGAGATGGATACATTTTTCAAAATAATCTAATTCAAATGACTAAACAAAACTCTAAATTGAGCTTGAAATGGAAAATTCTTATTTTTTTAATAACGGTAATTTTTATTTTTCTTCGTTTATATAAAATAGACTTAACCTTGAATTTCTTTGGTGACTTGGGTAGGGATTTTCTAACACTTTATAGTTGGATAGAAACAAAGAAGCCTCCGCTACTTGGCCCTCAGACTAGTGTGATTAGTTTTAATCAAAGCGCTATCTATTTCTATTATCTACTGCCTTTCTATCTATTGTTTCAACAATCTGTTTTTTCAACTGTTTACGCAACCATATTTTTATATCTAGCTTTCTTCTTTACTGGCTTAATTTATTATAGAAATAATTTAACTAAACAAAAATTAATTACTATTATTTTTGGACTGATGACCCTTCATCCTGAGTTCATTCTTCAGTCGAGATCGCCGTGGAACCCTGTCTTAGCTCCACCTTTTTTAATAGCAGGATTTATCTTTCTAGAGGAACTATTGGATAAGTTCTCTGAAAAAAAAGAGTGGCTAACAATGCTATTTTTGGCAATTGCTATCAGTCTTACCTACTCATTAGCACCCACAGTGCTGATATTATTGTTGTTTTATGCTTGGAAACAAAAAAATATTTTAAAATCTATTAAAACTGCCGCTAAGCTTGGTGTTTCTCTTTTACTGACTAATTTACCAATCATTGCTTTTGAATTTAGACATGGTTTTTTATTATCTAGGTCTGTTTTAAGCCAAGAGCCGCTTCAAACTGCAGCTTTATCAATTGAAAAGTTATCAAAACTGGCTAGTCTTCCACTAGCTGTTAGTACTATTTGGGTAGTTCTTATCTTAGCAATTATGCTTGGTTTACTACTCTTTAGCAAAAAAAATAAAAACATCAAGTCAATTGCAATTGTTTTAGCAACTGTGTTCCTTGTTCAATATTTTTTACCTTTCAAAACTCACTCGCATTATATTTTTGGAATTACTTCCTTATTTTTAATTTTAATCGCCAAGATTAACTCTAAAACAATTCAAGGATTATTGATTGTCATTTTGCTTTTTTCTTGGGTAAATCCAGCCCAAATCAGACAGTATTTCGCAGCAACGCCACTCACGGTTTCAGGAAAGCAAGCTTGTGCTCAGCAGGCTTGTGAAGAGCTTAAGTTTCCAGTATTTCTAACTCTTAATTCAAAAAGTCATGATCATCAGGCTCTTGGGTACCGATACCTATTTTCTAAGGCTGGCTGTTCAGTAGGAGATTTAGTATACGAGCCTAATTTCGCAGAGCGCCTAGTGGTTGTTTCTGAAAACACCAAATACAACCTTGGTAAAACTGACTACCATGAGATATCATTGTTTAAGCCAAATAAAATAGAGAGTCAAATTGAATGCGGAGATGAATTAACTCTATCTGTTTTATCAAAGTAAATTTATGAAATTTATTAAAACTCATCGCTATTTTATACTTTTTATCTTATTTAGTATTATTGTTAGACTGTGGAGCATTTCAGATTCGTTGTTTTTTACTTGGGATAATGGCCGAGATTTTTTTGCTGTGAAACAGATTGTGGAAGGGGATTTAACTCTAATTGGCCCCACATCAGGCTTACAAGGATTCTTCCTGGGGCCGCTCTGGTTTTACCTAGGAGTTCCTGGCTATATTTTGAGTGGCGCTAGTCCCTTTGGTTTTTTATTATCTTATATTTTACTAGGATTTGTTTCACTCCCAATGTTTTGGGTTATTAGTCATGAATTATTTAAAAATAAAAAAGTAGCTATCCTAAGTGCTTATATTCTAACCATACTTCCCGGAAGTATTTGGGGCACGATTAGAGTTTGGAATCCTTTAATTGCGATTCCACTTATGAGTGGTGTTTTCCTATCATTGCTTAAAGCTAGAGAATCAAAATTCTATTTAGGATTGGCCTTCTTTCTTCTAGGATTAACTCTCCAATCAGAGTTTGCTTATGCTATTTTTTATAGTCTAGTTTTATTTACTCTTATTCCTTGGATTAGGAGAAAATTTGACATCAAGGATTTTTTGATTGCCGCTATTTCTTTTGGTTCAACTCTATTACCCCAAATTCTCTTTGAGCTAAGACATAATTTCATAATGACTAATTCATTATTTAGAGCCATGTCGGGTGATAATCAAGAAAAAATCACTTGGGCCCATCATTTTTCTCAAAGACCGAGTCAATTATTAATGGCGACTAAAGACCTGTTTATTAGAGGAGGGGCTGAAAGCATCTGGCCAGCTCTAATTATCTTATCTCTTTTAATAGTTGGTCTTCATGTGGCTATAAATAAAAAATATTTAAAAAATGAAAAGGAATCTCAATTTGCTTGGAACTTAATTTCTATTTTAGCCATCCTTCCTTATCCTTTTTATATGATTTGGAAAGGAAATAACGGTTATTTTTTTGACTATTATTTGACTTCTCATTTTATCTTTTTAGCTCCACTTATATTATTGGGAGCTATCAAGATTTACCAATTGAAGAGATTCGAATTATCTAAATATCTATTAATAGCTATGATCGGCTTTTTTGGAGCTTATTGGTATCAATCACTTTACGTTACTACCCTGAAGCCAATCAACAACGCTGGTTTAAAAACAATGAGTAGCGCAATTAATAAAATTTACACTTGGATTAATGAAGACAATCAAAGCTCGGGAGTGGTTAGAATTTTCACTCCCAATGCTGAAACAGAACATTACGATGCTATTTTACATTGGCAGGCAGGCCAGCTAAACCAAGGAATTCCTATTACCATTAAAAAGGATAGTGATGAATATTGGTATATTTTGATTGAACCAGATAGACAATTGGAAAAAAGACTAGCTAAATGGTATCTAGAAGCTACAAAAGATGGTGTTATGACTAGAGTCCAAATGGTGGGAGATTTGCGGGTTGAGTCTTGGATGAAAGCAGACCTACTGGAAAAATGAAAAAAATCTATCTCTCAATCATTGCTGATGAAAAAAAATACTTATTTTTTTTATTTCTTGTTGCTTTTTTAGTCAGATTATTTTTGATTCAAAACAATTCCTTTGTTTTTAGATGGGATCAAGCTCGTGACGCCATTCTTTCTAGAAGTATAATTGAAAACCATGATTTAAAGATCCAAGGTCCATCAGCTAGTGGAACTCAAGATCAGGTTTATCATGGCGTTTTATATTATTATCTAATTGCTCCTCTATATACTTTTTCAGGAGGTGATCCTAGGTTCGTGATTTTTGTTTTAACTCTTATATTTTCTACAAGCGTTGTTCCAGTTTATTTTTTGACAAAATCATTTTCTAATTCTAAACTTACTGGATTTTTTACAGCTTTACTATTTGCTGTTTCAGTTGATACTGCCTCGATTGGCACTTGGCTCTCAAATCCAATCATGGCTTTATTATTTATTCCATTCTTTTATTGGAGAGTTTGGGAAATATTCTTTTTAGAAAACAAAAAGCATCTTTGGTTATTGGCTTTAGGGTTAGGTCTTTCTCACCAAGCAGCCATCTCTAGTCTATATCTTTTTATTCCACTGGGGTTCTCATATCTTTATTTAGCTTTTCAGAAAAGAAATCTGATTGTTTTTACTCTGAAAGAATATCTACTTCTCATTTCGATTTATTTAGTATCAATTTCTACAATTATCTTGTCGCATTACAAAATTTATCAAGCTGGGATTTTTAAAATTTCAACCTTTACCGGAGTTATCACTGAAAGTTCTAGTAAGCTTGAAAATTTGCCTAATATTCTCGAGCTTTATCTTAAGAAAATACAGTTCAACTTAATCCCTCAAAGCTCTCTAATTTCATTAATTATATTCTTGCCAATCTTGATTTATTTCATCAAAAAAATTAATTTTAAACAAAGAATTTTCTACTCCATCTATTTTTTAAGTGCTTTTATTTTCTTATTTCTTCACTATAGAAATTCAATCCATAGCTTGATTAGCTTAAGTGTGGTGATCTTAATTCCAATTGGATTTCTTTTAAAAGAAATAGCTCTCAACTTTAAAAAAACAATCTTTTCAATAGTCTTAGTTTTTATTTTTTTAGCCACGCATATACTAAAATCAGCTGAATTCAAAAAGCAAGGATATGCTCTATATGCTGTCGATCAAGGTTACTTTTTCAATGAGAAGCTAGAGCTAATGAACAAAATTTTCAACATCTCTGGTGGCAATCAATTCTCTATTTCCACCTTTACTATTCCTTATGGTCACAATACTACTTGGGCGTATTTGTTCGGCTGGTATGGAGAAATGACTTACGATAAAAAACCTCTTTTTTACGGCCCAGATCAAAGAGGAATCTTTGGCGAAGAGTACCTGGAAATGGCTCAAAATCCAGAGTTAGATCACTTCACTATCTATGAGCCTAGTGTGGGTTCATACGAAAGTAAACTGAGAGTAGATTTTACCTATAATCAAGATAAAATTGGTCAAGTAACTGAAAAATTTAATTTTGGAACTATTGAAGTAGAAATAAGAAAATCTAACCAAAATTCATGAAGAAAATTATTTTATTAGCTATCATCGGGTTTAGCTTTTTTCTCAGATTTTATAAACTAGAGTCTCTTCCGCAGGCGTTCTTTACTGATGAGGCCGCGCTTGGCTATAACGGCTGGTCATTAATGACTACTATGAAAGATGAATACGATCAGTTTTTACCGCTCACAATGAGAAGTTTTGATGATTATAAGCCAGCAGTTTACAGCTATTTAACAATTCCATTTATCGCAGTTTCTGGACTAACACAGGCCACTAGTAGGGCCCCAGCTGCCTTATTTGGAGCTCTTCTACCTCTCTTCATCTACTTACTCATTGAGCGTCTCACTAAAAATAAATCTTTGGCGCTTATCTCTAGTTTAGTTGTAGTCCTGACCCCATGGCACATAGAGATATCTAGAACAGCAATCGAGGCTGGAGTAGCTTTGTCATTAACCATCTTCGCCTTATTGATGCTGGCTCGTAAAAAAGTAGCTTTGGGGTTAATTGCCTTATTAATAACTCTTTTTACTTACCATACAGCTAGAATTATTGCCCCAATCATTATCTTAGCCGCTTTATTTTTTAAAGTTCTAAAAATTTCTAAAGTTGGTAAAATATTTTTATATTCGATAACAGCCCTGGGAATTTTACTAGCAGTGACTGCAAGTAGTTCTAGATTTGGTCAGATTAGTATTTTTTCAGATCAGGAAAGCAAGTTGTTGCGTGAAGAAGCGATTAGAGAGGATGGTGGCCCTATTAAAACCAGTCTTCTAGCTACTAGGATCTTCCACAACAAGCCATTGTCAGCCATACAGGCCTTTAGTAAAAGCTATATTTCTAATACATCTTTATCTTATTTATTCTTGGGTGGAGCTCAACCTCCTCGAGCAACTATTCCAGAAACTGGACAATTTTTACTTTTCTTTTTGCCATTTTTTATCTTAGGTTTAGCTGCTAGTATAAAAAGCTCAACTAATTTCGACAAATGGCTTTTATTTTGGTTATTTTTTGCTCCAGTTCCTGCTTCACTCACTACTGCAGAAATTCCTCATACTTATCGAACTCTCTTCATGCTGCCGCCGATTGCCATATTTATCGCACGGGGTATTTTGACAAGCCTCTCATTTGTGAAAAAATTAAAATTAACAATTAAAATAAAAAAGAATTTTTTACCAGCCGCCTTCTCTATTTTTATAGTTGTTGCCACTGGCTTGAATTTTTATAAGTCTTGGCATCAATACTCAGTTCATCAACAAGTCCACCAGCCTTGGTATAGGCAGTATGGATATCAGGATTTGATTAAGTATCTCAGCTCTATTCCAGATGCGGAGAATATTACAGTTACTAATCGAGAAAATGAGCCTTATATGATGGTGTTGTTCTACAACCAAATAGAACCCATTGTTTATCAAAATTTAGCTCAAAAAAGATTAAGCCATGAATCTATAGAGGATCAAGGTAAAGAAACTTGGCAGATGTTCAACTATACTTTTTCTGAAAAAGATTGTCCCCATAATCTAGATGATAAAAATGAAAATAATTATTATGTGGTTATGTTTACCTGTGAATTGCCAGTGGGATTTGAGAGAGTTAAAGCCATCAACTTTTTAGATGGAAATCCAGAGTTTTACGTCGATCGGCCGTTAGTTATAAAAAATAATTAACAGGAAAAATTTAAACTCTGCCAAAACGAGATTCGTAATTCTTAATTAAGCTTCGCTGTTCTTTTTGAGCTTCTCTTCCAGCCGCCCTCATAAGTCTTATCTTTTTACCAGCAGAATAATCAAAAAAACTCCCGGTAGTTGAAGCAACAGAGTCTTCTTTCTGAAAAAAATGGAATAGTAAATCGTAAAATCTTTTCATGGTTTGAATCTTATTATATCTCATCTAGTAGTTTCTTTTCAAGATCGTGACGATCATACCGTTCTTTCAAGTGACTATCTAACGATTGGATATTAAATTTAGCCTTTTTTTCAAAATTAAAATCATCATATTTTTCGAACAAATTAAGTTCTATTCGATCACCAAATTTTTCCTTAACCTTATTAACATTTTGTCTTGCAGAAAAATAAGCGTTAATAAAAATATCCTTAGGGACAGACCTTCCCTCCATTTTTTCTCGTTTTTTAGTATATTCCCAAGCTCTAATCGGATCTTCATAAAGGTAGATTATTCCCACTCTTCTGCCTCTATTTATAGATCTTTCAACATTCTGCATAGCTCTAGGACTAGCAAAGGTTGTGTCAATGATTGCATTGATATTTTTCTTTTGAATGTAGTCGAAAGTTTTATCAAAAAGTAGCGTAGCAGCTCGCTGTACTTCGTCAGAGTTATCGCCAGTATACTGAGGTAATAACTCTCTAAGCTCATCTGTGTCTAACCTTAATATTTTTTGGCTTGGATCTTCTGCTTCTAACTTTTTGAGAAAGTTTTTAGAATATTCTGTTTTGCCAGATCCAGGAGAACCAGCCATAAACAAAGTAAAAGGATTCTTTGATGGAGAAAATATTTTCAAGTTACAAATATCGGAGACTATTTTTTTATGATTTTTTTTAACGTATGCTATCGCGTCTTTATTCATAAATGTTATTTTTAATTTATTCAAACCTAAGATTCTTGAATTCTAAAAACTCACCCTGATCTTTTTTTGCTGTCTTATTTTCCAACTGGACTTCTCTGGGATCTGTTTTGGTATAGAACCAATAGTACATAGCAGGTCTTCCATCTTTTCTAGAGACGTTAATTATCTGATCTGGATTCTGCAGTCTTAAGGCTTCTATTTCCAAAATTTTCTCTTGGTATCCATACTGCCACTCATTGGCATAAATTTGGGGGTAAATCTTATAGTAAAAACGCCAAAACATGCTTAGCTCACCCAAGTAAATTAGTGCAATCAATACGGCTAGAGTTTTTTTATATCCTCCAAACATTTCTAAGATTTCTCTAATTCCCAAACTAATAATTACTATCCAAATTGGTAATGTTGGTAAGATACGAAGAGCATGGGGAGTGTTCTTGGACAGTGAAGCTGGGATAAGTCCAATGACTAGCCACCACAATAGAAACCAGCGATATTTTATCTTCCGACTAAATAATGCATAAGCTCCTAAAATTAAAAATGCAGCCTCAAAATGATAAAAGGTGCCCATGTATTGAATAGAATGGCGAGGATTTTTATCCCCTGATATAAAAAGAAAGTCTCCTTGAAAATGATTAAAAAAGTTTATCAATACTTCTTTGCCAAACAATACATAGCGATGATAAATAACCTTGCCTAGAAAACTATTGTTCACCTGTTCTTTTCTTAGGTTACTCTCCTCTATTATCGTCAGATCAGAAAAAATACTTGTCTCCGCAAAACGCTGGGTAGTTTGATTTTTTCCTAAAGAAATAATAATAGGACTAACTAGAATTAGAGCGACTAAGGTTGGGATGATTAGCTGAGTTATTCTTTTTTGCTTTTTCTGAATCCAAATCAAAGCTAATCCCGCTCCAAGTAATGGAGCTAC
>JABGTR010000002.1 GCA_018646985.1 Minisyncoccota bacterium
CAGACTGGAATGAGAATTAGTGAGTTAGCTAATCTAAAATTAGAAGATGTTGATCTTGAGAGAAATATTCTTGACATTCAGGCTCAAAAGACCAGAGGTGCTCGTAAGTTGCCTCTTAATGCAGCTGCTAAAGAATCTTTGTTAAGTTATCTTGAGGTTCGTCCTCGAGCTCGAGAAAAGACTGTCTTTTTGACTAAAACTTGCAGACCTTTCTTGGTCCGTAATATTAGAACTGCGATTGATCGCTACTTCCGCTTAGCAGGTATCAAGAACTCTAAGGTTAATGATCTCAGACATACTTTTATTGCTGAGCAGCTTAAAGCTGGCACTCCTTTAGTTTATGTATCTCAACTAGTTGGTCATAAAAGAATTACTACTACTGAAAAATACCTCAAGTTAATTGATGAAACTGGGGTCAATCCCAACGTCAAAATTGAAGAGTTATAAAGTTGACAAGTTAAAACTAAAAGAACTACAATACACCAACTTATGACAAGTTCATACACTCACACCAGCTTTTGGTGGACCGGCCGCTATCTATGGCAGTGCGGTTAGTTTGTAGTGTATTAAAAATTTGACAACCCGCATCGCTAGCGGGTTTTTTTATGGACCAAAGGTCCGTGAAACACCCAATCAATTAAATTAATTAAAGAAAGAAAAATATTATGAAAAATTACAATTATCCAGATAAAAATGGCCAATTTGGTCAGTATGGCGGGCGTGTAGTGCCTCCAGCACTTGAGGAAGTTTTAAAAGAAGTGGAGGCAGCTTACCTAGGGTTACGAGATGATCCTCAGTTTATTGAGGAGTTAAATCATCTTCACCAGACTTATACCGGGCGACCAAACCAGCTTTATCTAGCTGATTCACTAACCAAGAAAGCTGGTGGGGCCAAGATCTATCTGAAGCGAGAAGATCTCAATCATACTGGGGCTCACAAGATAAATAACACTCTAGGACAAGCTCTAGTAGCTAAAAAACTAGGTAAGACCAAGCTAATTGCTGAAACTGGTGCTGGCCAACATGGGGTGGCAGTCGCCACTGTGGCTGCTAAGTTTGGGATGGAGTGTGATATTTATATGGGGCAACGAGATGTGACCAATCAAAGCATGAATGTTTACCGGATGAAACTTCTGGGAGCTAATGTAATCTCGGTTACCACAGGGCAGAAAACACTCAAGGATGCAATTGATGTAGCTCTAGGAGCATTTATTGCTGAGCCAGATACTTACTACATGCTGGGTTCGGCGGTTGGCCCCCATCCTTACCCGATGATGGTGCGAGACTTCCAATCCGTGATTGGTAAAGAAGCTAGAGAGCAAATCCTCAAAGCTGAAGGAAAACTACCAGACTATGCAGTAGCTTGTGTGGGAGGCGGGTCAAATGCTCTAGGATTATTTACAGACTTCATTCCCGATGAAGGAGTCAAATTAATAGCTGTAGAACCTGCTGGTAAGGGAGCAAATACCAACCAACATGGATTAGCTTTAGGTAAAGGTAAACCAGGGGTAATTCATGGCTTTGAATGTTTAGTGCTTCAAGATGATCAGGGAGAAATAGTTGAGTCTTATTCAGCTGCTTCTGGTCTAGATTATCCAGGTGTAGGGCCAGAGTTTTGTTTGCTCAAAGACCTGGGTCGAGTCGAAATAGTAGGGGTGACGGATGATGAAGCGGTCAAAGCTTTCCAGCTCCTTTCTAAGACTGAGGGGACTATTCCCGCTTTAGAGTCGGCTCACGCAATTGCCTATGCAGTCGAGCTAGCTAGCAAACTCAAGAAGGATCAGACGATTATAGTTAATCTCTCTGGTCGGGGTGATAAAGACGTCAAGAATGTCTATCAAAATCTAATTAAAAAGGATCAATAATCACCCAAAATTTTGGTGGTGACAACTTACCCCTGTCACCACCAGATATTTAGTTATAATAAATAAGGATTTAAAAGGAAAAATTTTATGAAAAAGAAATTAATATTTTCTGGTATCAGAGCTACAGGCAGGTTGCACCTAGGTAATTATCTGGGTATGGTCAAGGGAATGCTGCAGCTTCAGGAGGATGAGAAATATCAGCTGTTGTTTTCAGTGGTTGATATTCATGCTGTAACTACACCTTACGACAAAGACAAACTCAGCCAGCGTACTTATGATGTAGTCTTGGATTATTTGGCATCTGGACTTGATCCTGAAAAAAGCCTTTTACTGGTTCAGTCTAAAGTGGGTGACCTGCATGCTGAGTTGGCTTTCTATTTTTCGACTGTCATGACAGTAGCTAGGATGCAGCACTTACCAACTTATAAAGAGAAGGCTCAACAACACCCAGACAATGTGACGATGGCGTTATTGAATTATCCAGTTCTAATGGCGGCTGATATTTTGGCTTATCATTCAGAATTAGTACCAGTAGGGATTGATCAAGAACCACATTTGGAAGTAACCAGGGAAGTAGCTCGCAAGATGAATAGTTTATATGGAATGAATTTTCCTGAACCAAAACGATTTGCAACTGAAGGTGGTAAAGTGCCGTCTCTGGCCGGTGAAGGTAAGATGAGTAAGTCTATAGAGGGAAGTTATATTAACCTGACTGATGATTTGGAGACAATTAAAAAGAGGTTGGCTGGTGCGCCCACAGATTCTGGAAAGGGCGAAAGCGTTCCCACCAGTGGTGGAGTGGCTAACTTACTTCAATTTGTAGAACTTTTTATGGGTGAAGATAAAAGAAAAGGATATGAAGCGATGTACGTCGGTGAAGGCATCCGTTACGGAGATCTTAAAAATGAGTTGGCTGAAGCGATTTATGCTGAGCTAAAGCCAATTCAAAAAAGACGAGCAGAGCTGGAGAAAAATCCTGAGTATGTAGAGCAAGTTATTGAAGAAGGGGCTAAAAAAGCACGCCAAATCGCCAGCGCTACCTTAGCAGAAGTTAAAGAAAAAATGGGGCTAAAATAATATGATTAATATTGATGATTTTGCCAAGGTAGAAATTAAAGTGGGTTTAGTAACTCAAGCTGAAGATGTAGAAAAAAGTAATAAGCTGATTCGCCTGCAAGTAGATTTTGGCAAAGAAGAACTTCGGACTATTTTTACTGGCGTGAGAACCTTTGGTTACGCCCCTGAAGATTTCACAGACAAACAATTTCTATTTGTAACTAATCTTGAACCTCGCAAAATGATGGGTGAAGAATCTCAAGGCATGATTTTGGCTGTAGATGGGCAAGACAAGCCATTTTTTGTGACTGCAGCGGGTTTACCACTCGGAGCAAAAGTTAGTTAATGATCATGTTACAATGAGTCTTCAATGACAGATAAAAAGAAACCTACTAAAAAAACTCCAGCCCCCAAAAAGGGTAAAAAAAACCAAGTTCCTATTAAAAAAGTAGAGCTAAAAGTTGATTTAAATAAATTTTTTAGTAAAGGGTTTATTTATCTCATTCTTGGTCTGCTCTTCGTCCCATTTTTGTTCCAGTTATTTTCTGGTGGTTCTAGTGAGCAGATCTCCATTAGTCAGTTAGTACGTGACATCCGTGAAGAAAAAGTAGAAAAACTAGATGTAGCCGGTCAGCAATTACGAGCTCATTATATTGAAGATGATCAAGTCAGAGTCGCTCGCAAAGAAGAGGGTCAGCAAGCTTTACAAGTTTTGACTGCCTCTGGGATTGATTTGGCAGAAGTAAATTTGGAGATCGAGAATCTTTCTTTTGGTGACATGTTATGGGAATTAGTATTGAATTTATTACCAATTTTATTAATGGTAGTTTTCTTCTTATTTATTTTCCGTCAGGCACGAGGAGCTCAGAATGGTTTGATGAATTTTGGTAACAGCAAGGCTAAAGTTTTTGTTAAAGGTAAGCAGAATACAAGCTTCAAAAGCGTAGGTGGAATGGATGAAGCCAAAGCTGAACTCGAAGAAATTGTTGACTTTTTGAAGAATCCTAAAAAATATCAAAAAGTAGGAGCTCGTACTCCTAAGGGAGTATTGTTGATTGGTCCAGCCGGGACTGGAAAAACATTATTGGCACGAGCCGTAGCTGGTGAGGCTAAAGTTCAGTTCTTATCTATTGCTGGGAGTGAGTTTATGGAGATGTTAGTCGGCGTTGGTGCTTCCCGGGCCAGAGACCTCTTTAAGACTGCCAAAAAACTATCTCCATCAATCATTTTTATTGATGAAATTGACGCCATTGGTAGGCAAAGAAGTCGCGGTGGTGTGGGAGGAAATGATGAGCGAGAGCAAACTTTAAATCAAATTTTGGTAGAAATGGATGGTTTTACTGCTAATGATAATGTGATTGTAATGGCCGCGACTAATAGGGGTGATTTATTAGACCCTGCTTTAGTTCGTCCTGGTCGCTTTGATCGTCGAGTTACAGTTCGTCTCCCAGATCTAGAAGAAAGAGCACACATCATCAAGATCCATGCTAAGAATAAGCCTTTCACTAAAGACTTAAACTGGGATAGAGTCGCTAAACGTACTGTTGGTTTTTCTGGTGCAGACCTAGAAAACATGCTCAATGAAGCGGCCATTGCGGTGGCTCGTGACATTCGCAAGGAAATTAAATTTACTGACATCGAAGAGGCTTCACTAAAGGTTAAGTTAGGCCGAAGTAAAAAACGACTTCATGATGAATATGAGCGAAAGCTGACTGCTTATCACGAGGCTGGACATGCAGTGATTGCTCATGTCTCTGCGCATGCAGATCCAGTTCACCGAGTTTCGATCGTTTCCAGAGGCATGGCTCTGGGATACACTTTAACTCCCCCAGAAAAAGACAAGGTCCAGGTGACTCGCTCTGAGTTGCTTCAAGATATGACGGTTATGTTTGGTGGTCGAGCTGCTGAAGAATTAATTTTCAATGAGCTTACTGCTGGAGCTAGTAGTGATATTAAGCGGGCTACTCAGATTGCTAGATCAATGGTGGTTGAATATGGGATGAGTGATTTAGGGCCAATGAACTTTAGTCCCCAATACGATGCCGATAGCTATGGTGGTATCTACGGAAAGCCATCTGAAGTCTCTGATAGTGTTCAAGCTAAGGTTGATGGAGAAATTTCTAAGTTAATTAAAAATGCAGAAACTGAGTCAGTTAAGTTATTAAATAAATATCGAAAACAGTTAGATATTATCGCTCTGAAACTCTTAGAAATAGAGACTTTAGATGCTGATGAATTTACCCAATTAATGGGGATGAAAAAAGCTAAGCCTGCTATACTTAAGTAATGCAGCTGCCCAAAATTCGCCGACATCTCCTTAAGCAACGTAAATTTCGTCAGCTACTCCTTTCTCTAGCTGTAGTGGCTATTTTTTTGGGTTTATTAGTAGTTTCTGTAGAAAAAGATAGAGGAAATATTAGAACTTTTCCTGAAGGCTTATGGTGGGCAGCAACCACAATTACAGCCGTTGGTTATGGTGACTATGTTCCAGTCACGGGTCCGGGGCGAGTCATTGGGGTAGCTTTGGAAGTGGTGGGTGTAGTTATGTTTGGTTTGTTGATTGCAATCATTAATACTTCCATGAATAGGGGTCAGGAGGAGTATTATTGGAAAAAACTATTCAAGAGACTGGATAGTGTTGAGTCTGAGCTAGACACTTTAAAAAAACATACCGATTTTGTAGTCAAAAAAGAGAGCGATGCTGATACACTAAGCAAATGAGCTCATTTTTTCATAATGATCATGACACCCTGATGCTAGTCGATGCACATGCGATTATTTATCGGGCTTATTATTCTTTTCCACCCACATTGACCACCCCAGAAGGAATGCTGGTCAACGCTGCTTTTGGCTTTGCCCGGATCTTGTTAGTGGCTCTGCGTGATATGAGTCCTACTCACTTAGCTGTTTCTTTTGACCATCCTAAACCAACTTTTCGTCATCAAGAGTTTAAAGAGTACAAAGCTCATCGAGAGAAAATGCCGGATGATTTGATTCCTCAGATTGGTTTGACTAAGGAAATTGTAGAGAAACTAAATATCCCTAAGTTTGAGATGGCTGGCTATGAAGCCGATGACTTAATTGGAACCTTAAGCAACCAATCACCAATAAAAACCGTCATCGTGACTGGTGATCAAGATATGTTCCAGCTAGTGAATGATAAGATTCACGTGTGGTTACCTCCACGTGGGAAACATCCTGCAGATGAGTATGATCAGGAAAAAGTTTCTCAGAAAATTAAAGTTCGTCCAGATCAAGTGATTGATATGAAGGCGCTGATGGGTGATAGTTCAGATAATATTCCTGGTATTAGAGGGATCGGTCCTAAGAGTGCCGTCAATTTATTAGATAGGTTTGAAACTTTGGATGGAGTGTATGAGGCAGTGGCAGAATATGAGCAGCACTCAGATATTCTTAAGGGAGCATTGCTAAAGAAACTCCAGGAAGGCAAAGAGAGTGCCTACTTGAGTCAAAAATTAGCTGCGATTGATCAAAATGTGCCGATTAGTCTTGATTTAGACTCATGCAAAGTGACTGGCTATGACAAAGAAGAAGCAGTCAAACTCTTCCAAGATCTAGAATTTCGGTCATTAATACATTTACTACCTAGTGATGAGTTTGAGACCAGTATTCAGGATAGTTTGTTTTAATGATCTATAATAAGCACTATGTCTAAAAAACTTAAAGTAGCTCTTATCCACGATTATCTGCGCGAGTATGGTGGTGCAGAGCGGGTACTAGAAGCTCTCCATGATATGTACCCTGATGCACCAGTTTATGTTTCTTTTGTTGATGAAAAGGCAATGGGGATGCACTGGCAGCGGTTTGCCGGTTGGGACATTCGTCAGACTTGGTTTGCAAAGATCCCATTGATAAAGAAAATATATTCACCACTACGAGTTCTGGTAGACAAAGCCTTCATGTCACTAGATTTAGCTGAATATGATTTAGTCATCTCATCCTCCAATGCTTTTGAGGCTAAGGCAGTTCAGGTGCCAAACGGAACTCATATTTGTTATTGCCACACTCCACCTAGAGCTTTATATGGTTATTCCACCATGACTGATTGGAAAAAAAATCCGATCATAAAATTTGCCGGAGCAATCATTAACCACTACATGAGAATTATTGACTTTAAGCATGCTCAAAAAGTTGATCATTTCATTGCCAATTCAGCGGAGACAGCTCGGCGGATAAAAAAGTTTTATCGTCGTGAAAGTAAAATCATTAATCCACCCATTGATGTCCCTACTGCAGTGCAACTCAAAAAATATCAACAGCAGGCTGATAAAAAATACCATACTAATTATTACCTTTATCTAAATCGGCTTTCTTTTTCTAAGCATCCGGACTTGGCTGTCCAAGCTGCTAATCAGTTAGGGATAAACCTAAAAGTCGTTGGCAGTGGCAAGATGGAGCCTAAGCTTAAAGAAATGGCGGGAGATAATATTGATTTCATGGGCGTGGTGAGTGATGAGGAGCTTCATGTTTTATTAGCTGGAGCTAAAGGCCTAATCTACCCAGTAGAGAATGAGGATTTTGGAATGGTACCGGTAGAGGCCATGGCTCATGGGGTGCCAGTGATCTCTCATCAGTCTGGGGGGCCGTTAGAAACAGTCACCGATGGAGAAACTGGGATCTTTTTTAAAGAACTAACTATAGATGGTTTAGTAAAAGCTATTAATAGATTTAAAAAGACAAAATTCAACTCTCAGAAAATATTCAAACACGCTCAGCAGTTTTCAAAGAATAATTTTGAGAAAAGTATAAAAAGTTTTATTGCCCAGCTCTAATTAGTTCTAAAAAGACCATGTTATTAGCTGCCATGGGGATTTCTGTTCGAATAATTGCCGAATCAGTCGCAATTTGTTGCTGACTGCGTCTGCCATTGAGATTTTGAATGTTAACCGTGTATTTTCCAGGAACTATATTTTGGAAAGTGACTGGGACTTGTTCGCTATGTCTGCCACGTGGGTCATAATTGACCATAATAACTTCTGTATTATTGCTTTCATTTTTGGCAGCTAAAGCTTTAACCCATGAGCCTTTACCAGTGATCTGTAGGCGCTGATCAGCAATTCTATCTAACATTTTCAAACCCCAGTAGCGAGGTTTGGGATTAGCTCCGAAGTCATTGTGACCAAATAGGCCCCATCTACCCCATAAAGCTTGCCCAGCCGGGTCTTTACCATCTTGAATTTCAAAGACGAAAGCTTTTTGGATTTTAGGCACCATTTCAATGGCTCCAGCGACAGTATGAGCAGCTGAGTATCCATTGTCGTACCCAATATTATTTTCACTGTCATGGCCCCACTCACTAATGTGAAATTCTAATGTTGGCTCTAGTTGTGGATAGTCTTGGATCCATAGCTGAACTTCATCCATATCCTTATTAAATTGCTCAATGTCAGTCGTATAGCGGTGCCAAGAAAAGAAATCATAGCGGAGGTTGTTATCAATGGCATGTTTGGCTAAGGCGTCAAACCAATTTTGATACAAAGCCGTAATAGCTGGACCACCTAGTTTAAAACGCTGCACGCCCCGAGCATTATCAGCGCCTCTAGCAGCATAGGTGTAGAGATTTAAGTAGTTTCTTTCTCCGTAATATTTCCAACCTCCAAATAGATCTGGCTCGTTCCAAACTTCATAATAAACATCAACAATTCTTCTGGTGCCACTGACATGCTCAATTGTCTTTTGGATAGTCAGCTGCCAGTCATACCAATTAACTGGTGGACTAGTGATGTCACCTGAAGAAATAGCTGGGGGCATGTAGGAGAGGGCAATATATGGTTTAGCGCCTGCAGCTAAGATGTCATTTAAAATCAAATCAAATTTAGAGAAATCAAAAGTAATGTTACCAGGAGTACCCTGAACAATGTCATAGAAATCATAAATGTGATCTAGGCGGATATATTCAGGATTAAGGGCAGCGACCTGTGGAGTTACCCCCCCTAGTCGCCAGGCATGATCTTCGCCGCCTTGAGCTAGATATCGCCAAGGTCGTGGCATTGGTCCTAGCACTGCTTGAGTATCTACAACTAAGTTTGCTTCTTGGCCACTAGCTTGTGAAAAGAACTGACGGATCTTATCTAGTTGGCTGACACCAATCATGACTATAAAAGTAAGGGTGATTAGAGTCACCCCTCCGATCATATATTTACGGTGCTTTTTTCTTTTTGAATTAAGTTTTCTATTCACTATTGCTAGTCTAGCAAATGTTTTAAATCTAAGTCAGTGTTTATTTATAGTTTTATTGAAAAGGATGTCTTATAATCGATTGGAAAGTAGTTAATAATTTGTAGAAAGATAAATAAAATGCTAGAAAATATGCCAGAAGGTTTGGGCGATGAAGAGCAAGAGCTATGGAGAGCAGCACATGCGGGTCAATTACCAGAACAAGATCCAGATGCAACACCAGTAATGCCAGAAGGTTTGGGCGATGAAGAGCAAGAGCTATGGAAATTGGCTCATGAGGGTGAAGCTAATTAGCACTCTCATCTTCCGCTTGACAACTTTAGCAGTCATGTCTTATGATTGCTAACATGAAAAGAAACAACTCATCTTGCGTACCAGCTATTTTTTCTTCATTATTATTTGAAAAAACAGGGTCCGTAATATGATAGATTTAACCGCACGTCAGGTCCAGATCCTCAGGGCCATTATTGAGGAGTTTATCGAAACAGCTGAGTCTGTAGGCTCAGATACGATTGATAAAAAATTCAACATTGGTGTTTCGCCGGCTACTATTCGTAACGAGATGGTTTATCTTCAAGATCAAAATTACTTAAAAAAGTCTCACGCTAGTGCTGGTAGGATCCCCACCTCAAAAGCAATGAAGTTGTATGTAAATGAGTTGATGAAAGAGAAGGAGTTGTCGGTGGCAGATGAAGTTTCAGCTAAAGAGAAAATATGGAAAAGTCGCGATGTTTTAGGTGACTTACTTTATGAAACAACTCGAGTGTTAGCAGATAAGTCTCGAGCTTTAAGTGTAGCCATTACTGATGGCGGGAAACTTTATCATTCTGGCTCTGCAAATTTACTCAGTATGCCTGAGTTCTATGATATTGATGCGATGAGACACGTTTTGCAAGCGATTGAAGAAGTCTCTGTCTTAGATGAAATCTTCGACTTTGGAGCTAACGAGAACCCTATTCAAATTACTTTTGGGTCAGAGCTAGGTAATCGCAATCTAGAATCAATTGGGGCCATTTATATGAAAATTAATGCTGGCTCACACTCTTGTAAGCTGGGGGTAATTGGTTCTTCTCGATTTGATTACCCATATGTAATTCCAATGATGAAGTATTTTAAAGGATTAATAGAAGACTTAACTATAGGATAAATATGACAAAAAAAACCCCTAAAATTCAAACCAAACATGAAGAAATTGCTGAATTACAGCATTTATTGACTGAGTCAATCGAGCGAGAAAAAAGAGTTCTGGCAGATTATCAAAACTTAGTGAAAAGAAACCAAGAAGAGCGAGTTAAGTTTTTACAGTTGGCAAATAAGAGCTTAGTTGAAACTTTACTTTCACCACTAGAGCATCTGAGCATGGCTGCTGAACAGCTCGATGATCAAGGTTTAAATATGGTCATTCGAGACTTCTGGCAAGTTTTAGAAGAAGCTGGTTTGGAAGAGATTTATCCTAAGGGTAAAAACTTTGATTTAGAAACGATGGAAGTAGTTGATAAAGAAGGTGAAGGAGAAGAAGTGACGAAGGTAGTTAAACGTGGTTACCAGCTTAATGGGCAAGTAATTCAGCACGCTAAAGTAGTGGTTAAGTAAAGATTATTAAGTAGTTTATTTAAAAAATAACAGACAAATATTAGAAAGAAAGGTGACAGATATGTCAGACAAAAAATCAACAAAAACAGGCAAGATTATTGGTATCGATCTTGGTACTACAAATTCTGCTGTCGCAGTTATGGAGGGTGGGACTCCTAAAATTATTCCTACTGCTGAAGGTGGGAACACTTTTCCATCTATAGTCGCTTTTAAAAACGACGAGGTGGTAGTTGGTGACCCTGCCAAACGACAGATGGTGCTCAATAGCAGCACTACTGTAAATTCAATTAAGCGCTTTATGGGGCGTAAATTTAATGATAAAGCAGTTCAAGATGCTACTAAGCATATCTCCTATGAGCTAGCTGAGGGAAAAGATGGCATGGCCACCGCTAAGATTAGTGGTAAAAACTATACCCCACAAGAAGTTTCTGCCAAAATCTTACAAAAAGCTAAGGCTGATGCAGAAAGCTATCTGGGTAGTAAAGTCGAGCGAGCAGTCATTACTGTGCCGGCTTATTTCAATGATGCTCAACGACAGGCTACTAAACAAGCTGGTCAAATTGCTGGGTTAGAAGTCGAAAGAATCGTTAATGAGCCCACCGCAGCTGCTTTGGCTTATGGTTTAGACAAAAAAGGCAATCAAACCATTGCTGTTTATGATCTGGGTGGCGGTACTTTTGATATCTCAGTTTTAGAGATTGGCGAAGGTGTTTTCGAAGTCAAATCTACTAATGGGGATACCTTCCTAGGTGGTGATGATTTTGATAATAAGATTATCGATTGGATTATTGCTGAGTTTAAGAAAGAATCCGGTAAAGATTTGGCTAAAGATCCTCAAGCACTCCAACGAGTTAAGGATGCAGCTGAAAAAGCTAAAATTGAGCTCTCTTCTTCACAGAAGACAGAGATCAATCAACCCTTTATTACTCAAGGCGATGAGGGTCAACCTTTGCACTTAACTATGACTTTGACTAGAGCTCAGCTAGAAGAGCTGACCGATGATTTAGTTAAGAGATCTTTTGGGCCAGTTGAAAAAGCCATGAAAGACGCTAAAGTCAAAACCTCTGAGATTGATGAAGTCATCTTGGTGGGTGGTATGACTAGAATGCCTAAGATCCAAAAAGAAGTTGAAAAATTCTTTGGCAAAGAACCTCATAAAGGGGTTAACCCAGATGAAGTAGTCGCCATTGGCGCTGCTATTCAAGCTGGGGTTATTGGTGGAGATGTCTCAGATGTGGTGTTGCTAGATGTAACTCCACTTACTTTAGGTTTAGAGACTCTGGGTGGAGTGCGGACACCTCTCATTGAGAGAAATACCACTATTCCAACTAGTAAATCTCAAATTTTCTCAACTGCGGCCGACAATCAAACTCAAGTGGAGATCAATGTTCTCCAGGGTGAGCGTGAGATGGCAGTCGACAACAAGACTCTAGGGCGATTTGTCCTAGATGGTATTCCACCAGCTATGCGCGGTACTCCTCAGGTTGAGGTTACTTTTGACATTGATTCAAATGGAATTCTGAATGTTTCTGCAAAAGAAAAAAACACTGGTAAGGAACAGAAGATCACTATTCAAAACAGCACTAATCTTTCTGATGATGAAGTCGAAAAGATGAAAGCTGACGCGGAAAAGTACGCTGATGAAGATAAGGCTAAAAAGGAACTCATTGAAGCTAAAAACAAGGCTAATGGGGTCGCTTTTGAGCTAGAGAAACAGCTGAAAGAATACGGTGATAAGGTGGATGAAGAGGTCAAAACTGAGATTGAAGAGAACGTCAAAAAGCTCAAGGAAATGTCTGAAAAAGATGACGTGACCAAAGAAGAGCTCGACAAAGCCACTGAAGAAACCTTTAAAGTAGCTCAAAAAATGGGTGAAGCCATGCAGAAAGCTCAAGCAGCTGAAGCAGCCAAGGGCGCCGAAGAAGGTGAAAAAGGCGAAGATAAAAAAGAAGAAAAAGGTGAGGAAAAAGAAGGCGCTGAAGAAGGCCAAGTGGTTGAAGAGTAAGGATTAGAATTGAAAAAGAAAAGCGGGGATCGCGAGGTCTCCGCTTTTTTGGTGGCTAAAACATTTGACAAGTATATAGACTAATGTTACATTAGTATTATGTTAATACCTACAGTAAATAATATTAATACAGTCACAGATCTGAGGGTGAATACCATTGCTCTCTTGGATGAAGTTGATAAAAGTGGCTCTAAATATATTTTTCAGCGCTCTCAACCTCGAGCAGTCATACTTAGCATTGCTGAATATGAAAAGTTAGCTCAAAGATTTGAGGATTTAACAGATGAGCTTAGAGCCAATCAGCTTATCAAGCTCCCTAAAGGTAAAGGTAAAACTTTAAGCGAAGTGCAAAGAGAGTACGGTGTCTAAATATACCGTTAAGTTTACGGATCATGGTTATAAATCTCTTAGTAAAATTGCTGTTTCAGATTCAAGAAGAGTGTTAAAGAAGCTTAAAATTCTAGAAAGTTTTTCCCAATCTACTAAAAATATCAAAAAGATGAAGGGTACCTCTAGTCAATTATATCGCCTTAGAACTGGTGATATTCGTGTCCTTTTTGAAAAAGACAAGGGAAATATTTGGATTTTAGAAGTTGGCTATCGAGGATCAATTTACTAAAGTAATTAAGTCAGCTTAAATATGAAATCAGCTCTTATTCTCCACGGTACAAGTGACAATCCAAACAAGAATTGGTTGCCATGGCTTAAAACTGAACTAGAGCAAAGAGATTATAAAACTTGGGTGCCACAGTTACCTGGAGCTGATAAACCTAATATTGAGCGTTATAATGATTTTATTTTTAGTTCAGATTGGAAGCTTGATGAGCAGTCAGTATTAATTGGTCATTCCTCAGGAGCAGTAGCTATTTTGGGCCTGTTGCAGGCACTTCCCACAGAAACAAAAGTTGATACCTGTATTTTGGTAGGTGTTTTTAAGGATACTTTAGGTTGGGATAGTCTTGATGGCTTGTTTGAGACTCCATTTGATTGGGATTACATTAAAACTAAAGCTAAGCGTTTAATTTTCATCCATTCAGATGATGATTCTTATTGTCCTTTAGAACACGCGCAATATATCTCTGGCAAATTAGACGGTGAGTTAATTATTAGGTCAGGGCAGAAGCATTTTAGTATTGGTACTGCTGGAGAAAAATATCGTCAGTTTCTATTTCTATTAGAATTATTATCAGACCAAACTCAAACATAATATGCAACAAAAAGTATTTTTTTATAATTCAAATGGTGGGAAACTAGTTGGGATTTTAGAAAATCCTACTGACAATATCAACGTTCCCATGATGTTATTAGTTCATGGATTCGCTTCCGATAAAAGTAGTCAAAAGTTTGCTCAAGTTTTATCAAATGGGAAGCTACACACAATTAAGGGTGGTTTGCATCACCTGAGAAGAAACCCCCAGCATTCTTTAGAAGTAAATAAGGTTATTAGTGAGTTTATTTCTGCTAGAATGACTCCAGCATGTATCTTTCTGTTATTGTTCCAGTTTACAATGAAGCTCCAACTGTTAAAAAAGTTTTGGCTAGTTTAGTCAAAGTTAAAGAAGTTAAAGAAGTAATTGTGGTTAACGATGGCTCGACAGACAGCTCAGAAAAAGAAATCAAAAAAGTTGTTAGTAAAAAAATCCAGTATTTCAAAAAGAAAAACGCTGGCAAGGGCAGTGCAATTAAATTAGGCTTGTCAAAAGTGACAGGTGAATACACCCTCATTCAAGATGCAGACCTCGAATATGATCCTCGAGAAATTCCTCTATTGATAGAGCCCTTAGACAGAGAAGGTGTAGAAATAGTTTATGGTTCCAGGTTTATTGGTGCTCACTCCAACCTTTTGTTTTGGCACCGGGTGGGAAATGCTTTGTTAAATCTAATTGTAAACATTTTTTATAACACCACTCTGTCTGATATGGAGACTTGCTATAAGCTTTTACCCACAACGGTATTTAAGAAATTAAATATCTCCGCCAATGGTTTTGATTTAGAGCCAGAGATAACTTGTAAGCTACTGCGAAAAGGATATAAGATTTTTGAAGTTCCAATTACTTATGTGGGACGTGACTTTTCACAGGGTAAGAAAATTACTTGGCGAGATGGATTCGATGCGCTGCGAGTAATTATTGGAATCAGATTTCTACCGCCGTCATTGTTTAAAAACTAATTATGATTAAAAAAAATAGTTCAATTGCGTTGTTTAACGAAAAACAGATTCGTCGTCATTGGGATGATGAAAAAGAACTTTGGTATTTTTCAATTATTGATGTTCTTGGAATTTTGACAAAAAGTAAAAACCCACAGGTTTACTGGAGAGTTTTAAAGAAAAGACTTCTTGATGAGGGTTCAAATGAAACCGTTACAAAATGTAACGGTTTGAAAATGAAATCTAAGGACGGGAGAATGAGATTAACCGATGTTGCTGATACAGAGACACTTTTGAGATTAATCCAGTCAGTTCCATCTCCAAAAGTAGAGCCATTAAAGCTTTGGCTTGCCAAAGTTGGTTATGAGAGGATTGAAGAGATAGAAGATCCAGAGCTGGCTTTTGATCGGGCAATGAAAACTTACTTGCAGAAGGGTTATTCCGAAAATTGGATTAATCAGAGACTGAAGACAATTGAAGTTCGCAAAGAACTTACTGATGAATGGAAGCAAAGAGGTGTCAAAGAAGGTTTGGAATTTGCAATTTTGACAAATGAAATTACCAAAACTTGGTCAGGGAAATCAGTAAAGTCATACAAAAAACTTAAAGGTCTCAAGAAAGAAAACCTAAGAGATAATATGAATAACCTTGAGTTAGTTTTGAATATGCTAGCTGAAGTCTCAACAACAGAAATCTCTAAAGAAAAACAGCCACAGACTTTTTTTGAAAGTAAAGATATTGCTATAAAAGGTGGTGATACAGCCAAGAAAGCTAGAGAAGATATTGAGAAAAAAACAGGTAAAAGCGCTATCTCTTCTAAAAACATGAAGCAGCTTAAGTCATGATTAGTTTTAGAAAATTACTTAAAACCAAACAGTTTCAGTTTTGGGTGTTTTTTATTTTATTTATTTCCATTAGATTTCTTCCTTTTTTTCTGGGTAAGACTTTAGTTTTTGGAGATAATTACTCCCTGATGATTCCAGGTAAAATTTTTACAGCTCAATGGTTAAAGCAAGGAGTTTTTCCACTATGGAATCCCCATATTTTCTCAGGGATGCCATGGATAGCTGATATCAATCAATCAGTCCTTTATCCCAGCACATTGCTATTCGTGATTTTTTCACCAGTAGTGGCTTTTAATCTTTTATTAATCTCACACGCTTTCATTGCTTACTCAGGGATGTATTTGCTGGCTCAAAAATGGGCCAAAGATCATTGGTGGGCATTGTTGGCTGGAGCGCTATGGATGTTTTCAACTCAAATCAGCGGCAGTATGAATAATTTTTCTACCCTCCAGTCTTTAGTGTGGTTGCCGTGGCTAGCTTATTTCGGCTTGCAGTTGGTAAAAAATAATTCAGCCAAAGTTTGGTTCTCAATTGTAGTTGTCTTGCAGTTTCTAGGTGGTTATCCGCAGCATGTTTTGTATGGGATTGGCTTAGCAGTCCTGCTATCGCTTTTTAAGCGGTCAATCTCTTTCACTAAATGGCTGAAGTCTTGGCTGCTAACTGCGATATTAACATTAGCTATATCTGCAGTCGCTTGGGTGCCATTTGTAGATATGTTGCTGCACTCCACCCGGATGGAGCAGACTCTAGCACAATCTCAAGGAGGCTCTTTAAAGCCTGTAATGTTGATTAAGTTTGTGCTGCCATATTTCTTTGATAATCCCGCAGCGGGGATGAAGTGGGGCCCGGCTTGGAGTGGGCATCCCAATGTAGGTATCTATGCAACCTGGTTAGGTTGGTTAGCGGTTGGGGCTAGTCTATTGACAAAAAAGCTCAAAAAATTAAGTAAAGAGGTGGTGCTTTTTGCAGTCATTACGGTGGTGACACTTCTCTTTTCTCTTGGACAATATTTACCAGGCTTTAATCTTATTCAGCTACTATTCCCCTTATTTAAAATTGCCCGTATGCCAAGTATGTTAATGATTGTGACAAATGTAGTGGTGATTTTATGGTCTATTGTGGCACTAAAAAAATGGCGAATTTCTCAGCTTAGTTACAAGTTATTGCTATGGTTAGGAATAACTATTTTAGGAGCTGGTTTAATGGGTTTAGGAGTGTGGAGATACGGTTTTGATGAAGTCTGGCAGATGGCAGATTCTTTTTTTTCACTTTCTAGTAGTCCCTTCCATACTTTAGGCAGAGATAAAGTTATTTTATTCCAGATATTACGAAATATTGTTTTAAATAGTTTCTTTTTTATTACATCACTTTACTTTTTTTACCGAAAAAAAATATCACTAGTGGTGGCAATTTTAGCTTTAGAAATTTTAATAAATACACAGGGACTGTTCTACTTTGCTCCTGGAGAAATATATGACACCTCTACACAAAATTCTCAGCAGATAACATCTCAGGTTGGCTCAGATAGAGTGCTGACTAGAAACTCCAATGTGCCTTATACCAACTACGATTCTTACTGGGAAGCGATGGTGGTGCGAAATCCTTTTTCAGATTCATTTGTTGATGAGCGAGAGTTATTGGAGTTTGATCACGTGAAAAATCTGCGTGATGGGATGACACCTAATTGGAACATGGTATTTGGACTGTCCACAGTTCATGGCTATACTACTTTATTGCCTCAAGATTATGCTCATTTGTGGCAGACTTCAGAAAATCCACGGATTAACTTTATTGATCGTGTTGAGCCAGATAATGAGCTACTTAAGCAATGGGCGGTTAAGTATTACTTAGTGGACACCTGGTTTAATGTTGAAGAAGATTTATCAAAATATGAATTGGCCGCAGACTTTGATAGATGGCAACTTTACGAGCTAGATACATTGGCTAGATTTAGATTTGAAGATGATGTGCCAGTAGAGATAGAAAATTTTAATGAAAATCCCAATACTATCGAGTTAGTTTTTGACAATGAAAGTAATCGACAATATTTGGTCATGGCAGATCGCTATGATGAAGATTGGCAGGTTGAGGTCAATGGCGAGCTAGTATTAGTAGAAAACTATCAAGGGATGAGAAGAATTGAGATCCAGTCAGGTGTAAATGAAATCACTTTTAATTATGTCCCACGGTGGTTTTACTTAGGCTTAATTATTTCAAGCTTGACCATGATTGGCACTAGTTTGATATATTCTATTAAAACCAATATAATCAATTTTTAGTTAATATATTTAGAAAGGTAATCATGGGATTCAATGATGGAGAATCTGGAATTGGAGTTGTCAGTAGAGCTGATGTTGGAATAGCTATGGCAGCAATTAGATAGGTAGAAGGAGTTGATTTAGATGAACTAGCACGAGCTTCAGCTATGTGCTTGTATGAGATTTATGTTGCAGCTTTACCAGAATTTGATGAGAAGCAATTAGCAGGAGCTATTCAAGATCTCACTGAAGTCTCTAGCGCTTATGTGCTAACGTCAAGGCAACCCATTATTGATTTAGAATTCGAGGATGAGCAGGCGCTTATAGATTAGCACTCGCTTCATTTGTCTGCTTAACAAGAGCTAGGTTTACTGTTAAAATCCTTTCACATGTCAACAAAGAGAGATTATTACGAAGTTTTAGGAATTGATAAAAAATCTTCCGCTAAAGATATTAAATCTGCTTACCGCAAGATGGCCTTGAAGTATCACCCCGACAAGAACAAGGCGGATGACGCTGAAAAAAAGTTTAAGGAAATCAACGAAGCCTATCAAATTCTATCCGATGGTGAAAAGAAAAAAACCTATGACCAATTTGGTCATGCAGCTTTTGATCCGGCCAGTGGCATGGGCGGCAATCCTTTTAGTGGTGGCTCCAAGCAGGGACCATTCACTTGGAACTACTCTACTTCTGGAGGGGCCGGTGGTCAAAATCCATTCGGCAATGTTGATTTCAATGATCCCTTTGATATTTTTGAGTCATTTTTTGGCGGTGGCGGTCAGAGAGGTGGCTTCAGACAGCGTCAGCGTTATTCATTGACTATAGATTTTATGGATGCAGTTAATGGGGTTGAAAAAGAAGTCAAGATAGATAGTAAGAAATATAAAATTAAGGTGCCGGCTGGAGCTAATGATGGGACTCGGATCAGATTTGATAACTTTGACGTTAGCATTGATGTCAAAACTCACAAAAGATTTAAGCGTGATGGCTATGATGTGTTTGTAGATCAAGAAATTAGTTTTTCGATGGCTGTTTTGGGAGGGAAGATTGAAGTGGAAACACTAGATGGACAACTCAAGCTTAAGATTAGGCCCGGAACTCAGTCTCATACTCTAGTGAGGTTGCGTGGCGAAGGTGTTAAGCATTTACGAGGTCGTGGTAAAGGTGACCTCTATGTGAGGTTAATTATAGAAGTTCCACAGAAGTTGAGCAAAGAACAGCGAAAATTGATTGAGAAACTAGGCTAAAAGTCTAGTTCCATGTTATAATCGTGTTGTTAGCTTCGAGGTTTGATTTTATTAGATGTAGAGAAGGGACCCCAAGTTGGTCCTTTTTTGTTACAATAGGGCCTCAAAGTTGAACATAAATAATAAAAACAGAAAAATTAAAAGGAAATACTATGTCAAGTCTTTCAGACGTCGTTAGAACAGAATTTGCCGCCGCCATTAACCAAATTGCTACTGAGCGTAAGATCGAGCCAGAGGCAGTTCTTGAGGCTATTCGTCAGGCATTGATCTCAGCTTACCGTAAAGAAGCCGGAATTATAGAAGATGAAATGTATTATTTTGTCGAGCTTGATGAAGGAACTGGTGCAGCCAAAATTTTTGAAGCTCCAATTTTAGAGCAAGATGAAGAGACAGGGGAGATTACCTCATGGGATGAGAGTAAGGCTGTCGATGTGACTCCAGCTGGATTTGGTCGTATTGCTGCTCAAACTGCTAAACAAGTTATCTTACAAAAAATTCGTGAGTCAGAAAAAGATCAGATTATTTCTGACTTTACTGGTAAAGTCGGTGAGATCATCACTGGCCAGATACTCCGAATGAGTCGAGGGACAGTTATTATCGATTTAGGTCGTGGTCAAGGCTTTATGCCTCCTGAAGAGCAAATGCGGGGTGAGTTTTACCGTCTTAACTCTAGAATTACTGTTTATTTGAAAGAAATTGAAGACACTGTTCGTGGTCAACGTATTATTGTTTCTCGAGCAGATGAAAACTTAGTTTCTAAGTTGTTTGAGCGTGAAGTGCCAGAGGTAGCTTCTGGTGCAGTCGAGATTGTCTCGATTGCTCGTGAGGCTGGAGTTAGAACAAAACTGGCTGTTAAGAGTACTCAAGAGGGTGTAGACCCAGTTGGCTCATGTGTTGGTCAGCGCGGAGTGCGTGTCCAAGAGGTAATTAAAGAACTTAATAATGAAAAAGTTGATATTATTCCTCATTCAGATGACTTCCAACTCTTCTTACGCGGAGTTTTATCTCCAGCTGAGAGTTTACAGATCGATGTTGATGATGACTACAAGACAATTACAGTTACCGCTCCAGATGAGCAGCTTTCTCTAGCTATTGGTAGGGGTGGTCAGAATGTCCGCTTAGCCGCTAAGCTAGTTGGCTACCAAATCACTATTAAGTCTGCAGAGGGTAATGTTGAGTCTAAGATGACCGGTGATGAAGAATATGAGATCGATACCTATGAAGGATTATCACAAGAATCAAGGGATATGCTGGTCCAGTTTAAACTAACCACCGTTGGTGACTTGGCTAGATTTAAAGATAAATGGCAAGATATGAAAGACTTAGCCGATGATCAAAAAGAATTACTTCAATTGAAAGTTGATAAATTCGAAAAAGAAATGTCGGAGAGAGAGACTGATCTACCTAAATTTGGTGACTTAAAACACAATAAAGAAGATAAAGCTGAAGAAAAATAAAAATATGGCCAATAATACTCGACCACCAGTTGTTACCATCATGGGTCATGTCGACCATGGTAAAACAACTTTACTAGATTACATTAGGAAAGCTAATGTTCAGGCTAAAGAAGCCGGTGGTATTACTCAACACATTGGTGCTTATCAGATTGATCACAAGGGTAAAAAGATTACTTTTATTGACACTCCTGGGCATGCTGCTTTTGCTAAGATGCGCCAACGTGGTGCTCAAACTACAGACATTGTTGTCTTGGTAGTAGCAGTAAATGACGGTGTCAAACCACAAACTATTGAGTCAATCCGTCACATAAAAGAAAGTAATGTATCAGTAGTAGTCGCAATCAATAAAATTGATATAAAAGATACCTACCCAGATATGGTCAAAGGTGAGTTGGCTGAGCATGACATCATGGTGACTGATATGGGTGGTGAGATTGAAGCCATCGAGCTATCTGCTAAGACTGGCAAAGGAGTTGATAAGCTTTTAGAAACAGTAGCTACCATGGCTGAGCTTTTAGAGCTAAAAGCTGATCCAGTTGCTCCATTGGAAGCGGTAGTGATTGAATCTTCGGTAGATCAGCACAAAGGTTCTGTAGCGACGGTAGTGGTTAAGCAAGGTACTTTAAGCAAACGCCAAGAATTAATCACTGAGGATGGTCAGATTACTGGTCGAGTCCGAGCTCTAGCAGACGAGCAGGGACAACAACTTTCAGATGTTCTGCCTGGTAGTCCAGCTGAGATTCAAGGTTTTAATGAAGTTCCAGATGTAGGTTCGATCATCCATGATGTAGCAGCTGACTATGAAACTGCAGAAGTTGTAAAAGAAGCCGAAGTAAAAGAAACTGAGGCAGCTGATCCTTATGCTGGTTGGGATTTCGAAGCAGCTTTAGTTAATGAAGAAAAAGAAAAATTAAAACTAATTATTAAATCTGATGTTCGAGGTACTCTGGAAGCAATTCTACAGACTATCGATGAAGAGAGTGCAGAGATTATCCACTCTGGGGTGGGGATTGTGACTGAGAGTGATGTTGAGCTAGCGACTACCACTGGGGCTCGGATTATTGCTTTTCATACTAAAGTTCCCAATAAAGTCAAGAAAATGGCTAAGTTACAGGAAGTTAAGATTAATGAATACAAGATTATTTATAAGTTGATTGAAGATCTCCAGAAGCAGATGTTGAAGCTAATTGAGCCTACTATTGGTGAGACTCAAATTGGTGAAGCTGAGATTTTACAGATTTTTGAGATGAAGGGTCGCAGGATCGCTGGTTGTAAAGTTACTACTGGTGAGATCAAAAAAGGCGATCTGTTGCACATCAAAAGAGGCGATGACATTATTCTTGATCCAGTGATTGCTTCGATGCAGTTGGGTAAAGATGAAGTCGCCAAAGTAACCGCCAAGAGTGAATGCGGAATTACTTTTAGAAAAAAGAAATTAGACTTCCAAGTAGGTGATAAAATTGTTGCCTATGTAGAAGATGATGAATAGGGTATAATACCCTTCTTAACAGTAAAAATGGTCACTTTGCTATCTGGTTGTCGCCCGACAACTGTATAGACAAGGGCGAAAGGAAATACCATGGCTTTAACAAAAAAGCAAAAAAATCAAATTATTAAAGACTTTCAACTTTTTGAAGGTGACACCGGTTCTCCTGAGGTACAGGTAGCTTTATTGACTGCTTCTATCCAAGAGTTAACTGAACATCTTAAACAACATAAAAAAGATGATCACTCTCGTCGTGGCTTACTAAAACAAGTTGCTAAACGTCGTCGCTTATTAACCTTCTTGAAAACTCGTTCTGAAGATCGCTACAAAGAGATTCTTAAGAAACTTGAGCTGAGTAAGTAAGATTTTTCAAATTTAATCTTTGCTACACTTCTGGTGGGAATTGGCTGTCATTGTTATTTAATGAGTAGTGGTGAAGTTAATTTTTATACAGTTAAAGCTAAGGCATTATCAGGTTCTAATTATCGAGAAGTTTATAGAAGCGCAATGGTTATTTATGGCCTAATTAAGCGTCAGACTAAACGCAGACCTTATATTCGTTCTACCTATTTTGATAAGCAAAAAGTGTATTTTGATTATTTTTGACAACATTTATCTCAGAAAAATTATAAAGATAGGGTTAGGAGATTGAAATTTTTTTCAGCTGGGATAGAGCTTATTAAAAAAGGCACTAACCATCCAGATAAAAGAAGAATCAATAGTAGTGATGTTTTTAGATTTTATGGGAAAATAAAGGCTGGTCCAAAATTTGTGGTACAGCTAAAAAAGAATAGTCTGGGATTTCACCTAATGTCTTGCTTTCCTTGGGAATAGATTTTCATCAATAAAAAAACTCTCCGCCAGGTTGAAGTATATAAACTTCGGCCGAGAGTTTAATTACATTTATTATACTTTTTATTTAACAAATTTGCCATCTCAATAGGCAATCTAGTTTTTATTGCATTCCCGGTAGGCATCGGTTGTAATCTCACATCAATGGTATAATGAATATAGTTAATAATTGAAAAGGTCGGAAAAACAAGTTTGGAGATTTTTCGAGAGTCAAGTAATGAATGCCGCATTCAGGCAATTATCACTTGACTATTGAGATCCTCCCACTGCCTATAAATCAATTTAATAATCTTTTTCCGTCTTTTCTTAAATATATGAAATAGCAGCCAATAAATGGTTGTGATTTTTGAAAGGGAAAAGAATGAATTCTTATCCAAATTATGAAAACATCTATGAGCAAGAGATTGCTGTAGGTGATAAAAAAATAAAAGTCCAGATTGGGAAGTTCTCTCAGCAAGTTGCTGCAGCAGTTGTGACCCAATGTGGCGAAACCATCGTTTTAACCACGATTGGTTTAGGTAATAAAGTAGATTGGGGATATTTTCCTCTTTCAGTAGATTTTGCTGAAAAACTTTATGCAGCCGGTATTATTAAAGGTTCACGTTGGGTAAAGCGTGATGGTCGTCCTACTGACGAAGCTATTTTAAAAGCTCGTGTCATTGACCGCACCATTCGCCCTCTTTTCCCAGAAGGCGTCACCAACGAAGTTCAGATAATTAACACCGTCTTTTCTTATGATGGTGTTAATGATCCAGATATGATGGCTCTACTTGGAGTTGGGTTGGGATTAGAAGTTTCCCAAATTCCTTTCTCTGGTCCAATCGCTGGTGTCCGAGTTGGTTATTCTAAAGAAACTCAAGCTTACAACTTCAATCCTACTGAGGAAGAGCGTAAGACTAATGATCTAGACTTAATTGTCTCAGGTTCTGGAGACAGAATTGTGATGGTCGAGGCTGGAGCAGATGAGGTCACTGAAGATGTGATGGTCGAGGCTTTAGCTAAAGCTCAAGAAGAACTAGGTAAGGTAACTGCAGAAATTACTAAAATTGCGAAAGCGATTGGTAAAGAAAAAGTAGTTTTAGTTGATAAGCCTGATGAAGCCATTACTGCTGCTAAAGAAGAGTTGACCAAGAAAATTTCTACTAAGCACCAAGCTGCTATCGTCGAGATGGTCAAGAAAAAAGGTACTCTTGAAGAAACTGGTGAGGCTGAGTTTGTCAAAGAGTTAGTAGCTGAATTTGGTAATGAAGACGACGCTGAAGTAGTTTTGAAGATAAATGCTAAAGAGTTGGGTAAAGTTGTCGACAGTTTAATGAAAAAAGAAACTCGTCGGATGATTTTAGAAGATAAATCTAGGCCAGATGGACGAAATCCTGAAGAGATTCGTCAAATTTGGTCAGAAGTTGATATCTTCCCTCGTACTCATGGTAGCGCCATGTTTAAACGCGGTGCCACACAGGCAGTCACAGTGACTACTCTCGGTGCTCCTTCTTTGGGTCAGCACATTGAGGACATGCATGGTGAAGAAGTGAAAACTTATATGCATTTCTACAATATGCCTCCTTATTCATGGGGTGGAACTGGTCGCTTTGGTTTCCCAAAACGTCGAGAAATTGGTCATGGCGCTCTCGCTGAGAGAGCTTTATTACCAGTTATTCCTTCACAAGAAGACTTCCCTTACACTATTAGTGTAGTTTCTGAGATCTTGAGCTCAAATGGCTCTACCTCTCAAGCTAGTGTCTGTGGCTCAACTATGTCATTAATGGCAGCCGGAGTCCCAATCAAGCGTCCTGTCGCTGGAATTGCGATGGGCATGATCAGTGATAAAGAAAACCATGTGGTCTTATCCGATATTCAAGGTTTAGAAGATCACGTCGGTGATATGGACTTTAAAATTGCTGGTACTAGAGAAGGTATTACTGCTATCCAGATGGATATCAAGTTAACTGGTCTCTCCATGGAAGTCTTAAAAGAAGCTCTTGAAAGAGCCCGAATCGGTCGTATTCACATCATGGATGAGATGCTCAAAGCTCTCCCAGAAGCCCGTACTAAGTTATCTGCTTACGCACCTAAGATTGAGCAAGTTACTATTCCTACCGATAGGATTGGTGAGTTAATTGGTCCAGGTGGAAAAGTGATCAAAAACATCATCGCTGTTTCAGGCGCTGAAGTGGATGTCGATGAAGATGAAGAGCGAGGAGTAGGATTAGTTAATATCTCTTCTCCAGACCAAGAATCTATCGATAAGGCTAAGGAGATAATTGCTAACGTCATGTATGAGCCTCAAGTTGGAGATGAGTTTGACGGTGAAGTAGTTCGAATTGAGAACTACGGTGCCTTTGTCGAATATCTACCTGGCAATGATGGCTTAGTCCATGTCTCTGAAATGTCTTCAGAGTATGTTGGTGATCCTAACGAAGTGGTTAAGATGGGCCAAGAGGTTCATGTCCGAATCGTTGAGATCAAAGATGGCGGCAAGGTTTCACTTTCTTTACTCAGTGAAGAAGAGCGTCAAAAAGCCAAATCAAATCGTAGTGAGAGAACCCCTTTCAGAGGTGATCGAGGTGGCAACCGTGGTGGTGGCCGTCGCGATAACTCTGGCCGAGGTGGAGATCGACCTAGATTCGGTGGCAGAGACGACCGTCGCTAGACTATACTAGTAACATGCATCTACCTGCCCTTCAGTCAGATTCAGAGACGTTCTCAATTCTAGAGTTAGATGATGGTTATCGTTTAGCTACAGATCTCGGCTTGGATATTAATGTCCAAGGTGGGATAGATCAGCTCAATATTGTTCTCAAAAGTCTAATTTCAAATTTAGCTAGTCAGCCATCAGCAGTGGTGGCTGACCCAGTCTTCAGTTTGTCTTTAATGATGGATGACATCGAAAAAGGCCTGATCTTACGTCTCGATGAAGCAAACAAAAAAATCTCCAATGAAGCTGTGCCACAATTTGCTTCTCAGTGGGGAGTAGATGAAATTTCCAATAACTATGCGGTGGCTAAGTTGGAGCTAAACTATCATCCTGCAGAAGAAGCTGCTTTAAATAAGAAAAAAATCACGGCCGAGTTGTTTGAGTACTGTCAGCACGTGGGTATAGATTTGTTGCTTAAATTAAATATCTATCATCAGCCAGATGAGACTAAAGATCCAATTGTTTTGCAGGAGACTCAGTTTCAAGCTATTCAAGAGCTACGAGATAGTTGTCATTTGCTATCTATTCAGTACCCCAGCAATGCTTTGGCTGCAGCCACAATTACTGCAGAACTAGATCATCCTTGGGTTGTGAGTTTGAATAATTCAGACCATGATCGAAATAAGAATGAGTTTCGAGCTGCGCTTGAAAATGGAGCCAGTGGTTTTATGATTGGGAGTGGTTTGTGGTCAGAAATCTATGGTTTACGTCAAGAAGATGAAAGTCCTGATTTGACAGCCATTGAGCATTTTATTGAGACTACTGTTCGCGATCGTGTGATAGAGTTAGTTAGAATAGCTAATGAATTTAATTAAAAATAAAAGGAGCAAAAATGTTTACTTTGCCAGATTTAACCTATGAATATGATGCTCTCGAGCCCCATATTGATGCTCAGACTATGGAGGTTCACTACTCTAAGCACCATCAGGGCTATACTGATAAATTTAATGCAGCCTTAGAAGATCATCCAGATTTATTAGAGAAAGACGCAGCTGATTTACTGAAAAATATTGAAGATTTGCCAGTGGATGTCCAGGCTGGAGTTAGAAATAATGGTGGTGGTTATGTCAACCATTCTTTGTTCTGGACAGTTATCTCTCCCGATGGCGGGGGTGAGCCTGAGGATGAATTGTTAGCAGCTATTGAGACTAGGTTTAAGAGCTTTGATAATTTTAAAGAAGAGTTTGAAGCAGCTGCAGCGACTCAGTTTGGCTCAGGATGGGCTTGGTTAACTGTCGACGACGACGGTGACTTACAGGTTCATGCGACTAGTAATCAAGATTCGCCTCTATCTGAAGATGAAACACCAATTTTATGTCTTGATGTCTGGGAACACGCTTATTATTTGAAATATCAAAATCGTCGTCCTGAGTACATTAGAGCTTTTTGGAATATTGTGAACTGGAAAGAAGTAGCTCGTTTGTTTTTAGAAGCGACTACATGAGATATATATTTTTAGATGTTGAAACCAAAAAGACCTTTGAGGAAGTAGGTGGTTTTTTCCCGGAAAAACTAGGAATTTCTTTTGTGGGAATTTCTATTAGAGATGGGATGAGTGGCAAAGGTGAGATGAGAGGTTTTTTTGAGAATGATTTACCAGAATTATTTCCTATTTTAGAAACTGCAGACGTGGTAGTGGGGTTTAATATCGATGGCTTTGATATGCCGACGATGGTGAATTATTACTCAGGTGATATTGCTCAAATTCCTACTTTGGATGTGATGGGTCGGATCAAAGACAGTGTTGGCCATAGAATTGGTTTGGATGCGGTAGCTAAAGAAACCTTAGGGATTGGTAAATCTGGTGATGGTTTAGACGCAATTAAGTACTATCGGAATGGACAGTTTGATAAATTACGAGATTACTGCTTGCAGGATGTAGCAGTGACGAGGGATGTTTATGATTATGGTTTAGCCAAGGGAAAAGTTAAATTTAGAAATAGATGGAATCGATTAATTGAGTGTGATGTAAATTTCTCTTTTACTCCTGATAAGGGCAATGGAGTACAGATGAGCTTGATCTAGTTTTATGAAAAATCTCCAAAACATTGATGCCAAGATTTGCCTAACTGCCGCTGGGTGTTTAATCCATGAGGGGCAGGTGATGTTGGTCAAGCATAAAAAAGTTGGCGCTTGGCTTTGTCCTGGCGGTCATATTGATCCTAATGAATTACCACATCAAGCTGCAGAGCGAGAGTTTTGGGAAGAGACAGGGATTGAAGTGTCAGCTTTTAACCCTGATTTACCAACAGCTACAGATGGGAGTGAGTATTTACCCAATCCAATTTTGACCAATTTGCACTGGGTCAGTCAGGATAATTACCAAATTAGAACTGAAGGCAAAAGCTCCACTTCAAACAGCAAGCTTTGGAAAAAAGGCTGTGAACAACACTTGAGCTTTATCTATCTAGTCAAGCCAGCTGGTAAAAACTTAGATTTTAAAGAAAATGTGGAAGAAACAGATGGAATTGGTTGGTTTTCTTTAGCCGAGTTAGATGATTTAGAACTTTTTGGAAATGTTGAGCTGGAGATAAAAACAGCCTTTAGTCTGTTAAAATAGAGCCTCTATGAGTTCTGTTTTAAATATTTCAAATCTCCAAGTAAACATTGAACAAAAGCAGATTTTGCGTGGCGTTGATTTCAAAATTAATTCCGGCGAAGTCCATGTAGTCATGGGTCCCAATGGCTCTGGAAAATCTACCCTAGCATACACTTTAGCCGGTCATCCTAACTATGAAGTAATTGATGGTGAAGTAAAGCTTGATGATCAAGATTTATTAGCTCTTTCTCCTGATAAACGTGCTCAAGCTGGTTTATTTTTAGCTTTCCAATATCCAACTGAGATTCCAGGTGTTAAAGTGCAGAATTTTCTACGTCAAGCTTATAGCGCTCGATTTGAAGACCAAGAAGAAAAACAGTTTAAATCTGTCCTAGCTTTCAGAAAACACTTAGAAAAATTAGCAACGGAGCTCCAAGTTAATCCAGAGTTACTGAGACGTGGCCTAAATGAAGGATTTTCTGGTGGTGAAAAAAAACGTTTAGAAATCTTACAGATGGCAGTTTTAGAACCCAAATTTGCAATTTTAGATGAAGTCGATTCTGGTTTAGATATCGATGCTATCAAAGCAGTGGCGACTGGGATTAAGCAAAATGTTGAAAACTACAAAACCGGCATTTTATTAATCACCCATTATCAACGCATCTTAGATTACATTGAGCCAGACTTTGTCCACGTGATGGTGAGTGGAAAAATTGTAGAGAGTGGTGATAAAACTTTAGTTAAAAAATTAGAGGCAGATGGCTATCAGAAATGGAGCTAGTATGGCAGGCTATAAGCACGGTGACTCCTTCTCAACCGCTGATTATAAACACATTTCAAAACCTGGCTTAAGTGAGCGCGTGATCAGAGAAATATCCGCTTTTAAGGATGAGCCTGAATGGATGCTGCAGCAACGTCTCAAAGCTTATGAAATCTTCAAATCCAAGCCGATGCCAAAGTGGGGAGTTGATCTCTCTGGAATAGATTTTAATAAGATTAGGTATTATCTAAAACCTACTGAAGACCAATTCTCTTCTTGGCAAGATGTGCCTCCAGAAGTCAAAGAAACTTTTGATAAACTAGGTATTCTTGAAGCTGAACAAAAAGTTTTGGCTGGCGTCAAAACTCAGCTCGATAGTGAAGTCGTCTATGGATCTCTTAAAAATGCTTGGTCTAAGTATGGAGTTGAGTTTTTGTCAATGGATGAGGGCTTAAAAAAACACCCCGAATTAGTCAAAGAATATTTTAACAAAATTGTTCCAGCTGCTGACAATAAGTTTGCAGCTTTAAATGCAGCCGTTTGGTCAGGCGGATCATTTGTATATGTGCCTCCTGGAGTCGATGTAAAATTGCCACTTCAAGCATATTTTAGGATCAATGCTCAGAGCTCAGGCCAGTTTGAGCGTACAATGATTATTGTGGATGAAGGGGCAAAAGTTCACTACATTGAAGGTTGTACTGCTCCTAACTTTTCTGCAAATTCTTTGCACAGTGGAGTCATAGAAATTTTTGTTAAAAAAGGCGCTCAGTGTCAGTACACTACCGTCCAGAATTGGTATAAAAATATTTATAACTTAGTCACTCAGCGAGCTTATGTGGAAGAAGCAGGTAAGATGGTTTGGACCGATTTTAACATGGGTTCTAAAGCCACTATGAAGTATCCAAGTGTAGTTTTAGCTGGCAAAGGAGCCAAGGGTGAGGTTTTATCAATGGCTTTAGCTGGAGCAGATCAACATCAAGATACTGGAGCCAAAGCGATTCATTTAGCTCCTTACACTAGCTCAACTATTATTTCTAAATCGATTAGCAAAGGTGGTGGTAGGTCTAGTTATCGAGGGTTAGTTTCAATCGGTCCCAAAGCTCATCATAGTAAAAACACAGTTGTTTGCGATGCATTACTACTAGATCCTGAGTCACGCTCAGATACTTATCCAGTTGATAAAGTTTTTAATTCTCAAGTAGAGGTACAGCATGAAGCGACAGTTTCTAAAATTGGCGATGATCAACTGTTCTATCTGATGAGTCGTGGCATCTCTGAAGAAGATGCTCGGAAGATGATTGTGAACGGCTTTATTGAAGACCTGGTTAAAAAATTGCCGCTTGAGTACGCAGTTGAAATGAATCGTTTAATTGATCATGAGATGGAGGGCAGTATTGGATGAGAAAAATTGAAATAAACAAATCTGGTAGACATCTGATTGAGCTTAAAAATCCAGGGGAAGAGGTGGAGATAGTGGGAGTTTTTGAAGCAAAAAACAAAGAAAAAATTGACGTAGAGGTAATTATTCATCATCAAGCTCCTCGTACTTTGGCAAATACTACTCTGAAAGGTGTGGTGCGAGATCAGAGCCAACTCAAATTTAAGGGACTGATTACTATTGATCCCAATTGTGGGCAGAGTAGTTCGTTCTTAACCGAGAGAATTTTACTATTATCTGATCAAGCTCACGCAGAGGCAATACCAGATCTGGAGATCTTGACGGATGATGTGAAGTGTTCTCATGCAGCTAGTATTAGTAATCTTGATGAGGAACACTTGTTTTATTTAATGAGTCGCGGATTGAGCAAAAAACAAGCTGAAAAATTGATTGTGAATGGGTTTTTGGAAGCTAAATAATTTTGTTCAAATAGTTGAAATTACCTCTAGTTTGGCTCTTTTTTTAGCGGTGCTATATATAGTATATTGGAGTATATGGAGGAGCTTGCTCCTTTTGTATTTTATTGATAAATAAGAATTAGATTGATGAACCAAGAATTTAAGAAAAAATACTTTTTGCCCCTATTAGTTTTCTTATTATTGAGTGTGGGTACTGTTGCAGCTTTTTGGCTAACTAAATCCAGTCAAGATATTCGTCAGCAGGCCAGTGGTGGTTGTAAAGCAGGTGACCCATATTGTGCGTGTGACATTCTTGGTAACTGCAATGATGTAGATCCAGACACAGGTCGTGAAGTTGTTGAAGAAGATAGTGATGAGCAGCACAAAGGCGTCATTGCGACCTCATTTTCTGGTACTCGCCCCACTTCTGAAGGTAAATGTGGAGGAGTTTGGGCAAGTAGTTTTTGTTATATGCCAGGCGATGAGTTAGCTGGTGGTAAGGTGGTGGTCGAGTCTGGGAGATATGATTATCCTTATTTTGAAGATACGGCAGTTCATGATAGCGTCAACTTTGGAGCGGAGACAGTTTCATCTGGGAAAATTGGGACGAGTGCTAGTCTAGGTGAGGGTTGTGGTGGCGAAGGACTGGTTATAGATAAAATTTGTTACGCCTATGGTTCAAATGTAAATGGCTATTTAGTGATGCCAGAAAGATCTGGTGATAGCTGCGATAATGATGACAAAGATTATTGTTATGCTCACTTGAAAAAGGTTGATACAAGTTATAGTGATTGGGAAAAAGCAGTCGCTACTTATGAAGAGTCTGGAGATGTCAGTAGTTTGGAAAAACTATACAAAGATACTTATGGAATAGATTTTGCTGTAGGAGGACTTTATAACTCAGATGCTGTTAATGCTAAAGTGTTACGAGCAGAGGCTTTGTTATCAGCATTAACTAATGCTGAAGTGGTGAAGTCTGAGGCTGAAAAAGAAAATATAGAGTTGAACAAGAGGTTGAAAGAGAGTGGATTGAGTGTGGAGGACAAAGATTATCTTCAAGCTCAAATTGATTTTAATCAAGGATTGATTGATGACAAAAACTTGGCCACCAGATATCAAGTCCTAGATCAGTTAACTGCATCCACTGCCCAGCAAACAACTTTAGATAGAGCTTATCAAGAGATTCAAGAAGCATTAATAACTGCTGATGAAAAAAATCTGGAGAAGATTGCGAACGACAAATTTCAAGAAATATTTGGCTATGATCCAGCTAAAAAGTATAGCGATTATGATGGCATTTTAAATGCGCTAAAAATTGATCCAGATAAAATTGAAGAAAGACGTGAAAATTACATAAAAAATCGGGAGGCATACAACGAGTATGCAGAGGCGAGTGGCAAATCAAGGATTGAGGTGGGTGAAGCAATAACTCAGGCTCAACTGGATGAATATAGTGGGTGGATAGAAGAACAAAGTGAAGCGCTAGAAACACAAAATGAGATAATAGCAGCTATAAATTCAGAAGGAGACTTAACAAATGAACAGGCAGCTCTTTTAGATACAATGGTATTAGAGCAGTTTAAAGAAGATTATCCAACTAGTAGTAACTATGGTTCTAGCATGAAATGTGTTACTGCTTGTGGGACAGAGTGTGGTGGTCCAGGTGGAACATATTGTTTGTCTCAAAAAGATATAGATGTGAAAGTACAAGTAGCAAGAGATGAAGCTCAATCTAGGTCTTTAGCAGAAATAACTGGCAGGATTAGCGAAGAAGACCAGTACTACATAGATAAAGTTATTCCTTTGCAGAGTTATCTGGAAACCAATGATATTAAGCATTTGCAGGAGAGTGCGTTTGGTGAAATGTCTGAAAAAGAAAGACGCGCTAATGTTATTGGCAATGAGTACACCGATCCAGAATCTTTATTGAAAAATATATTTGGAAGTGAGAAGGGAGAGGAAATTTACCGAGGAGATGTTTTACCTAAATTACTTGATGATGCAATTGCTAATTTTGAAGATAATCCAGTAGAGTTGGATAATTTATGTCAAAAAACTTTAGGTTCGACTTGCTATCTAAATGGTCAAACCCGGGAAGTGAGTGAGAAAGAGACTCTCTTAGGAGAGCTAAATAAAGTTAATAAAGTTGCTAAGCTAAACCAATTGTTTACCGCTATTTATGGAGAAGACTCAGGGATAAATATTGATGAAAAAGTAGTTAAGACAGCGATTGTGTTATTTGGTGATTCAGAAGAAGAGAAAAAAAAGAGTTTTTGGGATGCAGCTCTAATCAATATTGGAGCTGGATTTGCAGGTGAGTCACAGTATGCAGCTGCAATGGCTTCTGAGGTGGGTCGTGAGTCATTGGAGAGAACAAATCAAGCTCAGGATGAGGCTCGCGCAAACTACAGCCTAGCGATTCAAACTGCTCAAACTTTTAATGCCCAGGATACTTATGACTACGCCTCTCTTTCTAATGTGCGTGGCAATATCTCCAATGAACTTTATGGCACGGTCTTAGGAAATAACTACATGTATGACAGTATTTCTGACCGTCAGTACGATATTAACTTTTGGTCTGGTGATAATCAGTTGGGGCTAGATAAAAAAGATGCTCAATCTATGGTTTGGAACCAGATCGGGACACAGCTTTTTGGTGTTGATAATACTCAAAATATTTCTACTAACTACGCTACTGCTCTTCAACAAAAATACACTGGTCCTGCTAATACTAATGTAGCTGACATAGTTTTTCAGGCAGCTCAGAACCTAGATGAAAACTCTCAAAATGCATTTGGATATGAATATCAGGCTGCTGAAAATGGTTTTTATGCTGGTGTTGGCTTGGATAATGCCAGAGCAGCTGCTGAGGGAGCATGGGTAGCAACTACAAAATGGAATATAGAATTAGGAGAAGCAGCTCAGACTGAATTATTGGAGGAGCTAATTACCAACAGAGCTGAGAGAGTAGCTAAAGAATATGGTTTAGAAGAAGAAGCTTTTATTGCTTTCCACACCGATGATGAGATTACCCGCTCTAGGACTGAGTTGAATTGGGAAGTAGCTGAAAAAGTGGTGGCTAAGCCAATAGCAGTAGGGACAGTTTTAGCTCTGATGCCAGCGGTTGCTACCGGTGGGTTAGGGTTAGCAGCAGCGGGATCTCTTGGCATGGGAACATGGAATATTTATCAAGGTGCAAGTCAAAGAGCCAGAGCTTTTGAGTTAGAAAAAACAATCATTGCGGATATAGCTGGGGAAGGTGATGATGGGAAAAATGTAGCTGCAATTGAGTTGATGAAATATGCCCAGCTTTCTGGGCAAGCTCTTAGTTATGATGATGCAGAAAAAAACATAGAAACTCAAGCTCATGATTTGAAGTACCAAAGTAATAAAATGCTGGCTTTGTCTGCAACTACCGCTGTGTCTCAGGCGGGTAGCTTTTTGAGCAAAGGTGCTAAGACTTTCAACTTATTTTCAAGAACGGGCAATATCTTAGGTAGAACCCAAAAAATTGGCCTAGGTGTGTCTTTAGTGGGAAGAGCATCTGGGACAGGGTTGGGAGCAATTACTACAGTTGACGCTAGTAGACAGACTCAAATAGCGAGAGCTGAAATTGAGATGATAGATGCTCAGGTAGCAAGCGGAAGCTTATCTGCTGCGGAGAAACAAGCTAAGCAAGAAGAGAGGCAAGGCTGGGTTAAAAGTGGATGGTCTAGTGGAATAACAGCTGGGGTTTCTGGTCTTGGGACAATCAGTGGTCTTGCTAGTATCGGAAGTGATGCAAGCAAAATTATTAGTCAGCAAAACTCAGTTGAGAGAGGCTTATTACAGTTTGACCAGTGGGCAGATAGAATCAGTATTATTGGGGGGTCGGGTGTTGATGGTTACAACGTATCTCAGTCATGTTTTAATCCAGATGCAGCTACTAATGAGCAAGCTTGTACCGATGCTTGGGTAGGTTTAGCTCTAGGTTTAGCTCAGGATATAGGACAGATACAAAATAGTAATCAAGCCTTTTCTAATTACAATAATAAATTGGCTGAAGATACACTTCAAAGCATAGGGCTGACAGATAAGGTTATTAGAGAAAAAATAGCAGCTGGTGGAGATGTGGCTGAGCTAGAAGTTAGGCGAGTTGAGTTAGCTAAAAAAATGGCGGCTGCGGATCCTAGATTTACTATTCCCGAATCACCTAAAAGACCAGTTTTAATCGCAGGTGCTGATCCGATAAAGATGTTAGATGTGGCGCGGAGTAATATTGAAGCAGCTGAGGTAGAAGTTCAGAAGTTGATTGATCAGGCTGGTAAGTCAGGTTTCTTAAGAACCAAGAAATATGTAGCAGCACTTGCAGTAGCTGAGAAAGCTCAAACAGCAGCCAATGAATCCTTAAATCATCAATTAGATATTATTAAAACACATTCTGACATCGCTGAGCTTGATAGACAGCTTCAAGAAAAATCAGCTGATTTGTCTCCTCTGGAAGTTGAGGAATTAAGAGCTGGAAGAGGTGACTTGGTTGAAGATTTAGCCCAGAAAGTTATTAATCCACTATCAGCAGAATCAACGCTAAGGGCGGACAATCAGCGTTTGTTAGTTAGTGCTCAGGAAAACAAGGCTCTAAAAACTTATGATGCTGAGCAGATTGCTTCAAAAGAAGCTGCAGATCTGGCTGAAAAAGAAAATATCCCACCTCCAGGCGAGGAGAAGAAAAATGTCCTGACTATAATTAGCGATGCTCTTGCTAGTAGAAAAGAACGCCAAATAGCAGCTGAAGCAGAGAGAATCACAGAGGCAGAAAAAATCGCAGAAGAAGTCAAGGTTGAGGATTTTAAAAAATTTGCTGAAATTTTATCTGTAGAAATTGAAAAAAGCAGTAAGCAAGTAGCGGCAGATTTAGTCGTCAAGCAGGAACAGTTAGCAGAGCTGACTGCTAAAACTACCAACCCAGATCAAGATTTAGATGTAAAAAAATTGACCATAGAAGTAGAACAGTTGACTCAAGAGTTTCGTAATAGTTTGTTAGGTAAAGATTCAGTCATTAAAGTTGACCGGACAAAAAAACATACCGAATTTGTGGTGACTGAAACTGGTGAGAATGCTGGACTGAAACAAGAACAGCTAGGTTTAGTTAACAAAGATATTGCTGCATTTGAAGAGCATAAACGTCAGGAAACAGGAAATGATAAGTGGAAAATTTATTCAAATGTTGATGAAACTAAAAATCAAGATATTATTTTCTTGACAGAAATGGCTGCTCTTGGGAGTAGAAAGCGTGGCGTTTTGCATCAGGCTACAACCGGTATTGGTAAAACTGACGTTGTCATTGCACTAAATGCAATGCTGAAGCAGCGCTTAACTAATAAACCACAATTTTTAGCTTTCTCTGAAGCTAAATTGATGAAACCCTGGGTTGAAGGGGATGATGATTTTAGCCCCAATAAGAATTTCATTAAATTTGTGGAAAAACAGTTTGGTAAAGAAAGTGTTTTCTTCATTAGGCCAAGTGACAATAATTTGGATTTAGTTGCTTTAGAGAAAGCCAGATTTGTAATTTCTCCTCGAGATGTGGCGTTTAAGCTACAGAAAACTGACACTGAATCTGGATTAGCAGTGCGGATTAAATGGCGTAAGTCTTTTATTCATGCTGATGAAGTAGATATAACATTTGATCCCAATACTGTTTATAAAGATACTGATGAGCAGGTAGCATTAACAGAAAAGTCAGAATATGATCCCTATCTTACAGCACAACAGAAAATTTTAGGTAGAAATGAAAGAGGGGAAGATATTGATGGTGGTAATAGCATTCTCAGAAACTTATTAGTTCAGCTAGAAGATAATAAATCTATACCAGACGCAATCACTCGTAGTAGTGACGGTAAATCTGGTAAATTTGCCGATACAAAAGTTGAGAAGAATATGCTTTTGGAGTGGATTGATACATGGGGTGGTCGGGATAAGCTAAAGATTGATGGTAGGAATAGTATCGAAAATATCAGAAAAGAGCTTGATATTTATTTAACTAATAGCCAAGATGATGGAGTTCATCAGTTGAGGTTTGAGAAAAGTTTGATTAATGAAACAGTTACTTTTTTATCTAGAATTCCGGGAGAGGATTATGGATTAGTAAGTAATAGAAAGCTAATCAATGATGTCGAAGATGATGTTTTTAGTATTGCTCCGTTTTCAGAAAGTCAGAAAACTGGTCGCTCTTATGGTGCAGTAGTAGAACAACTTCTTTATAACAGTCTGGGTGCCAAAATATTGGGTGTTAATGATCATGTCAAAATATCTCAGTTGACTGTTGGTGAAGGTGGGAGTGACATCACTTTTGCTAGATTGATGTTGGAAGGAGAGGGCTATTCTCTCTATTCTGGAACCCCAGAAACTGTCGCTAGATTATTTAAGATGGCATTTGATATTGAGCTCAAGTCTTATTCTGCTTCAGCAGCTGAGGGGGCCATTGCTAGAATGAAGAACTCCCCATCAGGAACGACTTCTGAGGTTTTTACTGGCTATGGTGATCAAGTCTCAGCTCGTTTGCATGAAAATAAAAACCAAGTTTATGTGAATGTGGCAGCTGGTATAAAGAATAATGAGATAACTAGAAACGAATTGTTATCAGAAGTAGTTAGACAAGTTAAAGCTGCGAAAATTGATAATCCCTATAAAAAACTTTTTTTGATTGAAGCTAATGGAGAGTTAGCAGAATACAACTTTATTATCGATGCAAAGTCAAGGAATGGGTTTAAATTAGAAAAAACTAATATATTCCCTAGCACAGATGATTTGAATACTAGAACTGCAGATCTTGATAAGTCTGAAAGATATATTAAATTTTACGAATATGGGGCTCATGTTGGTGTAGATACAGCCAATAACGTTGATATTAGCCGGGCAGTGGTAATTTGTAATGGTTGTGATGAAACTAGGTTTGGGCAGGCAAATGGCCGGGTTAGATTGCAAGTAGATGTCGATTATGACGCTAATACAGCTAGCGTTAAGCATGCACCGGCTGATGTAGTATGGCTGGACGCTCCTAGTAAAAACAGTCTAGGTATCGATGATTTTGCTGCCCATATTAAAGATAATCAAGCAATAACTAACGGTATTGCTGAAGTTGAATTTAAGGAAACACTCTTAAAAGATTCAGTGGGAAAAACCTTTGAAGATTTAAAAGATTTAGCACGTAATGGTAAGAAAGGATTTTTAGGAATTTTTGGTAACTATAAATCCAATCCGGATCTTTTAGAAAAATTAAAATTAGCGGAAGAACAGTGGAAGCAAACTTCAGGAATGAACTATTTGTCTAGTGCTGATGAAATTAGGGCTGAGGCTAAATTTACAAAAACAGCTGAGCAAGTAGCAGCTGCATATCGAGGTTTGGAGCGTTTATTAAAAGGTACAGGGGCTCCATCTAGGTTATTAGTGAAGAGAGCTGATGGGGCGATTGGTAGAGAGTCTGGGAGAGTTAAAATTGCTTTTGTTGATGGTGATGATTATCAGCCTTTAGGTGAAGATCCTTCTTTTAGAGAAATTGTAGAAATGATTAATCACAGTTCTAAGCATTTAGAAGAAATCGATATCACTTTCTTAGATCGTCGTTCTCCAGCTGAAGTTATAGAAAAGCAAGTAGATAGTGTTACTGAGAGGGTAATTGATAAGGCAGCAGGTAATGAAGCAGATGCAGATGGAACAAAAGTTGCTGAGTCTGAAACCAGTACTCTTGCGGAGAGAATTAGTGATTATCGAAATAAACGAGTTAGGTTGGCAGAAGTTGAAGAAATTCTTTATGGAGACTATCTTGATCCTGCCAAAGACAAAGAAGAGATAAATAGGCTCATTGCAGAAGCCACAAGTCTAGATGACTCTATTAAAAATGACGTCAGTCTTACTACTAAAGCTTTATCAGCAATGGGTGGTTTTATTTCAAATGCCAATTCTTCAGCTAGAGCTGGAATAGCTAATCTATTTGGGGATGATTTAGAAAAAGCTGGTGGTGTAGAGATTGTTCTTAAGAGAGAGGTCCAGACAATTGGCAAGCCAGAATATGGGAATAGTTTGGCAATTGATCTATCGACAATTTCCAGAAATCACGCCAAAGTTCTTAAAGATGGTAAGGGAGGTTTATTTATTAGAGACCTGGGTAGTAAAAATGGAACTTACGTCAATGACCAGCAGCTTGATCCGAGCAAGGATGTACCTATAGCTGAGGGAGATACTATTAAACTGGGCAATATTAAAGATGAATCTAGCTATGTGGTCTTAAAGGTAGTTGAAGTTGATGGGCAGTTAATTTTGAGACGAGTTGGGGAGGATGGAACGATAGCCGATGATGCTGAGCTAGGTGTAGTTGAGGTCAGTAACCTGGCAGAGGAAATTGATCAGTATCGTGAGACCAGGACCAGATTGGCGGAAGTTGAAGAGATTCTGTATGGAGATTTTTTGAACCCTGATGTAGCTGAGGATAGAAAGGAAGTAGATAGATTGGATGCAGAAAGAAAAGCTCTCAAAGAATTCTTGAGAGAAGATGTGGCTGTGACTGCAAAAATGGCTTCGGGATTGGGTCTAACCAGAGATTGGCTGTTTAGTTTATTTGGCGCTGATTCCCAGCGAGTTATTGCCAGAAGAGCTCAAATAATTGAGGAGCTAAAGGTGACTGATGCAAATCAGCTTGATAATTTAGCCAGCAGAAAGTCAATTGCAAGGTTAGAAGATTTTGTAATCTTTAGAACAGGTGTTTATCGAAACCTACAGAAGAGATTTGTTGATCAAGGCTTTGAAAAACCTGAGATTACAAATGAGGAAGAGTATGGAAACAAGAAGAAAGCGTTGGAGAAGATCAAGGCTGGAATAACAATAAATGAGATACTTTATGAAAGTTCTACTGCAGAATCCTTTGACGAACGTTTTGAGATAAAAGATGAAGATGATAAGTATCAAGGTGATTATGGTGTTATGGAGTCAGAGTCTCTTGGAGAAGGAGTTTTTGAAGTTTGGTTGTTTGATAAAAAATCCATAGAAACAAAGAGCATTTTATTAATTAGCCAAAGTGTTGTCGACGATCAGGATCGATTAATAGAAATTAATAAATTGTTAGATGCTGGGGGTAAATATATACTGGCAGTGGTAACTCCAGATGGCTCATATGAATTAGAAACTGATAGTTTAAAACTTCAGGTTAGCATCTCAGATTTAGATCAAGAAAACGGAGATGTAAGTAGCGCAAGATTTGATTTAGAAGTGGAGGAATTAGAAGTTGAAAATAAAGAAACAGCTAGCGATACTAAAGAAATAAAAAATCTTTCTAAAGACTCTCCCACTTCTGAAAAGATTAAAAATTATCGCAATATCAAAGCTAGATTGGCGGAAGTTGAAGAGATTCTTCACGGAGATTTACTTGATTCTGATAAGGATGAAGATAAACCAGAGATAAAGAGATTATTTGATGAGAGAACAGCTTTGAAGAAATCTCTCAAAGAGGATGTTACTTTTGGGACTAAGGTAGGTGGATTTGCAACGGGAGCTTGGTATTGGACAGCTGGGTTGGTGGGTATAGATACTCCGGAAACTATAGCTAGAAGAGCCCAAATAATTGAGGAGCTAGTGGTAGCTGATGCAGATCAAATTGATAATTTAGCAAGCAGAAAATCTATTGCAAGACTAGAAGATTTTGTATCTTTAAGGACAATTGTTTATCAAAAATTGCAGAAGCAGTTCACTGACTTAGGATTATCCAAGCCTAGGATTAGTAATGAAAAAGATTACCAAGATCAAAAGGATGAGCTGAAGAGGATTAAGGCTGAAGAGTTTTCTCTAGAATTTGAGGGAGAAGAATACTTTATTCCCAAGCTGTTTATTACTAGTAGTGGTATAGCAATTAAGATTGACCCATCAAACATCCTAAGCTATGAGGGTGGACAAGGAGTTGTAATAAAAGGGATTGGTGCATCTGATGGTAAGAAGTATTTAGTTAAGTTATTTAGCAATAGAAAAGATGTGGATAGAATTAATAAAGCTCAATTTTATTTTTATGAAAAATGGGGAAAACCAAGTGTAGTTAAAGATAAGAATCTTAATATTACAAAATATTGGGGTAAGGTTGAACACAAAGACCATTTGATAATAGCAACTGATTTTGTAGAGGGAACTAGCTTGTTTGATCTATATCATTTTGAAGACACAAAAATATCTGAGGCCCAGGCTAAACAAGCTATTAAGGATTTAGTTCATCTTTATCAGGAAACAAAGCTAGTACATGGTGATCTAAGAATCATTAACACCATATTGGATTTGGAAGGGGTAGTGAAGTTTATAGATCATGTGGGTGACCCACAAGCAAGAATTCCTGAGCAGAAAGCTTTAACGTTTGAAGAGGAGATTCTCTCTTTCTTGAAAGAATTAAATTTTGCTACTGATGGAAAAATACAACTAACTGAACATCAGCTGAAGATCATTAGAAAACTGGATAGAGATAGTTCATCCCCAGACTATGTTGGTTTTGGACCGGTAGGTGCAATTGATAGATGGATGAGGAATAGGCTCCCCATAGATACGTTTCCACAGCATTATCAAGGTGGGGTCTTATATGCAGGATTGAACCCTCTTCCATTCTTGCGGGATTTAGTATTTCCAAACTCTTCCATAAGAGAAGAGGCTTCCTCAGACTACGTCGGCTTTGGACCAGTGGGAAGATGGATGGAGTTTATAGCTAAGTATTTACCACCAGATAATGAAGAATATCGAAGACGTTTTTGGGAAGAAGATCGTCATGGAGCATTAATCCCATCTGTAGGCTTCAAGCCACTGCCATTCTTCTGGGAGTTGGGGAAGAATGCGCTAACCACGTGGTGGAGAAATAGTGATCAAAGATTGGGTTTCATCCCTCCAGAAATGCAATTCTTATTTAGCTCGACTTCTCAATCAGACGAAGTGTTATTATCATCAACTGACACAAGAGGTTTAGATACAGAAACAAGTGACTATCTTTTAACCACCTTAGTAGCAGAGGAAGAAGTTAGTGTTGCCAAACTAATCTTCGATCAACTAGTAAATTTAATTCCATCAATTTTTGAAGAACCAATCAATCAAGGAATTACCGCAGAAGAGTTTATTCTCCTAAGTAGTGCAGATGAAAAATTTTCGCAGAGTTTTAACAATCTCTTGCCAGAATCAAGAACAGTTGTGACTCAAGCTCTACAAGAAGAAATAAACAGGTATCAGTTCACACATGATCCTATCTTGGAAGATGACTCCCTATTAGAAGAAACAGATAATATTTTAGAAAAAGCAGTTGAAGCGGTAACTACTCTTGCAGCTGATATTAGTGATTCAGCAAAACGTATCTTAAGGCTTGCTCCTGTTCCAGGAGAGGTTCCATTTGTTAACTTAGAAGAGACTAATCCATACATAGATCCTGAATTACAAACAGGGTATGCATATCTATCTTCCCCACCAACTGCTATTAAGGAAAACATTGTGAATGATGAGCGAGGAGATTTAGAGAAGGCAATTAATAGTACGCTCTTATTAGAGCATGAGAATAAAGGCTTTCTTGATACTGATACTCCAGTCGTGAGAGGGTTGCAAGATATTTTGGATAAGATGTCTGCTCGGCAACCTAAGAAGTTAAGAACAAAAGTATTAGTTACTGCCAATGATACTAGCATAAATGCTTATGCTCTTCCCGATGGAACAATAGTAGTCTCTTGGGGTTTAGTTGCACTTGCTGGTGGGACAGAAGAATCTCCCGGTGACATTGGTGAATTGGCCTACATTCTTTTACATGAAAGAAATCACGCTACTTTGAACCATTCAGAAATGAAGCAAAACATTCTTTATGGTGAAAAATATCATGAAAAATTTGGTTTAGATAGGCTTTTTGAGTATGAAGCAGATCAAGCAGATCTAAGACTTTTTGTTGAGTTAGGTTTTGATCCTAATATTCACCCTCAACAAATGTTCCAAAAAATGGATGAATTTTTTGACAATAATTCCTATGGAGTCACTCATGGATCTAATGATATGAGAAGGGCAGCCATTAAAGCTCATCTGAAGAAAGTTGATTATGAAATTTACCGGTTAGAAGATGTGTTTTATGGACCTAGACCAGTTCCTCAAAGTTGGCTACCACAAGCAATCTATTCAGACAAGTTATCTAGACTTGACATGAGTGAGTATAGCCAAGATTGGGAGAAAATGTTTGATGAAATATTTAGTTCTAATCTTAAATACAAAGCTATTGAGATTATGTTAAACAGAGCCTCAAATTATGTTCAATGGAATGATGGGTCTTTAGAAGAATCATATCAAAAACGAAAACACCAGATTCGGAAACTTGATTATATTTTCAAGCAACTTATTAGTAGTTACCAGCAAGCAATATCTGAAAACATATCTGATGATGATGAAGCACAAGCTTTATTAGCTATTATCACAGCACAGCAATTTAGGATTAGCTCCTATGATGTAGATGAATTTTCTATGGAGACTGATTTCTACTCACTTCTAGGGCAACTATATAGTTTAGAAAAAGATGATAATGTTTTTATTGAGGAAGAATATCCTCATATCTACAAAATAATTAATCTCATGCTAGGTGCAACAAGAAATGAATCTATTCAAAGTGTCTATACTAAAATTAGAAAAGGAGATTATGATGAATTGCTTTCTCAGTTGAGTTTTGATTTTCATGATCTCACCTCAGGCTTTTATTTCAATGATAATTTGATGATGTTCTTAAAATCAGGCATTTCAACTAAGATTATATATGGGGCTGACATCGAGGATCATGATTTTTTTGTCAAAATATTAGAGACCCTAAGTAGGATAGGTGGAGTAAATAAAGACGTTAGTAATAAAGGAATAAGAGGGACATTAAATTCATTTCTAACCATTTCAAATAGCTTCATAAAAAGAGAGATTAAGAATGACCCACAGAATTATGAATATCACCAACAGTTAATTGAGAATCTTGCTCTAGCAATCAGTAAGTTTGAAGGGTTTGGATTAGAGTTTAAAAAAGCAAACCTAATAAATAATTACATAAATTTTGAACATATTACTAAGCATTTCAAATACAATTTGAAGATGAGTGGTGAAGAGATTGCTGATATCAATTCTCATCTAACTCAATTAATAAATTCAAATCTATTGCCTTTGGTTTCAGCAAGTAGTGAGATGGCTAAAAATATTAAGAGCAGAGATAGGTTGAAAGTTGTTGAGTATACATATCAACTATCTGTTGATAAAGAATATGCTCAAAAGACATTTTTCCCACAACTGGCTGAAGCAATCATCTCCGAAGAGATAGATGATAACGACATTATTTGGTTAGCAAATATTATGGTAGATTTGAAATTAGATTATCTTCATGTGAGGTTGTATGAGCAATCTTTTGGTGGTAAGCAAAATTCTAAAAAATATCTCGGAGAGTTTGATTATTATGAGTCAGTCCCAGAAGGATATTATCCATTAGCCCATGGTCTTGAGCTGCTAAGTGTTGTTACTGCAACTCTTAATCCTAAAGATAGAAATTCTATATTGAATAGATTCGTTTATAAGCACTTACCCGCCTTGGAAGCTACTAATTCACCAGGTAGGATTTATGATCTTATTGATTACTATTTGTATGCCACTAGTAATCGTTCTGTGGCAATGGGAAATATGGGGATAGAGGGTAGGTCCGTACAAGAATCCTTATCTAAAGATTTTAGCAATGAAGATCTTTTAGAAGCTGGAGACATAGCGCTTAACTCATACCTATTTACTAGATTAAAGGAGCAGCTTTTAAAAATAGAAAGTCATCAGCATTCTGTGTCTTATGTGATGGGTGACATGGTGAATAGGGCCTATTCTTTACCCAATAGACATCCTTCAGTAGCCCTAACTGGATACTCAGATACCTCTGGAGAATATATCTCTATTTTCAGTGATAACATCACCCGATATTTATCTACTGTTATTAGTCAAGACCAGATTACTGATGGGCAAGCTAGAGAAACACTCGATTTATCGGAACATATCTATGACGAAACGATTAAAAAGAATATCCAAAAAAAGATTATTCAGCTTTCTTTGAAGTCATTAAGCCAGGAACAAGTTTTAGAAGTAATTTCTCATGCATTTAGTAAAACTAGCTACAGTGATGTTTCAACTATTGAACAATTTATTGAACAAGAAATTAGTGATAAAGATATATTGGCAAAAATTAGAGGTAAAGTTGATCAAGAATATAGTGATTTTAGAAAAGCAGGTAGCACTAGAGTTTCAAATGCTGTCCTAATTGATACTGTCTTATCAAATTTAAAGGACCCAAGTGTAGCTATAAGACTCCTATCATACTTAACCTCTGCGGGAGAGCAAGATCAAAACTTGAGAGAAGACCTTTATTACTTATGGCTGGCAGATATGGTTAGGAAGTCTACTGTCTATGGGTTTAAGGTAATTGAAGATGCTGATGGTAATTTAAGCGTGACTGGTCCTGGGGCTGGTCAGTTTGAATCATTCGATAGATTTATGGATAGACTTTACAGTCTATCTAAGTTTGAAAAATCATTATTGCTGGCTAAGTTGTTTTTGGAAAAAGGTTTACTCTCAGATGCTGAATCTAAAGAAAAATTGATTAAAGAATTATCATCCAGAATTGACACAGCTGGTGACAACCGAGATATTGGAAATTTATTGAACAAGATAATAGAAGCAACAATTTTGGTAGGAGATAAGATTAATGTTACTCTCCCAATTGTCAATCTTCTAGTAGATTCAACTTTAGTAAAGCCAGGTAAAATAACTAATCCAGAATTAAGGTACAGTGATTGGGATGATCGTCATAGAGTTTCAGTTTATAAAAGAGATGCTACTGAAGAGACCGACTCATTTATAGACATTTTTAATAAAGACCCTAAAAAACTTTTATCCTTAGGTCATTCTGAAGATATTGAAGAATTTAATAACTATATTAGAGAAATCAACCGTTTAGGGTTAGCTGTTCAGGATCAAAATATTACTACTTCTACTAATGCTAACTCAGAGAGTATTGATCCAGTCGATGCAATTGTGACGGTGCTGCAGTCTCTATCTGGGATAGGTGTTCGTGGTGGTCAAGTCATGGGTCAATACATTGATATTCCAGATCACCTTAACGATAGATTTAGAAGCTTATATGATCAATCTCCGGCTCTCGGAAAGGTTGATTTTTATAATAACTTAGTAAACCTAGCTGAAGTTAATCCAGAAATTAAAGATTTTATGGATAATAAGCTAGTAAGAATTGGGAATAGGTTGGGAGGTGGCTCAATTCAAACTGTGTATAGAGTTTATATTAAAAATGAAAAAGGTGAGATTATTCCCGCTGTTTTAAAATTAAGAAATCCTAATGCTGAAAGTTTTATTCAGGATACAATCGTTTTAATTGAAGATGTAATTACCCATTTAAAAACTACAACCAATCATCATAAAGAATTAGCTCTCATGGAAAAACTTCTTTTAATCTTAGAAAAGTGGGTGGTCTCTGATCTTAACGATCAAGAGTTCCTATTATTAGATGATATTTTTAGAAAAGTTCATCATGGAAAAGTGTTATCTAATGGAGTGCAGATGGATATTCCTGATCTCTACAAACCAAGTGGTAAGGAAATGAAGCTAGAGGCAGAAGTTGAGGGAGTGACTTTGAATAAACTTCTTTCACAAAAAGGTAAAACAGAGGCAGAAGTTAAGCAGCAGGTCCTTGGATCTCAGGCATTGGCTGAGTCATTTATCAACATGTTGAATGCAGAGGTTGAAGTTGATGGTCAAAAAGTAAGAATCATGCACTCAGATATTCATGCAGGAAACTTCATGGCTTCTGAAAATAAGGGTGAGATTGCAGCTCATTGGATTGATCGAGCTTTAACAAAAGTTTTAAGTATTCTTACTCCTCAACAGGCTTCAATACTAAACAATATGTCTTCTCCCGGAAGGCTGAGAAAATATCTAAATGTAGTAGGAGGAATTGTCAGTTTACCAGAGAATGATGAAATATCAGCCGCAGGTTTTCATGCTAATTTCTTTAGGTCACAAGTTAAAAAGAATGGGTTTTGGAATTTTATGAGGATTTTGGCATCAAAGAATGCAGAAGAAGTTATTGTAAATGAAGTTTTAAAGCAATTTAAGCAAGAGAATGTCACCATCCCGTTAGTATTGGAGATTGGTATTAAGAATATCTATGCTACTGAGAAGATTCTGGATGATTCTGGCTTGAGCAGTTTTGGGGATTATATGAATGCATATAATCAAGGTGAGGCTGAATTTAAGAAGTTTGTTGAAAGAGATGCTAGAAAAGCGATTCAAATTATAGGCAAGGAGACAGAAGAAAGCTTTGATGAAACTTGTTCTTCTTGCGCTGATGTTCGTGCCCAAACAAAAACTGGTATCCAGGCCGCTGATGCCATGATGGTCCAAGTGAAGATCGCTTTAGAAAAAGCAGCAGCTATACGAGCTCAGCTAGAATCATCTCCAACTGAGGCTACACAGCTCCAAGCTGAAGCTGAGAAATTAGAGCAGGATGCAGAAAAACTACAGCAACAAGCCTTAGATCGGATTGATGAAACTAGAAATGAAGTCGTCAATGAGCATGGTATGCAGAACCAATGTGTACAGCTTTACCTTAATGCTTGGGTAGACACCCGCGAGGCGCTTATCAGAGAGAATAACGCCTACAATAATAAAGCCATTAATTCTACATATCAAGCCACACTCATTGCCCAGAAATTATTAGCAAATGGATTCATGACTGTCGTGGACAAGCGTGGTTTCTTAACAATTGGCAAGCAAACACATGATATTCCTTTAAAGGATCAAGATATCAACAATATCCAGCTGATGTTAGACAATCCATCTTCATTAATAGCAGATGTTTTAGAAACTCCAGAATGGGGACTTAAGCAGATGGCAGGAACTCTTTTATATGAAGAGCTGTTGGGTGAAGTAGGAGTTTTATCTTTAGGCCAGGTAATTGAGTACAACGGTACTTTATATAAAGTGATTGATAATGAAGGAAAAACAAGTCTTGAAGAAGTGGTGGCAATGCCTTCGGAGATTACTCATAACGGTAGTAGAGAACACCCTTTAAATAATGTAGCCGGTTTTAGTTTGTTTGTAGATGAGGAGTCGGGAGATCATTTCATAAAAACTAAAGATGGAGAAGAAACTTTAGTCCCTGAAGAAGGCGTTTTAATGTCAAATGGAATGTTAGTTAAACCCAATCTCAATGGTGGGGGTTGGTCAACTATTAAGCACACAAATACTCTCAAAGAGTACCGTGGAGTAATATCACTTATTCATAAAAATGGTAAGTTTTATATTAACCTTCAAAAAACTGACGAGCGCGTAGATTGGATGAAAAATGGTGAAATCCAGACGGTGGGAGAAGTTGAGATAGAAGTAGGAGATAAAATTACCTGGCCTGATGGAAATGTATTTATTTTAGATGAAGATGAGCTTGGCTATAGACTAAGGGATGGCCATAAAAGTTTTGAAGTTACTCAAGAAGAGAAAGATTACTTTGGAGAAGTATTTGACCAACACAATGATCAAGAGCTAGTAGATTATGTGGCTGATAGACTGCTTGAAGGTGGCATAGATAGATTGTCGATTTATCAGCTGAATAAGGGTGGTAGTCAGCTTAATAGCTCGAGATTTAGAAACCTCATTAGCTATGAATACGAGACATATAGCGATGCTTATCGGGAAGATGTTTTGGCTAGGAGAGCAGTGCTTGAATACCTAATGAGTAGAGATGAAAGAATCACTCAAATTTATAAAAAGGGATTATTAGAAAGAGATTTAATTTTTTCAATTATAGATAGATATGATTTTGCATTTAAGAAACTTGAGCAAAAAGAGGAAGATTTAACTAGGGCAGAGCAAGAGTATCTAGAAATGATTACAAAATTGTCCAAACTGAGTAAATTATTAGCTGAGTTTTCACCACAGACAGAAGAATACATCAAACAAGAATTAGATAATATTGACTTAGCTTTATATCCAGAATTATTAAAAGTAATAGCTGATTTAAAAACCTTTAATACCACTGATCCTCTGACTAGATCATATGTGGCAGACAATGATGATCAAACTTCTTGGGAGAGCATCCCCGGAACAAATCAATATGCAAGGTTATTAACCTTAGCAACATTTGCTAGTGAAGCCATAGTAAGAGAGTATGCTCCTGAGAATGGCTTGGTGATTCACGGAGAACACGTGAATAATTATTGGGGTAAAATTTTTGATGAGCTAGGCGTAGAACGACCAAGTTGGTTTAGGAGTTTTGCATATCGGGGTAATGAAATTAGTTTCCATGCTCAGGCTGAGGCTCATGCAGAAACAATCATGGCAAATGCCGGCGGAGCTTATTTTATTGGTGGTAGTTTAACCGATGAGCTTTTTGTGCACTTACTAGATCATGAAGCTATGCACCCCGTAGTTGTTCAAACTGATTCTCCAAGAAATCCCAAGAGCGACGCCAATAGAGTGTTGTATAAAGAATCTGAGCCCATAAGGTCAGCTCAGAAACACACTGAAGTAGTAGTTGAGTTATTTGCTCAAATGATGGGGCTAGAAAGCATTGGTTATCCACCCAAGGAGTATAAAAGCACACTCTATCAAGATGGAGTTGAGGAGTTAGTAGATATTTTGCGAGAAATTGATTCTCACGCTGACCAAGATAATTTTTCTTTAAGGTTATTGTTGCAAGGTGTGGTGGATTACAATTCTGGCATCAGCTCTTATCCTCTAGAGCGAGTTCATGAGTATTATTCAGCTAATTTAGCTGGAAAAGGAGAGTTTTTTGAAAGACTTTCTTCTTATGAAGATGCTGTGTTTAGATCAATTGGTAAAGGTAAGCTTGATAAGCCACATGTTTTGGGGAAAGCAGAGATTAGTAGAGATCAAGTTATTATTGGTGGAGAAAACTATAAATTAGAAGTGAGTGGTGGAGTTATAAGTTTTGTTGGAGATGAAAGTAATCCAGCCTCCCCAGACTACGTTGGCTCATTCGCAGTTCAGCCTTTTATTAGGGCTTATGCCAAATATCTTCCACCTCAAGAGTATCCTCAGTTTTGGAAAAAAGACAGTCATGACAAATTAGTGCCTTATGCTGGCTTGAGGCCACTGCCATTCTTTTGGGAGTTGGGGAAGAATTACTTTGGTGGGTTGAGAGGTGGAAGTGGATCAGCTGATGATAGAGCAACTTTGCAGCTTGTGGACGGACGATCATCTCAATCTAATCTTTCACAGAGTAGATTTACCCAGACCACTTCTACTTCATCTTTTAAAGATCTTTTTGCTAAAAAATCATCAAATCAGTCAGTTAGTGAATATAGACAAGGAAGAATTGAACCTCTATCTAATATTGACCAAGATAAATATCCAGAACTATATAAAGCCTCATTGGAAGGATTAAATCTAGTTGAGCAAGAGTCTGGGCTCTTGCCGGATGAAGAAGAAATTGTAGTTTGGCTCAATCAGATGATTAATCAACTCAAAGAACCAGAAACTCCTCAAATGAGGGTTTTAGTATCAGTGAATGGTAGTTATGACGGAACAGGAGTGATGCCAGATGGAACCGTCATCATGACTCAGACAATGATCAATAGGTTGGTTTATAAAGAAGAAATTTTGGCAGTTTTAGCTCATGAAGCTGTTCATTTTGATAGATCACATTCTGAGAAAACCTTTGATGCTTGGTTTGATGATAAGCAACTTGATGCGAATAGCAAGAAGAATACTTCTGTGAGTAGGTCAGGAAACGTATTTGGTGATATTGGCCTGAAAAGATTAATGGAATATGAGGCAGACACCATGGCTTTAGCAAAACTAGATAGATTGGACATCAACCCCTTTGTTTATGAGCAAACAATGAAAAAGATTGGCGGAAATTTAACTTCTCAGTCCCAAGGAAGTCATGTACACGGAACCACATTAGATAGGAGGCTTAATACTTTCTTAATTGGTAGACTGCGAGATTTTGTTTCTTCTAGGAACAATAGCGAATATTCTAAAATAGAGTTAAGTTGGAAAAGAGATTATGACGAAACAAATAATGTTATTAAACTTCTCGAAAACAGTTATAGCCAAGAATGGAAGACTATCATTGATGAGTCTGGACCAGAACTCCTAAGAGAATATGGATATTATTTGGCTCATGAGTTGCGAAGATCTGGGAGTAATTATCATAGTATTAAAGATTGGTTCTCGTTTAAAGTTTTTGGAAGGAGAGGGTTAAGAAACAAATTCGATTACTACATAGCTACTTTTGAACAAAGAATTGCTCAAAGCGACATTCCTGTTGAAGATCAAGATAGTGCTTTTATTATGGCCTTCTCTTCCTCTACAGGGATTAGCTGGGACGAATGGCTTGAGATGGAATATAAAACAGTTTTGCCAGGAATTAATAATAAAAAGACCCTTAAAAGGCTAGCAAATAAAGAAAATATCAACTTGCTTTTGCCAGATTATACTGAGCGACTTTGGCAGTTTTCTCAAGATGATGAAATCAGTCGAGTCATGGGGTTACCTGCTGGACGAGAAGAAGCCTCTCTTCGTACTATCAGCCAGCTTCACCGTCGCTCAATTAATGATAGGTATTGGAGAGTTGAGCTGATGAAGCATCTCAGTCCAGATTCTCTCTTAGGAAAACGAGGGAATGTTGGTATCGATTCTATGTTCCATTATTTAGATGCACTATCTAGAAGCGAAGCAGAAGTCCTGCCCAGAGTAATTTCCAATGTTAGATACAGAGCTTACAGCTTTAGCTTAATTAGTCGTGCAATTCAAGAGAATAAAAAGTTGTTTACTTCTTCTGAAAAGTTAGCTCGATTGGCAGCAAGTGCTTTGCAGTCTTATTCTAATAGCTCTGACTTAGCAAAGACACTTACCTATAGTGATGCTGCTTGGGCGGCAAATAATGTCGGTGGGTTATACGGAATAACTTTCAATATAACTTCATTACAAAGAAAAGCTGTGAAAAAAGCAGAAAGAGTTTTAATAGATTTAATAATTTCTGATCAGCGGGAATTAAAAAATGCAATCTCGACTAGAGATCAAAATACAATCTCGTCTTATTTAAGACAGGACCCAAGAAAATTTTTAGAAGATTTAGCTAATCTAAGAACCCATTTGCCAGACGGTTTTTCAACAGAAGATATCGCTTGGGTTAATAATTTGGTAAGCAAAAATCATGTCTTATTTAATGGTTTGAATGAAAGTGATGTTGCTACCACTCCAACTAATGAAAAGAAATCAAAAAGAATTAGTAAAGACCAACAAGCTCTAAACAAGAGTTTGGCTGAGCTCGAAGATTACTTACCGTCAGAGCATTGGAATGAAAATAGTATCTCTGAAGAGCAAAAACAAGTTTATTATAAAATTAGATATCTATTAAGTAATGTGGTTATTCTGACTTCTGGTTTAGAGCCACTTGAAAATAGAAATCCATTGATTGAGTCAATATTTTCTACTTTTAGGGATGAGTTTATTGATTTACCTCTTGCTCTGCAACGAAATCTAATTGATTTAGTTGGTGAAGAGAGTCAAATTAAAACTGCTAGTTCATACGATTATCGGACTCCAGGACCCATGACAATTGAAAGAGAGTTTGGGGTTCCAATCTATTATCAAATTGTTGAAAACTCTCTGGAAGATGGAGTTAGAGAGGCTAGAAAAAAAACTAGAGATACAGTTCTACAGCTTGAAATTATGAAGATTCATAGAGATTCTATGGTGAGAGTTTTATCAACTAACAAGAGCGCTAAGACATCTTCTCTGTTATTTGATTATCAGGTTGGTTTAATTAGAAAAATTGATTCTTTTGCTAGCATGTTTGGAGGAATAAGCAGCAAGCATCTTTTTGGTGAAGATGGTTATTCAGCCATTTTGCTTGATCCACTAAGTCATGATTTAATTATCTATTTTAATAAGTTGAGTCCTGAATATGTTCGGGAGAATCCAGAAGATTCTGTGCAAATTTACCGAACTTACAAACGGCACATCAGAAGAACAATTGAAAATAATAATGCTATAAATGCTTTGAGGAAAGAAATTACAGCAGTACTTCCTTTTGAAGAAGCTTTACTATTTCTTAAACAGGAAGCAGTCGATGAAAGTCTTGATTTAGAGGTAGTTGTTGATTTTGTTGAAACGAGGATGAACGATCTTAACCAATTTGATATATCTAGGGGTCATGTAGCTGATGTTTTAGATCGTTGGTTATCAACTCAGAACACGAAGGTTGGGGCAATAGCCATGGCTGATTATCTAACATCCTCAATAGATTATGAAATGGATAGCATTAGTTTGCTCAAAACAGTTTTAGTCAGCGGTGTAGATGATACCGACCTGAGGACAAATGTAGCTGGTAAATGGTGGGCATCTAGCATTCAATCCTATAAGTCAGAAGCTGGAGCAAGGGGCTTTTGGCCAGAAGTAATTGATGGTGAAGTAAAAATTTTAGGGCCATTGGCCATGAATGCAGTGACTTTTAGAGAACTGATGGCGAAAATATATACGGCTGGCGATGGTCTCAAAATAGCAGTTTTAAGAAAGTTACTTTTGTCGTCACCTCAGGCAGCATTAATTTCAGCTGGAAATAAGGAGCAATTAGCCAATTTAGTAATGAGTCAGCTGGACGATGATGGAGGAATTACCTCATTGGTTGGGGCGTTACTCAAATCTACCTTGAGAGCTGGAGATGAGATTAGAGTTTTCTTACCCATTTCCTCAAGTCTAAAAGATGAGATGTTCATTGCTCCTGAAAGGTCTGGTTCAGATGCTCCAGGTTCAAAGAAGATAGCTGAGTTTATGAAAGATCATGAAGACAGTCTATTTTTTGGTGAGATTTCTAGAAGAAAAGATTTCACCTCAGCTAGGATAAGAGCGTTCATGGGTTCAGAGCCAGATGAATACCTAAGTGAGGCAATTAATAATGATCCTCAGGTACGGGCTTTATATACGCTTTATGTTGAGAGCATAGGGCATGTTAATCAAAGCTTCAAACAAGAAGAAGATGGTTTGCAAAAACAAGAGTTAGCTTTAATAAATGACACCTTAGCTTTAAGTCAAGTTAGCCAGAGCTTACTTGCTAATGAAGTTGAAGAGTCAGCAGTCCCTGAAGAAGTAACTCTTTTAAAGCAGTCTTCATCGGAAGCTGAAGAGGAATCATTCACCTCATTAGATTTGCTTCTTAATGTGGCTCGCACCATGGGGCCAGTGGGTGTTAGATTTGGTCAAGTTATTCAGCAAGTTATTGATGTTCCTGAAGAGTACATGAAAGATCTTCGAGAATTAAATGATTCTAATCCAGGTCAATGGAAATACACGGCCATGACTACTTTGGAAAGAGAGTCTAGGACAAACGAGACTGTAAGAAAATTTGTGGAAGAGGATTTAGTATCAATTGATGAAAAAATTGGAGCTGGGGCTATTGTGACGGTTTACAAAATCACGACCAATCAAAGAGATCCAGTTACAAACGAAATTATTGGTACTCAAACTGAAGTACTCAAGATATTGAATCCTAATGCTGAGTTTTTTGTGAGAGATACTGTTGCTGAGGTGAGAAAAATAATTGCTGACTTGAAAAAGACTGATAAAGGCAGACTAATCGAATATCAAAAAGCTGAAACAATGGTAGATACCATTGAAGCTTGGGTATTAGAAGATATAAATGACTTAACATTTGAACTTCTTGACCCACTCTATGCTCAACAACATGAATCTTACCAGGCATCAAATGGGATCCCAGTTAAGGTAGCTCAGGCTTTGTCTCCCAACACACCTCTTATTAAGAGAGAACCTTTTGTCGAGGGGCTGACTTTAAGCAGGATCATGTCTTTAGCTGGTAATGAAAGACTCGACCAACAATCTAGAGAAATGGCTAAAAAGTCTATGCAGGAATTCACTAGGGCTGCCGTTGAAGACTTTACTAGGCATTTAGTTGATCCAGCTTATGTTGATGTTCATGGTAGGGATAAATATTTGCTTCATTCAGACTTGCATCCAGGTAATGTGATTGTGAATAAGGACGGAGTGTATGTGATTGATAGAAATTTCTATTTGAGATTATTTGTTCAGGACGCGAATTTTGTAAGAGGATTCATGCAAGAGACAGACAATCGGCAAAGATTAAGAACTGCAGTGAGTTATTTTGTAAATCTACCAGAAAATCAGGGGAGATTTGATTTGGAGCAGGTAGTTTCTCAAGTAGAACGTCAGTTTGTAGGTGGAGAGATTGCTAAAAGAATTGGGATAAAAGTCGATGAAGATGATTTTGGCTCATTAACTAAGATTCTACAAAAATTGGATGACTTAGACGTGAAAGTACCTTTGAGAATGAGAGTGATGTTCAAGAATATCAGTTCGATTCAGGGTATGTTGCGAGAAGCAGAACTACCTGAATTCAGTGAATTTATAAGACAAGCAGAAGAGAGTGTTGGTCATGATGAAATTATTCCCCAAGGGATAGATGATTTAGATCTCAGCTTCGCAGCGATAAGAGACAGTTTGGCTAATGACTCTTCATCTAATCTCAACGACCTCTGCTCCGACTGTGCTGAAGTTAAGCGTAAGACTCTAGCGGGTGAAGCTGAAGCAGATGCGTTACTAGAACGAGGAGACAAGCGTGCAGCCCTGAAAAAGTTAGCTGAAACACGTAAGAGAATTGTCAATGATCATGGGATGCAACATCGCTGCGTACAGGCTTATTTGAATGCCGTACTTAATGCAAAGGAAGCTGAAATTAGAGAAACTCGGGCTGATATTTTAGCAGCCATAGATGATGTCTATCGGGGCACAGTTATTGCGGAAGAGCTCTTAGCAGCTGGTGAAATGGAAGTAGTGGTCAAGAGAAAATTTGGTCAAAATGAAACGGAGATGAAGAGATTAACTAGAATTGATAGACAAGACATTGAAGACATGCTAAATGGCAAATACGGGCAAGTTGGTCTTAGAGACCTAGTCGTTTTTGAGAGAAATGATGTTGGAGAGTTAGATCGGAATAAAACTAAAGGTGGGAGCTTATTAGGTTGGTTAGCAGCCTCAGATAACTCTTCCTTACTAACACCTATCCATAGACTCAGAATCTTGTGGAGAGAAAACTTGATTAGGCTGAGGTGGTTGTTAAATTGGGGGGGGGAGATAGAAAAAGAGAACATTATTGATCTAAATGCTCTTTTGTCAGAATCAAGTGTAGATCTGGAGTGGGCTCAAAGATTAAAAGATGAGGCTTTAGTAGGTAATATTCCTTATATAGAAGCTGAGTTTAAGAAACATCACCCAGAAGAGACAGAACTGTGGGAAGAAGTATACTCTATGTTAAATAGAAGTGGTGCTGGTGTTAGCACTAAATTCAATATCGTTTTTATTAATAATGAAACTTGGCCAGATAAACATTCAACTGTGGCTATCGAACATGAAGCTATCGAACGTATCTTTGGGACAAAATATAATGACGAGGCTAAACAGATACTAGATCGACTTGGTTTATTACCTATCCTAGATAGTTCCGAAGATCCAATAAAGAATTATTCACATTATCTAGCAATTGTCTTTGAATTAAAGAAAGCTCAAGAAATTGGAATCTTGTCTGAGCATATTGCTTTAAGCAAAACTGTTAAAGATGGCTTAGATCTAGCTGATAGGGCAAATAAGAAGAAGTCGCTAGATTTCCAAAATGAGTATATTGAAAGCGTTGCAGAGCTTTTATTTGAAAATGAAGAGAGAGCTGTAAATAATGGCTCAGAGAATAGGATTCCCAATAAAGACACTTACATTGGCTCTGGAGCAGTGGGGAAGTGGAAAGAAGAGTTGATTGTTGAAAACAAAATTGACGGCAAGGATAAACCTGTCTTTGCTAAACAGGCAGATGAAGTAACTGATATTAAAAGAAATATTCAGAGTACCGAACTTATAAATCATCAGGAAATAAATCTAGCTGCTGTTCCAGAAAAGATTAAAGACCTTTTGCCGTCTCTAATTTCTAATGAAAAAAATAATCAAGATAACTGGGCAGAGACTGTTAAATTTGAAACTGCAATTTCAGATACAGAAGAGAAGCAAAAATATTTAATAGTTACTTATCCTATTGCTAGAGATAAAGAATTGGAGATGGCAATAGGACAAGACGTCTTCATAGATGCGGATATAGAAGTAATGTTGATGATCCCACTTTTTGATTATCAAGGAGGAAGAACACTTTACAATGTATGGTTTGAGCTTAATATTGATGGGAATATAGTGAGGTTTGCAAATTTACCTAATCAAGAAGTTAATGTTGATCTTAAGTTTGATTTTTATACTAATTCTAGAGAAAGAGCTGATAGATTTGATTGGAATTCATTAAAGCAAAGATTTGATGTGAGTTTTTATAGGTTGGCTACCACAGCAGATATAGGAATTTTTCTTCACGAACTTCAACACACTACTCAACCAGTGGAAATATTCGAGTCATATGCAGGTAAGAGTGGTAGTTATGCTGTTAGAGGTTTCATAAATGAGGGATCAGAAACAGATGCTTGGCTAAAGGTAAAAAATTTATTTGTTGATTTATCTTTGGATAAATTTATGACTAGAAATGGACTTGATATTTTTGCAGCGTATTTTTATCAAACATATATTGACGCAAATGAAATAAAGATTGCTAATTATACTAGAAATGATGTCGCTCCCAATTTAGACCAACTCTTACAAGTGATCAGAACATATGAAACAAATCATGATCTTGCTGAAGAAATGGTGAAGTATTATGCTGAGCATGGAGAGTTGCCAGATACAGATGAAGAAATATCACTTCTTCCCCAAGAAGTTGATGATGACACAAATCCTGATAATGTTGAAAGAACGGCTGTTCTTGCTCAGGAGAAACCAGAATTAACTTTGAGAAAAAGATTAATGATAACTATAAAATATTTTATTAGTCATAGATTAAATCAGGATCCTTATAGTCGCAAAAAAACTTTCTTTTCAGAAAAAGAAACACTAGGTTTTAATACTAAACAGCAGGTTCAAGGAACAACTGGTAATTTAATTGAAGTAGGAGGTCCAACTTCAGATGATTATAAATCTCTAGATGTAGTATTGAATGAATTAGATCGTAAAGTAGAAATTACTAATTTATACCCCGATAGTTCAAGTGAAAAGAAAGTTGATGCTCGTAGACTGTCATATCCCAAAGGGTCATTGGGAGTTATTTTTTCTTCAGCTCTTTTTGAAAATGTATACTCATGGATGTTTCTTAGTGCTTCAAGAAGCTTAGAAGACGGAGGACTATTAGTTATGCAACATATTACAGCTCCTGTTTTAGAAAATGCAATTGAAATGGGTTTTACTCCTAAAGTTATTAGAAGAGAGGGAAGGTGGGAAAATGATGATGGAGTTCTAGAAACTTATAATGTAGTGTTACGAAAGTAAGATTTTGAAGAAAGTAAACTAGTGAATTTGACCACAAATTTGATGAGTTTTTTTTACTTCTTCCCTCTTAAACTCATAAAACCTGCCAATTTAATTATTATGATCTTCTTTCAATATCTCTGGCAAGTTAAGCAATGCTTTTTTTATCGGTATAACCTTAATACCATCGATGTTTAATTCTTTGTCACCACCATAAAAAACAAATAACTCACTCATCGGATAGTCTGATTTAAATGCTCGTAGTCCGCGTAAATCTTTACTTGTAATATTAGTCTTTCTTTTTACCTCTATTGCCAATAGCCTACTTTTACCATATAAAATAAAGTCAACTTCTGTTCCTTTTGGGGTGCGCCAATAGTTTATATCGTACTGCAGGTTTAAATTTGAATTAGTTGCTAAAAGCTCTTGTAGGACCAAACTTTCAAGTAAAGTTCCCTCCTCACTTTGTTTCTTATCAAGCAAGCCCTTTGGTTTTATTGTTGAGTATACTCCGATGTCAAAAAAATAAAACTTATTTTGCGAAACAAGTGATCTTTTTGCATGTTTTTTAAAAACTGGTAGTTCATAAGCTATCAGTAAGTCATAAAGAATTTGAAAGTAAGACTCAGCAACTTTACGACTAACTGCACTGTCTCGAGCTACAGCAGATACATTAAGCTGTTGGGCTTGAGAAAAGCTTGCAACTTCTAAAAATCTAGCAAAATTTGATAAATTACGAGTTAAACCTTCTTGTAAAATTTCCTCCTCAAGGTAAATCTGAATATAACTCTCTAGATATTTCTGAGCATCAATGTTTTTATTACGGTCATGTATCGTTGGTAGTAATCCAAATTTAAGAACTTTCTGTAAATCCACATTACTCCCAATTTCTCCAAACGTAAGAGGATGCAAATTATACTTAAAAGCTCTCCCAGCCAAGAGGTTTGCCTGAGTTGTTCTTAGTTTTCTTGCATTTGAGCCTGTTAAAATAAATTTAAAGCCTTGATTTTCAATCAAATGATGAACTTCATTAAGCAGATCTGGTATTCTTTGTACTTCATCAATAACAACTGGTATGTCTGAGCTTTTTGTTAAAAACTCAGATAATTTGTGTGGTTGTGCTAATAGCTTCGTATAGTTACTTGAGTTAAGCAAATCGATGTAAGTTGAGTCTGGATAGTTTCTTTTGATCAAAGATGACTTTCCAGTCCCCCTAGGACCAAAAAGAAAAAAGCTAGTGTTTTTAGGGAACTCTATATTTCTTTTAAACATAGCTGTATTTTACTAAAATACTTCACTTTTGTCCACTTTTGGAGTTGTAAACTCCACTTTCGGACTTAATTTGGAGTTTTTAACTCCAGATACAGCTCTTTTTTTTAATTAAGCAACTGCTGTTGGAGAAGGCTTATTAGTGGTCACCACTTCTTCCCTCTTAAACTCATAATACCCACCGATTTCAAACAGTAAGTAGAATCCAACAATGGTCATGAGGATGGTTAATGATATTTGTTGCCAGCCAAAGATATCTCCATTAACTATACTAATAGTAGTATTAACTAACCCTAATATATTGGCCCAAAATAAGTAGATCCAGCCCACGGCATCATTATTTCGCAATGGCTTAAAGGCTTTGACTAAAAAGAGAGTGTTTAAAAGCACCAGTAATAAAGACCCCGCCATAGTCATGATCAAAGCAAAATCTAAGGCTATTAATGACAAAACAGTCAGTAAGAAAGATAATACTACAGTGACCCCACCGATAATTCCCCCTACTAAAGCCAACCATGGCATTACTTTATTGATAAATGACAGTAATTTTTTAGGCAGATGAGGGAGTTTAATAAAAAGCTGATCCATCTTCATGATGACAGCAGCCACCTTTTGGTTAGCAAATATCTGTTTGAATTTTTTTCCATTTCTATTCATTTTTTCCTTAAATTTAGAACTACTTTTCTAGTATAGCAACTTTTCCCTCTTTTTCTCAAGCCACGCATCTTGTAGACTAATAAATGAAGGAGAGAGTATGAATCAAGAAATCACACCTCAAGTAGCTAATATCCAGGATAATTTTATGCAAACTCTAACTAATTTTTTCAATCAATACAAAAAAATTATTTTAACCACCCTAGTAGTAATCGGATCCTTATTTTTAGTAAAAGCCATTTTCTTCAAACCCGCAGTTATCTCTGTAGTGGGGACTGGTAGTCTCACAGCCAAGCCAGATCAGGTAGAGATGTTAGTTACTAAGGTTGATTCTAATCCAGATCCAGTTCTAGCGATCATGGCTGGAGAAGAAAGTATCGTTGGCATTGTGGCTAAGGCTAAAGAACTAGCCGGAAACGATGTTGAGATTCAAAAATCATTTTATCAAGTTACTCCCTCGGTAGTTACGGGCGATGTTTTATACCAGGTAATAAATGTATTTAAGATTACCGCTCAAGATCCTAGTAAAGCCACAGATTTAATTAAAGGTTTTTATGCCAGCGGAGCCACCACTGTCTCAGGGGTGAACTTTATTCCAGAGAATAGAGAAGAGATTACTCAAGATGCTCGTAAGGCAGCTGTCAAAGATGCTAAAAAACAGGCTCGAGATATTGCTAAGGCTTCTGGAAAAAGAGTCGGTCGAATCATTAGTGTTGGAGACGATTTGAGTAAGGGAAATAGTACTGTCTCCACCAATGGTGTTGCTCAAGCTGAAGCTGAAGCTCAAGCTAGCTACACCGGTGGCTCTCCAGTAGAGATAGATGTTTCTAAGTCAATGACTGTTACTTACGAGATCTGGTAGAATCAGCCTATGCTTGGTTCACAAATGATTAAATCTCAGTTTCCGATTCTATCGCGTCGGGTTAATGATAAGCCTTTGGTTTATCTAGATAATGCAGCCACTTCTCAAAAACCTCAAGTAGTTATTGATGCCATTTCTAATTATTACACTCAGCATAATTCCAATGTTCATCGCGGAGTACATCGTCTTTCTGATGAAAGCACTCGTGTTTTTGAAGAAAGTCGTAACTCAATTGCCAGTTTTTTTGGAGCTGAGTCAGAAGAGCTGATTGTTACTCGTAATGCCACTGAAGCAATCAATGGCGTTGCTTATGGATGGGCAGCTCAAAATTTACAAGCAGGTGATGTAATTGTAACTAGTTTGATGGAACACCATGCTAATTTTGTAGTCTGGCAGGAAGTGGCTAAAAGAACTGGAGCTAAGTTGGAGTTTGTGGGAGTTGATGATCAAGGTCGGCTGAAGTTGGATGAGCTGAGACAAAAACTGGAGACTTCACCCGTAAAGTTAGTGGCTTTAGTACATGTTTCCAATACTACTGGAACTGTTAATCCGATTAAAAAAATCAAGAAAATAATTGCTAATAATCAAAAAGAAACACCAATTCGTCTGTTGTTAGATGGAGCTCAGTCAGCTCCTCATATGCCAATTAACTTCAAACAATTAGATGTCGATTTCTATGTTTTCAGTGGTCATAAAATGTTAGCCCCGATGGGCGTCGGTGGATTATTAGTTAAAAAAGAACTTCTTGAATCTGGGGAGATGAAGCCCTGGCTTTTTGGAGGGGGAATGATTTTTTCAGTTTTACCAGAGGCAACAGAGTACAATCCAGATTTAGTAGAGCGTTTTACGGCAGGTACTCCAGATGTGGCTTCAATAGTGGGGTTGGCTGCAGCTTGTGAGTATCTAAAGACTTTGGAGATGAGAAAAGTCGAGCAGCATGATCGAGAGTTAGTTCTTTATGCAATTGAAAAATTAAGCCGAATTCCAGAAGTTAAAATTATTGGTCCAGTTACACCCGCTCAAGCCGGTCAGTCACTCGATCGCTTAGGCTCAGTCGCTTTTATTCATCAGACAGCTCATGCGCATGATGTTTCTCAGATCTTGGACAGTGAGGGGGTAGCAGTTCGTTCTGGCCATCACTGCACCATGCCACTTCACACTCACTTCGGTTGGCAGGCTACTACTAGAGCTAGCTTTTCTGTTTATTCTTCCAAAACTGATGTTGATGCTCTTGTTAAAGGATTAGAAAAAATTAGTCAGGTTTTTAAATAATGTCCGACGATCTTTACCGCGAAACTATTGTCACTGAAGCTAGACACCCCCAAAACTATGGTCCCCTAGAGGGAGCTGACATTAATCAAAGTTATGTTAATCCATCATGTGGCGACAGCATTAATGTTTACGTGAAGCTAGATTCAGCAAAAAAGAAAATTATTGATTTGGGTTGGGAAGGCAATGGCTGTGTAGTTAGTATGGCCAGCATGAGTTTTTTGTCGGCCAAGGTTAAGGGAATGAGTTTAGAAGAAGTAAACCAGCTGACCTCTGATGATCTGCAAAGAATATTGGGTGTCGAAGAGATTACTCCATCTCGAGAGAAATGCATGATGATGGGCTTAATGGCTATCCAGAAGGCGGTCTCTGTTGATAGTAGTGTTAAGTAGTAGTAGGTTAATTTCAAATTAATATCAATGGTTCTAGGAGGGGGTGTCAAAAAGAGGTCATAAGTATGGTAAAAAGTGCCCAAAAGTTACCCAAAAAGAGGGCAAAATGACTACGGGGGTCTAGAATAAGGTTCCAAGTTCGTGCTGGAATCAGCACACCTCGTTTTGTTTTTCCTGTACAATTTAATCTATGCAAATTTACGTTGGCTCCACCAATCCCGTCAAAATCAACTCAGTCATTAATGCTGCCTCTGAGACCTGGCCAGAGGTGCAAGTCCAAGGTTTTAAGACAGCCAGTGGCATCCCAGAACAACCAATTGGTGATCTAGTTACCAAGCAAGGTGCAGAAAATAGAGCTCGGGCAGTTTTAAAAATTGCGCAGCAAAAAAACATTGACAAAGACTTCTTAGGAGTTGGTTTAGAAGGGGGTGTTTTTACTGATGGCGAAGGGGTGATGTGGACTACCGTTTGGGTGGCGGTCATTGATCTCAAAGGAGACCTCTATTTCACCAATGGAGCCCGTTTTCCTGTCCCCAGTATCGTAGCAGATCGTATTCGCAATAAGGAAGAAATGGGGCCGATTATTGCTCAAGTAGTAGGCGAAGAAGACATTCGGAGCAAACAAGGGATGATCGGGATCATTACTGAAGGATTTGTAGACAGGACAGAAGAATATGCCGGCATAGCTAAAATGGCGCTTGGATTATGG
>JABGTR010000001.1 GCA_018646985.1 Minisyncoccota bacterium
AAGTATGGACTAGAAGCTTTGAGGATATCTCAAAGACTAGGTGTGAAAGCACTCTTAGCTCAATCTAAGCAAGATCAAAAGACAATTACCTCTCAGACAGTTGGCTTTGGGATTGCACCCCGAATAAATGCCATGGGTAGGCTCGGTCATAGTTTGGATGCATTGCGATTATTATTGACTAAAAACAAAATTAGGTCAGAGAAGCTGGCTAAAGTTTTAGGTGAAACTAATGCACAGCGTCAGGAAATGACTTATGAAATGTATGGTCATGCCTTAGCTCAATCTGATGACTGGAAAGACGAGCATATTATTATTGTCCAATCTGCTGATTATCACGAAGGAGTGGTGGGGTTAATTGCGGGCAGACTAATGGATAGATTCTATAAACCAGCGATTGTAATTAGCATTGGAGATGGGATTGGTAAGGCTTCTGCGAGAAGTATAGCTGGGGTAAATATTGTCGAGATGATTCGCGAGGTTAGAGATGATTTACTAGAAGTGGGTGGACATCCAATGGCAGCTGGTTTTGGAGTAGAAGAAAAAAAAATAGAGCAGGTAATTGAGAGATTAAAGAAACTAGCTAAAGAAAAAATTGATAAGGAGCTGCTGAAACCTAGTATTGATATAGCGGCGGTAATTCCATTTAAATTAATTAATGAAAAGACGGTTCAAACTATTTGGGACTTTGCACCTTTTGGGCAGGGTAATCGGGAGCCAATCATCGCTCTTAAAGGAGTGGAAGTGTTGCAAGTTTTAACAATGGGAGCTGATAATCAGCATTTGAAGATTGTGGGTCAGGGAGATGATGGGGTAACACCGATTAATTTTCTTTTTTGGAGAAGGGGAAGTTTAGCGGAGAAAATTGATACTGGGAATAAGATTGATGTAGCAGGTGTTTTAGAGATAAATGAGTGGCGAGGGAGGAAAAGTGTGCAGATTAGGGTGAAGGATATTGCACTACTCTAGATTAGATTATAAAGAGCTCTCCACAAAGCATGGATAAAAACATCTATTTCTTTTCGGTCACCAAAATCTTTATCAGAAATGTCGATAATGCTTAATAATAGATCAAGTTCTGCTGATCTGATAATATTGTTGAGTAAATGAGAATATGAAAGATAGGGAAAGTCTTGTTGATTAAAGTACTCTCTGTTTAATAAGTTCCATAAATCGACTGAGTTTCCATAATAGTTAACATGAAATTCTTTTATTGCAGCTAGTTCATCTTGAGTGAAATACTCTGACATAACTTAGATGATATCATTAATATTGCACTTGAATATTTATGTTAATTAGTTAGAATAAAAATCTATGAGTAGTTCTTACACAACTCACCGCAAGTACTTTATTAACCTTATTTGGAGCAAGGTACTTCGGGGCGTGTAATTAAAACTCAAAACACATGTTTTACACAGCCCCGCACCAGCGGGGTTTTTTAGTTTTAGAGGGAACAAGGCGTTTTCTCCAAAGATTAAAACAAAAAAATGTGATTGCTGCACCTTAACATAGTCAAGAGAAAAGAAAGTTAAGTTTCTGGGTGGTCGTGAGGAGATGATCTGTAGCGTCTCCTCGTCACCACTCAGAAAAACCTTATTGGTTGAAGAGTGAAAATTTTATTTCATGAGGAGTGAAAATGTCAAAAAAAACGAAGTTTAAAAGACAGCGGGAAGAAAAAAAGAAAAAAGAGAATTTGAAAAAGGGGAGAGATAAAAGAAAAAAAAGAGGGCAAAACTAATTTTTCTCAAGACTAGGAAGTGGATTTTATCCGCCCACTAGTCTCTGTGTAGTTAAGTATAAATTATTTGACTATAGGGAGATGTGGGTGGATAAAAGCAGTTCTTAACATAAACATGTGGTATAATAGTATAAATTATAGAGACTTTACTAGATGAAATATCTAGTATTTTGCTTTATGACTAGTTTTGGATAAAAACATCGCGTTTTTATTTAGAACAAAGAAACACAACGCACCTTAACATACCATTCAAAAAACTATTTTCCGGGTGGCTGTGAGTAGATATCATGTCTTTTCACCGCCACCCGGAAAAATAAACAAATCACGTAGATCCGGGATGATTTGTGCTTAGGAGGTGCAAATAAGAATTTTTTTGTTCAGAAGAATTGAAATTTCAACTATAGGAGAAACAACGATATGTGTGATCAACAGCAAGAAGCATCAGCGCGAAAGAAGCAATGTGAGGAGTGCGGTCAGGGCTTCAAAGGCAAAGGCAAACTTTGCCGAGGATGCAAAAAGAAGAAGAAGAACATTTTGTTGTCTCTTCCGATTCTCCTTGTCATTTCCCAACTGCTTTTTGGAGCGGAATTTTTCCCGTTCCGCTATTGTGATGAATGTGGTGCAAAGCTCCCAATCGGGAAAAGAGTTTGTCCTGGCTGCGGGCACCACAACGGTGCTCGTTAAAAAAGTTTAGTTTTATGAATGGTGGTGTTTCGAGCAAACATCGCTCACCTACCATTCTTTTGTAGTTAATTTGTTTTAGCTATAGGAGAATGTAGGTGAGTGGTGGCGGTGTGTAATTTAAAATTGATTATCTACCTATTTTTTGCTAGAATAAATTTATTAAAAAATCTCCGACCGTAGTTTATATACTACACTGTGGGAGATTTTTTATTTCCAAGGGAAAACAGAAATAAAGTGGAGTTTATTTTTTCCAATATTCTTTTTTATCTGTACCACAAACTTAGTCTCATCTTTTGTAAGTCCATAAAATCTAAAAAGTTTTTCATCTCTATTATTGGGATTTAGTTTTAGAACTGGTGTGCTATTACTCTTTATAAAAACACGATCTTTTTACTCGCATTCTTAAAACAGTAATGAGTAATGCCTACCACAAGTGTAATAATTTTGATCTTGCCCCCTCAGAATCTTAATAATTTTTTAATCACTAGTTACTGGTTTTAATATTTATCATTGATTAGAATGTAATCATGCTTGATCCTCACTCACCTCTTAAACGTATCGTAAATCAATTAGAAAATGATAAAGATAGAGAAGAATTTACTAAAAAAGTAAAAAGAATCATCGAAGAAGAGTTTTCTCAACAAAATCTTATTTTAGACAAAATTATTAACCAGTTGACTCGTAGAATTGAACACTTAGAAAATCCAAGATTTAGATTATAATGAACTACTATGACCAGAACTCTTATTTCTCAAACCCCATCTTTAATTGGCCAATCCGTCACCCTCAAGGGTTGGGTTGATACCAAACGTGACCACAGTAAAGTCGTTTTCATTGACCTCCGTGACCGCTCTGAGAAAGTCCAGTGCGTTGGCTTTGGAGAAATGAGTAAAATCAGAGAGTTAACTACCGAATCAGTCGTTGAAATTATTGGAAACGTCAAAGAACGAGGTGGTAAAAATGTTAACCCAGATCTTCCCACAGGTACTATTGAGATAGAAATTACTGACTATAAAATTTTAAACTTGGCCAAAGAACTACCTATTACTTTAGACACCGATGGTAAAGACATTGGCGAAGAACCTCGCCTTAAACATCGCTATCTAGATTTACGCCGAGCTAGAATGCAGAAGAACATTCGTCTTCGCTCAGATTTTATTCAAGCTATGAGAGCTACATTAGTTGAGCAAGAATTTGTTGATATTGAAACCCCGATGTTGACCCAGTCCACTAAAGAAGGTGCTCGTGACTTTATTGTGCCTTCACGCTTTCAACCTGGTAAATTCTATGCTCTTCCCCAAAGCCCACAGCAGTATAAACAGTTACTTATGACCGCTGGTTTTGAACGCTACTTTCAATTTGCCCGCTGTATTCGTGACGAGGATTTAAGAGCTGATCGAGGTTTTGAGTTTACCCAGTTAGATTTAGAGATGAGCTTTGTCGATCGGGATGAGGTCATGAAAACTGTCGAGGATGTGGTTAAGACCTCAGTTAAAGCAGTCGGTGGACAGCTTAAAGACGAGCAATTTCCAGTTTTTACTTACGATCAAGCTATTGAGCAGTTTGGAGCTGACAAGTTCGATTTACGAACTGATGAAGAGAAAAAAGCAGGTCTTCTATCCTTTGCTTGGGTAGTTAACTTTCCTTTCTTTAAGAAAGTAAATAAAGACGACGCTGCCGAAGTAGAAGATGGTAAAAGTGGTTGGACATTCACTCACAATCCATTTAGTGCTCCTCAAGATGAATTTCTTCAAGATCATTTAGATGGTAAAAGCTTAGATAAAATTTTAACTACGCAGTATGATTTAGTTTGTAATGGCTATGAAGCCGGTGGTGGAAGTATCAGAGCTCATGATCCCAAAGTGTTACGAGCTACTTTTAAAAATATGGGGTATTCAGATTCAGAAATAGAAGAGAGTGTGGGTCACATGATCCGAGCTTTTGAGGTAGGCACTCCTCCTCACGGTGGAATTGCGCTGGGTATTGAAAGATTAATCATGGTCTTAGCAGGTGAAAGCTCTTTAAAAGAGGTAGTCGCATTTCCAATGACTTCTACCGGTAGAACTGCTGTTATGAGTGCACCAAATAAAGTTGAGTCCAAACTTCTAAAAGAGTTGGGGTTAGAGATTAAAGATTAAGTGTTTTAGAATGAGATGGTGTCCAAACTTCGTCTCGATCAATATCTATCTTTAGTTTTATTGTCCTTAATAATTTTATTACCAATTAAACAAGTTTTGCCTCAAGAAGAAATTTTTCCAGTAGTAGAGCTAATTCAGATCAGTCCCATTCCTATTTTAGATAATGATCAGCAGCCAGATGAGTTTATTGCTAGTTTATCTGCCCAATCAATCTCAGTTATCGATGTCGACTCCGCCTCGATCTTGCTAGAAAGAAATTCACATCAAAAAGTAGCTCCGGCTTCTATAACCAAGCTTTTAACAGCCTTGGTGGCAAGGGACATCTACAAATTAGATGAAGTTATCTCTATCAAGATCCCGCCCCTTAATATTGGCCATACTATTGGCTTTAGGGTGGGAGAA
>JABGTR010000022.1 GCA_018646985.1 Minisyncoccota bacterium
ACAGTGGTAAACACAATGTGATAACTTTATTAACTTCACTAACCTATTCTAACAACCCAAGTCAATTTCTCAAAGAAAAATCTTCTGGGGTGACTAGTCCCACGGCCTGACGGCCGGGGTTAAAAGTAAGGAAGGATATATTGCCCTGCCTTTAAACAAAATGTTAAATTTTCTCTCAAAGGTTGGCATCACATCACCGGTGCAACTGGAAGTAAGAAAAGAAATAAAAAAGATGTCTACCGAAGATTAAAATTATTACCACATGTCAAAGATATTGTTGAGGATTCAATTACTGTTCACAACATAGCTTATAGAAATAGTAAAACATATCATGTCCTTGAATCAAAGATTAATATTAATAAAAAAAACAAAGCCATTCTTCATAAAGTAAGAGTAATTTTTGAAGAAGATAAGATGGGAAAGAAAATATTTTTATCAGTAATGGATAAAAGAGCAGGAGTGGGTTAAATAAAAATATAGGCGTAAAAAAACAACCCCGAAGGGTTATTTTAATATAAAGTGCCTCACGCTTGAGCTGTTAGGCGTTAGCGTCATGAAAAGTAAAAACTTTTTCACTTTATAAAAGCCATCATATCAATAAACAGTTTCAAAATCAATCTAAAAAAACAATAAATAGCCACTGCCTAAAATTAAACAGTAATAGCCAAACCAATCTAAGCGAGCTTTTTTAATAACATACTTGAAAACATGTAAACTGAGTAAACCGGTTAAAAATGCAGCCACTGCTGCAAATAAAAAATCAGCATTTATCTGACTAATGGCACCTGATTTGATGACTTTAATGAATTGAAGTGAGCTCGCTCCTAAAATTACAGGCAATGACAACATAAATGAGAATCGGAAGGCCTTTAATCTATCCAAGCCCTGCAATGAACCAGCCAAAACAGTTGACCCTGATCTAGAAATACCTGGGATTATAGCTAGCGCCTGAAATAAACCTACGAAAAATCCTTGTTTAAAACTAATAGCTGAAGATTCTTTTTCCACTGATCTCTTTTTAATTATGTTGGCGGTAATTAAATTAAATACACCAGTCACCAAAAGAGTGGAGGCTACAATCTTAGTAGAACCAAACAAACCACTAATTGCGTCTTCAAAAAATAAACCCACTAATGCTGCCGGAATAGAAGCTACCAGAATAACCAATGCTTCTTTTTTTGTTAGTGAAAGCAAATCTTTCCAGAAAAAAATCACTACTGCTAGTAAAGTAGAGAAGTGAAGCCACACATCGAAAGTGAGGTCTGGCTGACCCCAGCCCAATAGATCTTGAGCTAACACTAAATGACCAGAGCTAGAAACTGGTAAAAACTCAGTTGCCCCCTGTACCATACCCAAGAAAATTGCTTCAAGACCAGTCATGAATAAAATTTATTTCTTCTTAACTTCTTTGGAAGTTTGCTTATACCATTTACCCAATAAATCTTTAACCAAATGTTGACCACCCAATCCCAGCGCTAATCCAAGACCAAGTGAAAGCATGACTATGAAACCAATAAACATGACCATGATAAATTCACTGGCAATTCCTAGCTCATTAATAGCAGCTAAGACGACAATGGTTAGTACTAAGTAACTAGAGACTTTCCCTAAGAGCCGAGCGCTTTTTCCATCAATACTTTTTATGGAGCCCTTAACTAAACTCTCAACAACTCCAGCCACCAATAGTCCAAAGAAAAGTACTAGTACTGATGAGATGATGCGTGGTAAATAAGCCAGCACCTGATCTAATACATGAGTCAAAGAAGACAGTCCGAGAACTGAAACTGTAGAGTGGATTACGACTAGCATCAGAATCCAATAAACAATGCTTCCTAAGACACCTTCCATTTTTTCACCAAACTCAGCATTCTTAAAAAAATGTTCTACTGGCGTATTCTTAACCCAATTAGAAACTTTTAAGGCTTCCAATAACTTAACCACCAGTCCCTTAACTCCCTTGGCAACTCCAGCCCCAATGATTAAAATCAAGATAGCTGCAGCTAATCGAGGTAGAAAATTCGAAAGCCCTGCTAAGGTTTCTGTGGTTAAAACAGATAGTGATGTGTATAGCTCTGGCATAATTACTCCTTTAAAACTTAATTCATTATACCCACAAATTTGAGCAACCCGTAAGCCGGATTCTGTTTTAGACAATGATCTATCTATGCCTGGGACATTATCACCATGATAGGGAACAACTCCATTGAGGTGAAAATCGCCAGTCGCAGCAAGTGAGGAATGCCTTCTTTCATTCCGCCAAAGACGGATGAAAAATACCCAGTAGCTTGGTCGTTTCACCTGGCGCCACCCAGATCGTCACTGAGGCTCTGTGCTCACTTTTTGTTCAGCTGTCCGGACTTTCCTCCCCATCAAACGCAAGCGCTGATGGAGCCATTGTCCGGTTGCTCACCCCAAGTGTATCATTTTTGAGAAATTAAGAAAGAATGAGATCTTTAAACCAAGTTGAGTAAATTGATCTGATAACAATATAAATTGGAATAGCTAGCAAAGCTCCAATCACTCCAGCTATTTCAAAACCAATTAAAATACTCATAATTGAAATCAGCGGACTTACATCAACATTATCACTCATAATTTTAGGAACTAGCAAATTATTTTCCAACTGTTGAACTAAAATATAAAAAATTAATATCATTAATCCCATTACTGGACCGCCAGCAATCATTGCCACAATAATTGAAGGAATGGCAGCTATGGTTGGCCCCAAGTTTGGCACGATCTCCAAAGAAGCAGCTAATAACGCTAGTGGAGCTGCATAGGGGATTGAGAGCAGGCTTAAACCTATGTAGGTTATTATTCCAATCGTAAGCATTAAAATTAACTGTCCTCGCACCCATCCACCCAACTGGTATTCTAGGGAATCAATAAACTTTTCAGCTATTTTAAGGTGCTGCTTATTCTTAGTAAACCAAGAAATTCGCAGATGAAGACGCCTGCGATCTATCATCAAAAAAATTGAAATCATTAACACCGTCGTAAAAGTAAAGATGCTAGAAAAGGTAGATACGATTACTGAGTAAATAGTATTGACTGAGCTACCCAACTGCTGCATAAGGCCACTCAGCTCAGTTAGATTAAAACTAAAATTAGTAATTCCTTCTTGCAACCAAGGTAAATCAAAAACCCTCACAAACTGATAAAGTTCTTTGGCTAACGGTGGAACTACCAAGCCAAACATGGCGGAGATGGCCGCGAGCATAAGAATGTAGGCAGTTACTATGGCTAAAATCCGTGGGAATCTAAACTTAACTTCTAACTTTCTCACCATCGGATGTAGAGCCACCATGACAATAAAGCCCAAGAAAAATAAGACTAGAATGCTACTGATTTGATAGAGGAAATATAGAAGCAATAAGAAAGCAGTCGTAAAGATAACTATTGATGGAGAGATAGAGACACTCTGTTCGTTTTTAAAAAGTTTCAACATAAATTTAGTATATAAGTAAATGCAGTTGGTTTCCACTGGGCATCATCAATCTTAAACCAACTCACGTCTCGATTCTTCCACCAGGTTAGCTGACGTCGCGCATACTGTAGCTCATGAAGCGTCCATTGCTCTAAGCAATCTTCCTTAGAAAAGAAATTATTTAAGTACTGGCTGATCTCACTTACACCCAGAGCACTAAAAGCGGGTAGTGACCAGTCATCATGTTTTTGTTGAAGTTTTTTAACTTCATCGATAGCTTCTCCTAGAAATCTTTCTTCGACTCGTACTTTAATTTTTTGTTCAATTTTGGCTAAATCTTGATTCAGTCCAATATAAACTTGCTCCATGTCTAATAAGGTTGGAGATTTTTGGGGTTGGATTGTAGCTAACCCAATCTCAATTAGTCTGATTAGCCGGCGTGGATTATTAATATCGGAATTATTTAACTGTTTAAAACGAGCTGGATTTACTTCCTCCGCCCAAGATTGCAAATCTTTCAACTCCATAGTCTCAGCTTTTTGTCTGACTTCATCATTGGGTTTAACTCGCAGAGAAGCATCTAAATTTAACAATTGATCATGATATAAACCAGTCCCACCAATCATAATCACTAAGTGATTTTCTTTCCTAGCAGATTCAATCACTTCCCAAGCTAAATCTTGAAAATGAGCGACTGACCATTCTGCAGTTGGAGCAATAATAGAAACTCCGTGTAGGTTAATGCTCTCATTATTTAAAAATGAATAGGTTAAAGTTTTGTCTTTATTTTTTTTAAATCCTAAAGGAATATCTGCTCCAGAAATAATCTCTAGTCCTTGATAAACCTGTCTCGAATCAACTGAAATCAAATCAATTCCAGTGTAGTTTTTATTTTTTAAAATTTCCGCAGCTAACTCCAAAGCAAATGAGGTCTTGCCAACTGCGGTGGGACCAACAATCGAGAGTATCTTCAAACTACCTTTGGTCTAATTTGTAAGTTATCTTTATTAATTATCTGATCCAAAATCTCCCAGCGCTTCTTCTTCACATGATGAGGAATATTGTCAGGATAAATTTTCCAACCCGCAGTGCCTGGTCTAGGAGAGTAGATAGCCACAAAACCCACGTGCCAATCCATCTGTTTAGCCAAATCCACAGTTTCTTGAAACTCAGCCTCTGTCTCTCCAGCAAAACCAACCACAATATCTGTTCCGATCACAATCTCAGGATCTGCTTTTTTGAGTTTATCTACCACTTCAATATATCTCTCCCGGGTATAGCCACGATTCATCCGATAGAGCACTTCATTGCTCCCAGACTGAATTGGCAAATGGACATAGCGATCAATTTTCTTGTTGCGGCCAATTTCTTCAATCAATTCATCATGAAAATCCCAAGGATTACTACTCATAAACCTAATCATCTTAATTTGATCAAATTGTGAGATATCCTGAAGCAGCTTCACAAAGGGTGGAGTGCCTTGAGGTGCTAAATACTGCGATTGATTGTCTGGCAAATCCTCTCGATTGAAATCCTTATTTTCCATCATCATTTTTCGAAAACCAATTCCCACTTTTTCTAGTCCCCAGGAGTTAACATTCATTCCCAATAGCGTAATCTCCTCATAACCCTGATCAGCTAGATTTTTAACCTCTTGCATGATTTCTTCTTTGCTGCGGGATTTCTCTCTACCTCGAGAGTAGGGCACAATACAGTAGGTACAAAAAGAGTTGCAGCCAGTCGAAATCGGAATCCAGGCATGTTTTTTATCTTTTCGAATCGCTGCTTGATTAAAACCAACTTCATTTATCGGCAAAATTTCATCAACTTCCGGCAATCTTTCTAAAAGTTTTTGATTGCCATGGTGAACCATGCAGCCAGTTAAGATAATTTTAGGTTGGGGTTGAGCAGACTGTTTGAAATGCTCGGTGACGTTATATAAAAAGCCTTCTGCTTTATCTTCAGCTCGCTGTCTGACTGCGCAGGTATTAATCACCAACTCATCACATTCGTGCCAATCTTTGGCCTCAGTGTAACCGCGGGCAAAATAATCACCCGCAATTCGCTCTGAGTCTGACTTATTAGATTGGCAACCAAAAGTATGGATAAAAAATGAAGGCATGTCTTGTATTTTACCAGTAAAAACTGGCTGACCCTGATACAATATGCGAGTGAAAAAATATCAGCAACAATTTTTAAAAAGAAACGTGGGCACCTTTTATCTCACCAATGGCTTTGCATCATTGATCTTTGTGGCTGCCACCTGGGCTGCTTACGAGCTTCAGTATCTAACTTTCTCTCAACTAACCATTGCGGAGAGTTTAATCATGTTCACTCAGCTAGTAATGGAACTACCAACCGGCGCACTCGCAGACATGATTGGTAAAAAAATCACCGTGATTATTAGTCATTTCTTAAGATCAGCCTCGATGTTGGCTTTTGCTTTTGCCGACTCTTTTCCCGAATTTGTTCTTTTTGCAGTTCTCTTAGGGCTGGGAGAGGCGATGGGCTCAGGTGCTGGAGAGGCATTACTTTTTGATACGCTCAAACAAGTCGGAATTGAAAAAGATTTTTCTAAATACTCAAGTAAGTTTGGGCTAATTTTTCAAATCGGCCTAGCGATCTCGGTGATCATAGGCGGTTTTATGGATTTAGTCTGGTTTAGATTACCAGCCATTAGCTATGCAGTCGCCTCATTTTTGGCTGGCATTGCTAGTATCCGTTTTATCGAACCAACGATTGATACTCAAAAATTTACTCTCAAAAACTATATTCTGCAAACTAAAAATGGCATCAAGGAAATTACAAAGAGTAGCTATGCTAAAAAAATATCTCTTTTTTATGTTTTGGTATCAGGAACTACCTGGATAGTAGCTTACAGCTTTAAAACTATCTTGCTGACAGATTTAGGATTTACCTCTCCACAAATAGGTATTTTTCAATCTTTAGCTAGGGTGGTGGGGAGCATACTGTTGTTTAGAGTGATCAGTAAAACAAAATTCATCACTAAAAAAATGGCCTTCTATCTATTCCCAATTTTAATTATCATCTCCATGACTCCAGTCTACTGGCTATCGAAATGGGCCACTCTGCCTTTTGTAGCTGTAATCATGCTCGCCTCATCTGCGAGGTGGTCTGTTTTGTCTGGCTACACTAATGAAGTTTTTTCATCTAAAAACAGAGCCACTGCTATCTCAACTCTGAGCATGGCCGTTAGCTTAATTTTTGTGATTGTCATGACTGCCTCCGGACCAATTATGGAGTTCTTTGATGGTGCACCGATTATCTTTACAATTTTAGGAATATTAGCCGTGGTGACAACTTTGCCGATGGGAATTCATTTGGCAAGATACCATTCAGAAGAATAAAAGCCTTGAGGCACGGGCGGGATTCGAACCCGCGAACGAAGGTTTTGCAGACCTTGCCATTAACCACTCTGGTACCGTGCCAAGATATTCTATTATATTACAGACCCATAATTTTAAACAAAGTGAAAAAATTCTGTAGGTATGTAAGATGCAAAGCTACCTGCTTTATTTATCCTGTATAATACCTACCTATGACAAAAAAAGAACCAACTAAAAAAACCGTTAAAAAAGATAAAAAAACAGAGCAGCCCAGCATTGTTTCTGACAACACCAAACTCAAGTTAAAATTAGTTTGGAACGATATCGAGACAGAATACGACAAAGTCCTCAAAGCTTCAGCCAAAAATGTTAAATCTCAAGGCTTCAGAAAAGGCAAAGTTCCTCTTAAAGTTGCTGCAGAAAAAATCGGTAAAGAAAAACTTATTAACAAAGTTCTCGAAACGTTAATTCCCCCCAGATACGATGACTTAATCGAAAAAGAAAAGAAGCAGCCATTAACCCAACCCCAGATCAATCCCATCAGTATGGAATGGGGCAAAGACTGGGAGCTTGAGATCCAAATTGCCGAGAAACCATCCATCAAACTAGACAACTACAAGAAATCTGTTAAAAAGGGCCTAAAAGAGGCTCTCAAGCAGCTCAAGGAGCAAGAGAAAGCCGTTGCTAAAGAGGTTAAGGAGAGTAAAGACAAGGAAACTAAAAAAACCACTCCAGAACAAACAGCCGCCAAGAAGAGAGAAACTAAGCTTCACCATATATTTAAAACTTTAGTTGAAGATGCTGGACCTCAGATTCCAGAGCTATTGCTGAAGGATGAGACTAAACGTGAAATCCAACGAATGGCTAAGGAACTTGAGAAAATGGGTCTATCTCTAGATGATTATCTGACTAGAAGAGGCCAAAAGTTTGAGGAGATGTCATCTCAAATAGCTGCTCAGGTATTAGGTCAGCTTCAACTAGAATTTATTCTTCGAGAAATTGAAGAAAAAGAAAAGATTGAAGCAACCGATAAAGATAAAAAAGAAGAATTAGATAAAATTGAAGATAAAAAAATGAAAAAACAGATTGAAGACAATCATCACTATCTAGATCATTTTGCTAAACAGATCATTCGTCGCAAGCTGATTGATCAGCTACTAGAGATAAAATAGTTAATAAACTCATTCTTTCCTAAAAAATTTCCTACTAGTACAATGAGGATAATTGTTTATAGCAATTATTGTCCTATAACATATTTGTATGCTATAATACTGGATCATAAATGAACAATTCAGGGAACTTAACCCCACCAGGAAACTCTAGTAAAAAAAACCAGAGTTCTTCCAATCCATTTGCCAGAGCTTTAGCTGAGTCTGAAAAGAGTGTTTTTGCTGATAAAAAACCTCAAGACGAGAAGAATAACTTATTTGGTGAAGCTTTAGCTAGAGCGGGTGGACAAATCCCACAAGAGAGCAATCCTGAGGATCTTGAAAAAAAACAGGCTGATCTTAAAAAAGAACAGAAAAAAGCTGAATTGCGTAAAAAACTTCATGATCAAGTCAACCCAGTGGATCAAAAAGATATTTTCAGTGCCAATAAAGAACGAACTAAGAAAGAGCTTGAGGAAGTTCGAAAAGAACTTAAGATATTGGCTAGAGAAATCAGTAAGTTCTACAAAGAAGTTGATATCCAAACTACTCAAGGAATTACTACTCAAGGTACTGAGGGTACTGGTCTTAAATCATATTTCCAGAATCTGAAGGCTTTCATTATGCTTTTGACTCAAAAAGTTAAAAGTGCTCGCACCTGGATGAGAGCCCAAAAATCCAAGCAGCAACGGATGAAGGGTCGTAAGATCAAGGGTGGGATGTCAGTTGATGGTAGTAGTGCAGAACAAGGCAAAACCGTTTTTGACATGATGCACCAAGAGAGAAGTACAGCTTACAGTGGAGCCTAAATTTGTGAACTCGAGAGGACTCGAACCTCTGACCTCTACAATGTCAATGTAGCGCTCTAACCAACTGAGCTACGAGTTCTGCAAAGAACCAACATTATAACACCGACTATTTCCAGTTTCACAATCAAAAAACTCCTGGTATAATACACGCCTTACTGTATAAAATATTTATAACCAGAAAGTAAACACAACCATAGTGGGCAGACGCAAATACAGCAAATTTAAAAAGAAAGACCGAATCGTTGTTAATAGAGCGATTCGTTTTCCTGAGGTCAGAGTAATCGACCACCAAGGAAGTCAAGTCGGCGTCATGTCAGCTGACGAAGCCCTAGAAGAGGCTAAGCAGCAAAACAAAGACCTAGTCTTAATTACCGGTAGCGCCAAGCCACCAGTAGTCAAGATAATTGAGCTTTCTAAACATAAATATTGGCTACAGCAAAAAAAATCTGAGCAAAGAAAAAGTGCTAGACAGCAAGAAATAAAGGGAGTCAGACTCACACCATTTATTGATGAAGGTGACTTTCAGACCAGATTGAAAAGAGTTGTCAGGTTCTTAGAAGATGGTGATAAAGTCAGAGTAGAAGTAGACTTTCGTCGAGGCAGACAACGAACTAAAAAAGAATTTGGGTTTAAAAACTTTGAGCGAATTATTGAGGAAACTCTAGAATTAGCCGAGGTCGAAATCGCACCCAAATCAATCGGAACAAAAGTAATGATGCAGTTAAGACCAAAAGGAAAGCAAGCATGAAAAAATATAAACAAAAAACTAGAAAAAGCGCCGCCGCTAGGTTTAAGGTGACTGGAACTGGTAAGGTCATGCGTCGCCGACAAAATTCTAGACATCTCCGCCGAAAGAAAAGTAAAAAAACTATTCGTAAATATCGTTTATTAGCTACAGTTACCGGCAAATACGCGAAAAAAGTCAAACAAATGATGGGACTCGCTTAAGGAAATTAAATTATGCCAAGAACAAAAACAGGATTCACTCGTCGTCGTCGCCACAAAAAAGTACTCAAACTTACTAAAGGCTACCGCGGTACATACAATCGTTTAATTAAACGAGCTACTGAAGCTTTGCTTCATGCCGATCAATATTCTTTTATTGGTCGTAAGCTCCGTAAACGAAACTTCAGAAAACTGTGGATCATGAGAATTAATGCCGGAGTCAGACAGATTGATGCCAGTTTCAAGTACTCACACTTCATCGCTGCTTTGAATAAAGCCAACATCAAGATTAATCGTAAAATGATGGCTGAATTAGCAGTCAATAACCCAACTGCATTTAAAGCCATCGTTGACAAAAGTGGTCTCGGAAAATAAGATCAACTACAGATGACAATTAAAAAAAACTCAGCCAACTCTTCCTTTTTTAGCCACTGCTAAGGGGGAAAGTTTTTGATAAAAAAACTAACTCCCCAACAGGGGAGTTTTTTAATGACAAAATGTACTAAAATGAATAAACATGACTAAAGATACAAAATCACTATCACAACTCAAACAAGCCATTGATAATCTCAAGCAGCAGTTTGATGCTGAAGCTAAAGATGATGTTAGTAGTTTACAAAATAAGTATCTGGGTAAAAAAGGTCTCACTAATGACTTAATGAAGGGAATGAAAGATGTTCCCAAAGAAATGAGACCTACAGCTGGTCAATTGCTTAATGAACTCAAGGAAAACCTTCAACACCAATTAGAACTATTAGCTGAGAAGAAGCCTCTAAAAAACACTCATAAAATTGACCTGACTATGCCTGGCATCAAGCTCAAGATAGGTCACACACATCCTGTTTCTCAAGCCATGGAAGAGATTGCTCATATTTTTGAAAGAATTGGTTTTACTAGAGTTCGTTACCCAGAAGTAGATTGGGACTACTACGTCTTTGAATCACTCAACATGCCTCCCAGCCATCCAGCTCGCGACGAGTGGGAAACTTTCTTCGTAGACACACCCCAACACGATCAAATGGGAAAAATGGTTTTAACTACTCACACTTCTAATGGGCAAGTTAGGGAAATGGAGCGACTCAAAAGCAAACCTCCAATCCGAATGATTAATATTGCCCGTTGTTATCGCCGCCAGCAAGATGCGACCCACACTCAAATGTTTCATCAATTTGAAGGACTAGTGGTAGATAAGGGTATTAATATTCAACACCTTAAAGGCACCCTAGATCATTTTGCAGAACAATTTTATGGTCCTGGTACCAAGAGCCGCATTCGACCCTTCCACTTCCAATTTACTGAGCCTTCTTTTGAAGTAGATTTCAGCTGCCACATCTGCCATGGAACTGGTAAAAGAGGTAAAGAAAAATGCAAGTTCTGTAAATCTGGCTGGCACGAAGTCGGTGGAGCTGGCATGGTTCATCCTAATGTTTTAAAAGCCGGTGGTATTGATCCAGAAGAATATACTGGCTTTGCTTTTGGCTGGGGAATAGAGCGCACCTATACTCTCAAAGAGGGCTTAAATATTGACGACATTAGACTTATTTACTCAGGAGATCTGAGATTTTTGGAGCAATTTTAAAATGAACATTCTCATCCCGCACACCTGGCTATTGGAACACCTTGAAACTGAAGCAACTCCAATGGAAATTCAAAAATACCTTTCTTTGTCAGGACCATCTATAGAGCGCATTTATCAAACTGAGGGTGAAAGTGTTTATGATATTGAAGTCACTACCAATCGAGTTGACTCAATGAATATGCGTGGCATTGCCCGTGAAGCAGCAGTAATTTTAAATCAAGCAGGAATCAAAACCACCCTCAAGCCTCTGCGAATTAATGATCAAGATTCACTTCAATTAACTAAAGCACTGCCACTACCAAAAATTTTTAATAATTCTGAATTTAATAAACGGACTATCTTCATAGTTCTAAAGAATATTAAACGTGCTGCTACTCCAAGTTGGATGGCTAAAAGATTAGTCCAGACTGAGATGAACATTCACGACGCAGCGATTGATATTACCAACTATGTCACTCATGATGTTGGTCACCCCATCCACGCCTTTGACTACGACAAGCTAATGAATACTGGTGGAGAAATTCATATTGTCGAAGCAAAAAAGGGTGAGAAGTTTGCCACCTTAGATGGAGAAGAATTTGAAACAGTTGGTGGAGAAATAGTCTTTAAAAATAGCGAAGGTCAAATTATTGATTTACCTTCTATTAAAGGTACTGCCAATACTTCAATTGATGAAAGTACTCAAAATGTGCTCTTACTAGCAGAATCAATCAGAGCTGATAAAGTCAGATTTGCGAGTATGACCCATGCCATCCGCACTACCGCTGCTCAATTAATGGAGAAAAATATTGATCCTCACTTAGCAAAAACTACAATTCTTAAAGCTGTCGAGCTCTACCAAGATCTATGTGGAGCTGAAGTTGGGAGTGATTTATATGATGATTTTTCAGGAGAATCTCAGCCAATTGAAATTAGCATCAGTATACAAAAAATAAATGATTACCTAGGTTTAGAAATTGATCAACAAGAAATTATCAAAATTCTCACTGACCTAGAGTGTGAGGTTGAAACTCAAGGAAAGGGAGGGACCGCTGAGCTGGTGGTAACACCTCCTACTTTCAGACCAGATCTGACTATTTCAGTTGACGTAGTTGAGGAAGTAGCCAGAATATATGGCTATCACAACCTTCCTAGTAAACTTATGGATACTCCTATTCCAACCACATATCCAAAAAACATTGATTTCAATCTAGAAAATAAAATCAAACACTTTCTAGCTAACATTGGTTGGCAAGAAATCTATTCATATTCGTTGGTGAGTGAGAAAGTTGCTCTAGAATCTAACTATAAAATCATGCAGCATCTTAAACTACAAAATCCTTTAACAGATGATCGAGTTTATCTCCGCCGTTCGCTTTTACCATCATTGGAGGAAATAATTGATACCAACTCCCAGCAAAAGAAATTATCTGTATTTGAAATTGCCAATATTTATCCACCGCAGAATAGCGATCATCTCCCAGATGAAAAAATGGTATTAAGCTTAGTTTCTACAAAAGAATACCGCTTGGTAAGAGGAATGCTTGAATCTCTCCTAAATCAGCTATTTATTACGAATCATGAAATAATTGACCATAAAAAAACAACTAAACCATTTTCTCAATCAGCTGAAATTTTAGTTGAAAAAAATATAATCGGAACCATTGGAGTTCTAGAGTCTGGAAAAATTGGAGTTGAGATTGCATTCACAAAACTACTCGAGATGACTAATACTCATCCCACTTATCAACCAATTCCTAAAAGCATGCCGATTATAGAAGACTTAACTTTTACACTCCCAAAAGAAATAGCCGTCGGAGAGGTAATAACTACTCTCAAAAATACAGATAAGTTAATTACTGCTGTAGAACTAAAAGATATTTATAAGAAAAACTACACTTTCACCATCAACTTTCATGATCTAAAAAGGAATCTGTCCGCATCAGATATAGAGCCAATCCGAAAAAGTATTGTCAAGCAAATTGAAAAACAACATCAGGCCAAACTAGTTGGTGAAGTATAATGTGAGTGTGTTGAAACAAATTTCTTTTAATAAAATCTATATTTTTTTAATCTGTCTAGTAATTTTTTTAATTCCTGCTAATCTTTTTTTTAAAGTTAACCCTGCTAGCGCATATGTGAATGGATTATTAGTTGATTACTTAATTCCTAAATTTTACGCCAGTGATGTACCAATCATATTCTTACTTTCACTTTGGTTAATTGAAGTGATTAAAAGTAAACAAAAAGTAATTCTCAAAACATCGAGCTTTATTTTACCCAGCATCTTAGCTTCATTATTTATTATTCGGCAAATATTTACTCCATATCCTTTAGCTGCAGCTTGGTACTTATTAAAATTAATTGAGGTTGGACTACTAGCTTGGTTCTTAGTTACTCACAGCAAATTTTTAAAAAAATCCTCGATTTATTGGACCATTATTTTTACCACATTATTTCAGTCCAGCTTAGCTTTGTGGCAATTCTTCACCCAAAAATCACTTCTTGGTTTTAGCTTTTTAGGTGAACCAAATCTAGCTAAATCAATTGGATTAGCTAAAGATATGTGGTGGTATACTGGCCGAGTTTTACCCTATGCCACAACGGCTCACCCCAACATCTTGGGAGGAATCCTGGCTGTTTTTAGTTTATTTATCATTGCTCAAAAGAGACATAAAATACTAACTGCGGTTGTTGTTTCACTAGCTTTGGCCATCATTATTATGACTCAATCAATCTCTGCGCTAACAAGTTTAACTCTGGGAGTATTGCTACTTACCCTTAAACCCTATTATCAAAAAATTAGCAATATCAGCGATAAACTACTAATAGGCTTCGGAGCAACAATGATTGTTCTGCCACTTCTAATTAATTTGGCTGCCAACTTATTTGAAGCTGACTCACTAACTCGTCGATCTTATCTCCAGAGCGCCTCCATAAGGATGTTTTTAGATAATCTGACTACAGGTGTAGGCTTGAACCAATTTACGACCAGAGTAGAGGAGTTCAGTGACACTCAGGAGGTAGTTAGGTTTATTCAACCAGTCCACCACATTGGATTACTCTGGATCGCAGAAACTGGGATATTAGGAATATTACTATCCTGGACATTAATAAAAAAAATAAATACTAAAAAGATAGTCTTGCCATTCTTGATCCTCTTACCAATTGCAACACTAGATCACTACTTACTAACTCAACAATCTGGATTATTACTCGCAGTTTTTATGTTGTCTCACCCGAACTACTCGCTTCAGGATCGTCGCTAGGACTTACTGAAGGACTGGGAGATGGACTTGGTGATGGCTCTGGCTCTTTCCAATCTTCACCGCCAGTTCCAATTTTAGCTTTACCAGTCTCTTTAGATTTATCTTCACGAGAGTACGCCTTTGCCCAAACTTCATAACGACCCTTGGACAAATGCAGCTTGCCACTATATTCACGATCATTAATAGTTTCTCTGATCTCACCATTTACAATAATCTCAATCTTCTCAATCCCCTCACCGCTCTCAGCCCTAACTTCAATCTCAATGTCTTCGGAGTCATAATTTTTTTCATTCTCAGGTTGCTTCATCTCTACAAAAACATCGCTTGACTCACCACAAAACTCAGTGGGGAATTTATAGCGTGGATCACTTTGAGCCTCTATCCAAGCGTTAGCTGCTTCCTGCCAACGATTTTTATCATCCTGGCTAACTGGATCATCTATCTTGATCACGATATATTCTCGCTCATCGTAATCACCAGCTGCAATTCGAGCATCATTGGCTAATTTTTCCTCACCCCTACACAATTTAAGCATGGTATGAACTGGATCTGACAAAGATGGCAACGTGCCCTTAATTACGTATTCAGTTTTTTCTGGAAAGCCATGATGAGATAGATAGCCAGAAATACTATCGACTTGAACTTGCTCTACATCCTCAGGAACAATCCATTCTGGAGCGCCATAACCCTTTTCTAATGCTGATAAAATAATTCGTCGCCAAATTGGTGAGGCGCCAGTTACACCGGAGGCAACTTGCTTCATGGGGGAGTTATCATTATTTCCCACCCAAGTACCAACCATAATTTCCTGACTCCAACCAATCGTCCAATTATCGCGCTGATCATTGGTAGTTCCAGTTTTAACTGCAATTGGCTGACCTGTATTCAGTAGAGAATTAGCCCCAAAAGCTAATAAACGAGCGTTATTATCTGATAAAACATCATTTATTAAAAATGCCTCAGCAGGAGTAATAACTTGTGAGCCATCCACCTGCTTGTGCTCGTATAAAGATTTGCCGTTCTTGTCTTCTACTTTCAAAATTGAGGTGGGCTGTACTTTACTCCCACCATTAGCGAAAGTGCTATAGGCAGTCACTGTATCTAATAAATGAACTTCACCACCACCCAAGGTAACAGCTAAACCAAATCTCTTCAAATTTTCTTCAGATGGTTCTAGAGTTTCAAAACCCATTTCGTAAGCTAATTGCAAAAAGTTTTCTACTCCCACTAGAGCCACAGATTTAACAGCAGTGACATTGATCGAACTACCCAAAGAGTCTCGCAAGCTAATCGGACCATGAAACTTACCATCGTAGTTTTTAGGTTGGTAGGGTATTTCTGTCTGATCAACTCCAGTCGCGAACTCAGTTTCCACATCCATCAGCATGCTAGCTGGGGTGTAGCCGCGTTGAAACATCGCCAGATAAGTCACTGGCTTGATTGATGATCCTGGCTGACGCAAACCGTCGGCTGCTACATTAAACTGTCCTCCAATGGTTAACTCGCCTTCCTCCGTAGCTTCTTTAACAAAGTAATCAGCACTACCCACCATGCTCAAAATCTCACCGGTCTTAGGATCCATCACCATCGCTGCTCCATTAGTGATATTGAGATAAGCAATGTCCGACACCTCTTCTTTGACTATCTCTTCAGCCTCTTCATGCAGTTCTAAATCTAGAGTTGTTGTTACTTGAAGACCACCGCTTTCTACTACTTCTACGCCGAACATCTCTTCTAGTTGGTCACGAATATAAAAAACAAAGTGAGGTGCCTTAATATTACTGACTGTACGCTCAAACTCCATTAAGTCCAGCTCGGCTATTGCTTCTTGATGTGCAATCTCTGATAAGTAGCCCTGCTCTTTCATCTTATCTAACACAGCTCTAGTTCTACCTCTCCAATAAAGATTACCGTCTTCATCTGTTTTGCCAGCAAAGGGAGAATAGACAGAGGGTCGCTGTGGTAAACCAGCTAAGAATGCCGACTCGGCCACACTTAACTCATCAACATTTTTAGAAAAATACATATCTGAAGCAGCACCCACACCCCAAGAAGTACCGCCATACGGGGCCTCATTGAGATACATCTCTAGAATTTCATCTTTACTAAAGTGGCGCTCAATTTGAAGTGACAAAATTAATTCTTTAAACTTACGGATTACTGTTCTTTCATTACTTAACAAGGCATTCTTGACTAACTGCTGAGTCAGGGTTGAACCGCCAACCACCCGGCTTCTGAAGATGGCATTGTAGGGGATACGTAAAATAGTTAAGAAGTCAAAGCCTTGATGCTTGTAAAAGTCTTTATCTTCGATGGCAACGGTAGCATGTTTGAGATGTTCTGGAGCTTTTTCGATTTGAATCGGAGTGCGACGTTCACTATTGTATAAGTCATATAAAAGCTCTCCCTCACGATCATAGATCCGAGTACTAAAGCCTTCTTTGCGGACTACCTCACCGGGCTTAGGCAAATCTTTGGCATACCAAGCATATAGAGCAAAAAAGCCTAAAACACCGATTACCACTGCCGCTAAACCACCAATTGCTAGTAGACGAATGAGTTTTATCTTATTCATCTGTTGTGTAGCTGAAGATGAGGCTCGACGAGGTTTAGGTTTGCCAGAAATTAGTCTTTTCAACCAGCTAAAAGGAGCGACGATAGTCTCCCAGATGGCAGTTAGGTTTATTTCCATATCTCGTATAGTAACAGTTTGAGGTATTCTTGCAAGTAGTTTTTTAGCCTGGTTTAGCCAAGTAGAGAGCAATTCAGTAATTTTATTCTGGGGGAAAGTAGACTGAGTATTCAATCGAGATGACGCTGGCTCATCCTGATCTAACACAGATTTGAGATTTCCATAATCTTGGACCATAGAGTCATTGTATAATAAAAAAACAATATGCAAAACATCACCATCCAAGAAGCTCTAACTAGGGGAGTTACAGAAATACTTCCTTCTAAAAAATCTTTAGCAGAACTCATGGAGCAGAAAAAGATCCGCCTTTACCTAGGCATCGATCCTACTGGATCACTTTTAACATTGGGTCACAGTGTGTTACTGCGTAAACTCCAACAGTTTGCTGACCTAGATCATGACGTTATCTTGCTTATTGGTGGTGGTACAGTCAAAATTGGCGACCCAACCGGCAAAGACTCCACTCGTCCAGAACTAACCAACGAAGTAATTGAAGAAAATTTTAAAAACTGGCAAGAACAGGCCAGCAAGATTCTAGACTTTAGCAAAATTAAAATCATGAATAATGCTGATTGGCTCGATAAGCTCACCTACGTTGATCTCATTAAAATAATGGCCAAAACTACCGTCCAACAACTAATGGAGCGAGACATGTTTCAAGAGCGAGTTAAAGCTGGTCGTCCAGTTCATGCTCATGAAATCATTTACCCACTGATGCAAGGTTATGACAGTGTCCACATGGATGTCGATTTAGAAATTGGCGGCACTGATCAAACCTTCAATATGATGATGGGTCGCACTCTCCAAAAAGCCTACAACAACCACGAGAAGTGGGTCTTAAGCACTCCAATCATCAATGGCACTGATGGCCGCAAGATGAGCAAGTCATATGGCAATTTTGTAGCTCTGACTGAAAATCCCAATGATATGTACGGCAAATTGATGAGAATTGGTGATGAGATGATAATTAATTATTTCACGGTGCTAACTGATGTCCCAATGGCAGAAATAGAAGAGATGGAAAAAGCTATGGCAGCTGGTGAAAACCCAATGACATTCAAGAAAAAACTCGCCTTCACCATTACCACTATGTACCATGATGAGAAACTAGCTCAAACAGCCCAAGAAAATTTTAAAACTATTTCTCAAGAAAAAGGCATTCCTGATCAAAAACCAGTTCATTTAATTAGTGCTGCTTCCACCACAATTCTAAGTCTAGCCACAGGAGCTAGAAAAGAGTTGAGTAGCAGTGATGTTCGCCGTAGAATAGAACAGGGAGCAGTCTCAATTGACTCTCAGAAATACACTGATCCCAATCAAGAAATTACTCCCAAATCAGGCAGTATTTTGAAAACTGGCAAAAGAGACTTTCATGAACTAAAAGTGGAGGACTAAAATGACAAGAAAAAATAGAGAGCGAATGACCAAAGCTTTTGGGATTATATTCATGCTAGCTATGCTCCTGAGTGTCATCGGCAGCAGCGTGCTTTATTTACTTTAAGATTTACTCTGCTAAACCAGTTATTACCTCTTTACCTATTAGACCAAATTTAGATGGGCCTTGTTTTGAAGAAAAAACAAAATTATTGCTTTTCACCCTAACCAAAGAGCCACGATCTTCAATAACTTCAACAACTCCATGATTTATGACCTGAACTCTGTCTCCAGGCTTATATATGGTGTTTTTTTCTAATTTTTCAGCAGCAGCAGATTGCCCTGCACTAGGATGTTCTTCATCATAATTACTTGCGCTACCAGCATTATGATCATAAAACCTTCCTGATTCTAGTCCTCTTCCATATGACATAATTTCCCTTTTTCTAAAACATACTTTATCAAATTATATCAGATCTAAATCTGTGTCATAATTAGACTCATGTACTCACTCTCTGGCAAGATCACCAACGCTACCGGCATCGGCCCCAGCGTCTCCGATAAACTAGCTCTTAAAAATATCCACACTATTCAAGACCTTTTACTCTGGGTCCCACTTCGCTATGAAGACCGCTCTGAGCAAAAACTCATCATGGATTTAGTCAAAGATGAATTAGTCACTATCCAAGCTGAGGTAACCGCCATTTCTAATCAATACAAAGGCCGTCGCTCTATGCAGCGAGCCACAGTCCGAGATAGCTCTGGTCCACTTAAGCTAATTTGGTTTAACGCCCCCTTCATCAAAGATGCTTTAGTAAAAGGCCAATCATATTTCTTCAGCGGTAAACTCAATAACCGCGGGATGATGACTCAGCCCAAAGTAGAAAAAATCTCCAATGACACTACCCATACTAATCGCTTGGTCCCCATCTATTCTTCAGTTCCTGAAATAAAAGCCGGCAACTTGCGTCGCTATCTCAAAGAAGTCACTCAACATCTCGATCCCATCTCAGATTTATTGGCCACAGAATTTGACCTCCTCCCTTTAAACGAAACTTTTAAACATCTCCATTTCCCAGATGATCAAGAACTAACCATCAAGGCTCGCGAGCGTTTAGCCATCGAAGAACTCTTGGGTTTAATGCAGCACTCGGCTGAAATCAAACAACAATGGAAAGATAATGCTTCAGCTCACTTAGTTACAGTTGATAAAGAAAACTCAATTCCAGATTTACCATTTACCCTAACTTCCGCTCAGCAACGTAGTACTAGAGAACTCCTAGTGGATATTCAATCAACCACACCCATGAATAGACTCTTGTTGGGTGATGTTGGCTCTGGAAAAACTGTCGTGGCTGGAATTGCAACCCTTCACACACTCAATAATAATCATCACGTCGCTTTTATCGCTCCCACTCAAATATTAGCTGAGCAACACCTAGAAACTCTCAGCAAGCTTTTTCCTCAAATTAATATTCAGCTGCTAACAGCTAAAACTAAGTTTTCCCTTGCTGAAAAACCTACTCTTTATCTGGGCACTCACGCCGTCATCAACAAACTTCAGCAGATAAAACCAGCCCTAGTCATCTATGATGAGCAACATCGCTTTGGGGTAGAACAACGCAGTGAGATCTCCAAACTAACTTTCAGACCCCATATTCTAACTATGTCAGCTACTCCCATTCCCCGTAGCTTAATGCTGACCATTTTTTCTCATCTAGAACTAAGCGTAATTGATGAAATGCCAGCTGGTAGAAAACCAATTAAAACCTGGTTAGCGTCAGAAAAAAAACGAGCAGGATCATATGATTGGATCAAGAAAAAACTCCGGGAGAGTGGGGGGCAAGTATTGGTGGTCTGCCCATTCATTGAACATTCAGAGCATGAGGCTTTTGCCAATGTTAAATCTGCTACTGAAACTTTTGCGGAGATTAAGCCCCAATTTCCTGATCAAAAAGTTGAGTTACTCCACGGTCGTCTGACCTCAGATCAAAAAGATAAAATTACCAAGCGTCTATTTGATCAAAAGATAGATATTTTAGTTACCACCCCAATTGTTGAAGTCGGTATTGACCTGCCAGCAGCATTAATCATTATTATCGAGTCAGCTGAAAGATTCGGTCTAGCTAGTCTTCACCAACTTAGAGGCCGAGTAGGCAGGGCTGGACAGCAGGCTTACTGTTTATTATTTCCTAGCTCTAAATCTCCCACCATCAGCCAACGTCTTGATGTTTTTACCAAAACTAATGATGGTATTAAACTAGCTGAATTTGATCTGCAAAATAGGGGAGCGGGTGATCTTTTCGGCACCAACCAACATGGCTTTGACCAGCTCCAGTTCTCCAATTGGACCAACATCGAGCTCATCACCAAAGCAAAACAAATCTTTGATGAACTAAAAAGCTCTCAAATTACTTGGAAATCTGTTATTTCTCGTCAGTCAACTACCCCTACAGCCAACTAAGCTTGCAAATATACTCACACCGAGTTACAATTCTGTTTCTATGGGAGCAGTACCAAAAAATAAAATTACCAGATCCGAACGTGGCAAACGTCGTCAAGGCAATAAGCCAAAGCTAAAGAAAAACTTAGTACATCACAGTATTCCTTTGCATAAAAGAGGTTTAGTGGCACAGATTTTTAAAACAGTTGGACTTAAAGACTAGTTACAACTCCACCCATTTTTTATATACTACTAGAGATATGTCAGACACAAACCAAATTCCTGCTGGTGATCACATTGTTGAGAAAGAAACCAAGGACACCAATCCAGATCCTCGGCACCAAAAAAGAATTAGGCTTATGCAAGCCTTGTTTAGTCATAGTTTCAACCAAGAAACTGACTTAATAGATGATGAGCAGCAAATTTATAATAAAACCATCTCTTCGCTTGAAAACATTGATCCTCTTATAGCTAAACATGCTCCAGAGAGACCTTTGTCAGAAATTAACCAAGTAGATTTAGCCATCCTACGCCTGGTAATTTTCGAGACTCAAAGCACTAAAATACCAGTTAAAGTAGCAATCAATGAGGCCGTCGAGCTAGCAAAAGAGTTTGGGACTGAAAGCTCACCTCGATTTGTTAACGGGGTACTAGGCCAGATACTGTCCCAGACAACAGCAAAGTAAAAGGAAGTCATGAATCAAAATAGAGATAGTATTACAGATGAAATTAAAGATATTATTGAAAAAAAACTCTTAGTTGATATCTCCCAACTAGAAAGTGATGACAACCTAAAAGAAACCTTGGGTATTGACCCAGAAATAGACCAACCTCTCTTAACATCGGATATTGTTAAAAACTACAATATTTCACTAGAAGCAGAAGAGCTTTTGAATCAAGCCAACACCCTCAATCAACTAGTTAGCATTGTTATCGAAGAGACAGAACTGGGATAATCAAACTATGCTACCAAAATTTAATAACCCACTTTTACTAGAAACAGCATTAACTCATCGAAGTGCGCTTAATGAACGTGTCTCCTCAGCTTTAGAATCAAATGAGAGACTTGAATTTCTAGGTGATGCTGTCTTAGAGTTAATCACTACCGAGTTTTTGTTTGCAGAATTTCCCGACGAACCAGAGGGTATTTTGACTGCCTACAGAAGTTCATTGGTGAAAACAACTACCTTGTCAGAAGTTGCTTTAGAAATAGGATTGGGTGAAAAACTCCATATGAGCAAGGGAGAGGAAGCTACTGGTGGTAGAAATAACCCCGGCTTATTAGCTGATACTACCGAAGCCATTATCGGTGCTATTTATCTAGATCAAGGCTATGAAGCAACTCAGGAATTCTTAGAAGAGAACCTTTTTAACAAGTTTGCCAAGATTAAAGAACAAAAACTATATCAAGATTCTAAAAGTGTTTTGCAGGAGATTGTTCAGTCAAAAGGCTTTGAAGCTCCAATATATAAAGTAACAAAAGAAGAGGGACCAGATCACGATAAGCAGTTTACTATCGAGGTTTTAGTCAACTCTAAGCCTGCAGGAACAGGTATGGGTAAGAGCAAACAGCTGGCTCAACAGGCCGCAGCTCAAGCAGCTCTCAAAGAGCTGGCTAATACTTGAGTAAATAGGACAAAACCCTTATAATCGCAACCTATGTTAAAAATAAAACTAGTTAGATTCGGAAAAAGAAACCAACCCCACTATCGTATAGTGATTCAAGAAGCTCGCACTAAAAGAGATGGTAAGTACACTGCCAAAATTGGTCATTACGCACCTACTCAAAATCCAAAGATTCTAGAGATTAATATGGAAGAGTATAAGAAATGGATCGCTAAAGGTGCTCAGCCTACAGAAACTGTAGCTAGCTTAGCCAAAAGATTTGCCAGCGGCAACCCTTTCCCAGAGAAAAAGAAAAAGGTTTCCAAGAAGCAAGCTATAAAAAATAAGAAAGCTAAAGAAGAAGCAGCTAAACCTGTAGAAGAGAAACCAGCTGAAGAAGAAAAGGTTGAAGAACCAGTGGTAGAAAAAGCTGATGAGCCTGTAGAGGAAAAAGGGGTTGAAGACAAAAAAGTAGAAAAAGAAACAGAAACCAAAAAATAATGAAGAATTTACTAGAATTTATCTTAATCCACCTTGTCGACAATCCAGAAGAAGTCAAAATTGAAATTAGCGAAGATGAGCGAGGCACAACCTATCTCATGCATGTTCACCCAGATGACATGGGAAAAGTGATTGGTAAAAAAGGTTCAGTTATTAACGCCATTAGAAATATCGCTAAAATTCGTGCTATCAAAGAAGGAATTCGTCCTTATATTACACTAGCAGAACCGGCTGAGACTGAAGAAAAAGTTGAAGAAGAAACTAAAGAAGAAGTCGCGGCTGAATAAGATATTATTGTGTCAATTGATCTTCATCAAGATCTTGCAAGTTCAATCCAAAAAGATCATCTAGACCACCACCCTGAATATTCTCTTGCACGTTAAAGGCAGGAAATGAGTAGTTACTAATCTCTTCAATTATCTCTTGTTCTTTGATACCTATGTCTGGTAGAGAAGAGCTCAACTTAGATGTCACGGATTGTGTGAAAAAATAAGTCTTAAGTACTACTTCTGCTTGAACTTCATCCGAAGGCCTAATGATATTATCATTACTCTTAATATCAAGTGATAAGCTAGTAATAGTGGTTAGTGGAGATACTCTCTCTATATCCTCAAAAAAACTTTGAACATTACGAAACTCACCCAATATTTCTGCCTCTACCACCAAAGAGTCATAGCCTTCATTACTCACTTTTGGTTGCGCCTTCTTATTTTTAGAACTAGACTTTGCTACTCCTAGAAACTCTGCACTTTCAGAAGCAATTTTCCCAGGAGAAAGACTTAAATCTACAAAAACCACATCATTTCTACCTGCAACGACATTTAGTGATGTCATTAACTCCAGCAATGGTTTTTTTGACGGTAAAATTAAGTTGACTAAATCCAAAGAATCATAAGCTTCCCTAGCCTCTATGTTTTCCAAATCATTAGTTTTCTGTCGCAACACATTTACTTGATCTTGTTCAACAGAAATCTCTCTATTGAGATCAAACAATTTATTGACTTGAGTAGTAATACCTGAAAAAACTATTATTAAAGATAAGACGGCACTTAATATAGACAGCAACAGATAACGACGATTAGTAAATAAAGATTTAAAATTAATCTCTGACTTATTATTGATCATTCTTTTTTTCCCATCACTACTGTGACTTGCATTTGATAAACCCCACTCGTTGTTCTTTGAAGATTACTCTTGGATAAAGATGAAAACTTTTCGATTGATTGTTGATTAGATAGTAACTCAAACACATTTTCTAAAGAAAAAATATCCGCAGACATAAGGCGAAAAGTAAGTAGTTGCGAATTTGCATCATAAACAATCCTCTCAATGGTCACATCATCGCCAAATATTTGAGAGAAATAACTAATTGCTTCCTGTTTGTCTTTCCTTTTTTGAAAAATATTACTCAAAACCCTGAGTTTGTTAACAAATAAAACAAATGTCTTCTCCCTTTCTTCTTGTTTTTTAATACGACTTAAATAGTTATTTTGATTGCTTTTAATTTCATTGAGCTGAGAAGTTAAGTAAATTTTATAACCTAAGACTACAGCCAACATTAATAACAAAGCAGAAGTAATAATAGCTGAAATTCTAAAAACTTCTTGATCTCTCTCTTCAATTTTTGTCAGCTTCTTAATTCGCTGACGAACAAAATTAATATCTGCCATCATTAAAGCTCCTCACGTGCCATTAGCCCCATACAGACAGTCCAAGTGGGATGATTAGCTTCAGGAATCATGCCAGTAACATTTGAAAAAGGGGCCGCTACCAATACCTCTACACCTACCTCCTGGGTAATGTATTGAACTAGCCCAGGTAATAGAGTAGGGCCACCAGACAGGAGGATACGCTGTGCATTTACACCTGGGTATTGATTTACAAAGAATGTCATTGCTTTTCTAATTTCATTAACCATGATTTGCACTACTGGGAGCAAGGCCGCCTTAACTTTCCCCTCAAACTGATTTTCATCTAATCCATATGCTCGCTTATATTCTTCTGCCTGTTGAGCACTTAAATTTATCTGCCTTTCCAAAGATTGTGTTAGGGCATGACCTCCAGTCATTTGAGAAGTTATAAATCTGAGTTCTCCCTCATAAACCATTGCCAACTGGGTATTGCTTGCACCCATCTGAAGCACTAACGTAGGTGGTTCTTGTTTTTCAATATCTAATGCTCTCAGCACAGACAGCATCTGTGTCTCTAGTAATTTTGGCTCAATCCCTAGTGTTAAAAATACATTTGTATATCTCTCTACCAAATCCTTATGGACCCCAACTAAAAGGACTCTCATTTTCTCATCGTTTTTATTTTCTTTACTAGGTCTATGTAGAACCTGATACTGCAAAGATAGCTGATCTGGAGGAATAGGAATGTGTTGCTCTGCCTGCCAACCAATTGCAGAGGCTAGCTCCGCATCACTTAAAGTAGGTAGTTCAATAATATTGGTAGAGACAACTGACTCAGGCAAGCTCAACCTCACATCATTTCGGGGTAGTTTATTGTCAGCTATTATCGATTCTATTAAATCAACAAATTTCTGCATTAAAGCCTCGTCACTGGGAATAGAAACCCCGAGTGGATTAAAAACTTCAACGAATCGCTCAACCTCTATTTTTTTTCCAGGATTACCGCTAATAGCTTTAATAGCATAAGTACCGATATCTAAAGAAAGGGCAGACATATTTATAGTTTAGCGTAAGATTCTACTTAGATAAAGATCCACCGCTATAAACTGCATAATCTAATATTGATGGTGCAGACTTAATAGTTCTATTAACCTCGACAACTCTAGTTTCATTGCTTTCGGTGTTAGCTGCTTCTGATCTGATTGAGTAATATTGAACAGGCATCGTAAAATCACTACTTGAAACTTTAATGAAGGTATCGTTATAAACCGTTTTCACCCTAACTAAAAAATCGTCTGCCTGAAGGGGTAAATTGTAGCGTCTATGATAGCCATTTTCATCAATTACAGAACTAGTGGTAAAACCATCGCTATTATCACAACCACCAATAGCCCCATACCTGACCTTAGTCACTCCTGCATCATCGTAGTAAATAGAAACAATCAGGGAAGCCAGTGTCTCAGTGTTGCAATCCGATAATCTCGACCAATCAATCTGCAGCTCATTACCATCACTCACACCAGTCACATCCACTCCAGCTGAAATCCCTTCAAACAATCTAGTTTCTAGTACATTAACTTTCTCGACAGAGTAATTAACTCCCACCCCAACTACAGAATCAACAATTCCGCTATAAAGATTATCGACAAACTCTAAGCCCCCCAGATCTTCAGAAAGAGCATCTTCGATGCCCTGCTCAGCTGCATTAAAAACTCGAGATGACTCAACCTCTTTGCCAGATAACAAAGCTTCCTGTGTAGTTCTAGAGGCTAGTGACAAGCCCATGGTTAACATACCAGTCATAGTTAATAGAACAATCACTCCAACTTGACCAGATTCACGATTAAAACTAAATCTCATATGATTCCATCATAAGAAACTTCTGGCTCTACTGCAACTGCGATCGTGCTAGACTCGTTTATATGAGTATTAAAGAAAAAAGTGGGTTCACCCTCATAGAACTACTAATAGTAACCTCTATTACAGTCATCTTGTTGCTCTCAGCCTCAGTTTTATTTATGACTTTTTTAATCAGTAATAGCAAAATAAATAGCGAACAACTGGTCAAACAGGAGGGACAACACGCTTTGAGTCAAATAGAGTTTTTATTAAGAAATGCTTTAGAAATCTTACCAAATGAATTGGGCCAAGAGTGTGAATTGGGTATGACAGAGATTAAATTCTTTTCTATAGACGGTGGAACTACCTCACTGAAAAAAGAAGATGTTGATGGTAATAATAAAATCGCTTCTAATTCTAGCTACCTTACTTCAAGCACAGTCGAGATTACTGACGGGCCAACATTTAACTGTACTCAGGACAATGATGAGAGTCATCCTCATATAAATATCAGCTTCACCCTCAGAAAAGGCACTCCAGGACTAGATCGAGATCGAGATATAGTGGAGGAGATATTTACTAGTAGCACTACGGTGCGTAGCTTATAGAAGCTTATTTAATTTATCTCTTTGAAGGTTTGCTCTGCTTCAACTTGTTTTTCCAAATTACCATCCATCCAAGTAACTATTGATTCAACCTTTACCTCATCAGCTAAAATAGTCAAAATTGCCTCGCGACCATAGGTTGTCCCAACTATAACTTCTTCATCGCCGCACTCTCCTGGACTAGAAGCAACAAAACTAGCTGAGTCAGCTGGCAATGTATTAAAACAATAAGTATCATCCACCAAAGAAGATTGAAATGAGCTCCAACCCAATGCATATCTTTCTCGCTGGAAAACTTCAAGCGTCTCCTGAGCAAAGCTGGCTGCCATACTTCTTTTTTTATTTTCACTAGTGTTTTTAGCTGACATACTAACACTAGCTGCAATCGCTGTTAAAACAGTTGCCACTACTACTGTTACTAAAATAACCTCGATCAAACTCTGCCCAGACTGTTGTTTGCTTTTTTTCATAAATATTTAAAGAAAATCCCCTTGGGTGATCTCTCCTCCTTGAGTAACTTCGAAGCTATAGGTTCTATCTGCTGCGCCAACTACTTCGATTGTGCCTGAGCCAATCACTCCACCGTGTAGACCCAAAAAAGTTATGTTTATATCACTACTCAGTGTGGTAGATTCTGGCAATAAAAAACTATCCTTTTCAATGCTTTCTTCCACGCCACCAGTAGAACAAACGGCCAATATCTTAATCTCTTTTACCGTGCCAGCATCTGAACTAGTCACCTTATAACCGACCAACTTGTCACAACCGGCGGGGGACTCTCCAACTCTAACTAGAGTTTGGGCTGTCCTCAAATAGCTTCGTAGCTCTTTACTTCCATTTAAAACTTGTTGCTTATCATTAAAATTTAAAAACGCAGCAATCCCTCCACCAGTAATTAAAACTAAAATTCCAATTGAAACAATTAACTCAATTAAAGTAAATCCAAGTGACTGTTTTTTTTGCATAATCAAGGATTATAGATATAGTAGTATTCTGATCCAGAACTAAGCTCTATATCGGCTCGCAAAGTAAACACAGCTCCATCAGAGCTGTAATAATAATCATAGGTGGGTGATTTTGGATCAGTTAAAGAATTAAAGCTAATGTATTCACTAATTGCTATCAGCATCAGATCAAAGCTAGCGCTATCAGGATACTCGTCAGTATCATTTCTGTACAAAACCAAAGCTTGCCTAACCGACTCGAGATCAGACTTTCTTTTTGCGTTACGACTACTTCGGCTGGCTTGTCGATAACTTACTAGACCAATTGTCATCAAAACAATGATAATGGTTGTCGTTACTAGCAACTCAATTAATGTGAATCCAAATTGTTTTTTCATAATTACCTTTATTGTCCTTTCACTAACACTAACATGTTCATGATTGGTAGATCCACGGCTGAAATACCCTGACTGTTCTTGGCTGATAGTTTAACCGAGTAAGAACATTCTTTCTTTGAGCACTGATAATCGTGAGTAAAGGTTTGGCTATCTTTATAAAAAGAATCAACCTGGCCATCTCCATAGTTGACCTCCACAGCAACCGAGTCAGTCAGACCAGAGTCGATCACAAAACTAAAGGTAATACTTTCTCCATTGTTAATAGTTACTGATCTATCTTTTAAGTTTAAGAATGGTTGAGTATTGAAAGACAATATAATTGGTCTATCTTCACAACTACTAAAACATGTCTTGGGACAATCTAGAGAGCCGCTAAACTGCTCCCCAGAACCTTGCTCAGACTCATACCTACAACAAGAAAAACCATAACCAGCGCATGATGTGATCGGTCCAACTCCCAGCTCACTATCAGTAGAGAATGAGGTGATGACTCGATCTTCAACGCCAATTGATCTCTGTTTTTTAAACGCCTCCAAAGCTATTCCACTCCGAGTGTCACCCCAGATGATGCCTGTCTGACCAGCAACTTTTTTAATAAACATCGGCAACTGCACTCGTTCAAGTAGAATCGGATCAATACTAAACTGGCTACATAATACTTCTAGAACATACTCGTTGTCTGAGACAAATCTTAACTGCATCACTGCGGGGTCATCTCCATCAATAAAAACTGAACCTTTTTCTTTACACTTAGTAAAATAACTTTTTTGAACTGAAGCACTACGTAAAGTTGATAAAGAACTCTTTACTTTACTAACCCCCATAAACATCAGAATTTCTCTAGCTAGTAAAAATCCAACTGAGACTAGTATCGCAGTTGAAAGAACTGATTTAAAAATAAATTTAATAATTCTCATAATTTATTCACCTATAGCCAATGCATGTACCAGCTAAATATAGCATCTCCCCAAAATAAACTCACTACAGCTCCGAGAATAATAAACGGACCAAAAGGAATTACCTGCCCAACTCTTTTTTTACCTAGAATCAGCAAAATAACTCCAGAAATTCCACCAATTATAAATGAAAAAAACAAACCAACCAGTATCTTGGGCCAGCCTAATAAAAGTGCTATCGGTGCCATTAGCTTCACATCACCAAAACCCATGCCCTTGCCTTTAGTTAGGGCCCATAAACCACCTATAAAAGCTACTGCTATCAACATACCAACAAGTGCCAAATATAGATCTTGTGGCTGCATGATCGAAGCTGAAGTTAGATATATTCGATAAAATAGGGTCAACAAAAATAATGCACCCACAGCCAAGTCTGGAATAATCATGTGCATTAAATCAGCGAAGAAAATAGTTAACAATAAAATTCCCACCAACAACCAAAAAAGAGGTTGTAAAACTTGAAATGGAGCAGTGGTTAATCTAAAAAAAACAAAACCTATCCCATACCACCACACGAATAATGAGCCAGTGACAAACTCCACAAACGGGTATGAAATGGGAATCCGTTTCTTACAACAACGGGACTTTCCACCAAGTAATAGAAAGGATAAGATAGGCATGTTGTCATACCAAGCAATTTTTTTCTGACAATGATCACAGTGAGAACGACCACTCACCCAAGACTCACCTCTAACAGTTCTGTAAATAAGAACATTCAAAAAACTGCCCACAGCAGACCCTAAAATAAATAAGAAAAAGCTAAAGAAAACTAGACTGCCCATTATATTTTAATCATATCAGAAGCTTGAGATAGAGTAGAGTATTAAGATGAGAATTTCAACTAAGGTAAACAAATCAGGTCGTCAGTCCCACCACCGATGTCGCAAACGGCAACTCCGGCGATAGGAGTGGTTGTTGTCCCATCAGTGCAATTGTCTTCTGCTTCTTGAACAAAAGCCTTGGAAGTAGGCATAAAACAGGCATACATAGTTTCATTATAACCTGCAGATTTACCTATAAATAACTTATTATCATCTTTAAGACGATTGGTGAAACCTTCCTTTACTTCAGATGTAGAAACTAAGACATCCACCCAGTCCCAATCTGTATAAGTCACAGCCAACCCATGCTCAGTGATCAAAGTAGAAGCAGCTCCAACGAAGTCAATCGCTGCATTAGGCAGATCTAACAAAGCTACAGGAGCAGTATAATCAGGTGCATTAGTCACATTCCAAGGATATTTTTCATGGATAGCATAATACCTATCAATGGCATTAATTAGCTGAGCTGCATCTGAACGAGTCCGAGTGTCTCGACCTTTGTTAATCTGTTCGATTGGATTAATAGAAGAGAGGACTGCCACTGCCAATACACCAATTACGGCGATTACCACTAACAACTCGATCATGGTGAAACCAGCTTTAGAAGTAAAAGATAGAATTTTGGACAGTTTTTTCATAAACAACTTTAAATAATATATATTAACTTTACAACAGCTCTCACTTGACACGCAAGTACCTATCAGTCTGACAGTCTAAAACTGACTCGTCAAGCTATAGATCGGCATAATAATGGCTACCACCATTACACCTACGCTCAAACCCAAAACAATCATAATTGCTGGTTCAAGGGCAGTTGTTAAATTCTTGACTGCTTGCTCACTCTCAGTCTCAAAGTAAATGGAAAGCTTCAATAGAATTTCATCAAGTTTACCAGTCTCTTCTCCTACTGAAGTCATCTGATATAAAATTGGCGGGAAAGTCTCACTGGCACTCAAAGCCTGAGACATCGGAATGCCTTTTTCCACTTTTTTAGCAACGGCTTCCAGTGAATCACGATAGTTGATGCTCTCAATCGCTTCAGAAACAATCCTTAAAGCGCTGATCAATGAGACTCCGGCGCTTAGTAGTAAAGACAAAGTTCTAGCAAACTCAGTCACAATAACTTTTTCTTTCAACTCACCAAAAACAGGTATTTTAAGTAAAAAACGATCAAAAGAACGATCTCCCGCCTCTGTCTTTCTCCAACTCCTGAACAAAAACCCACCAGCTACCATAAAAGAGATCATTGCCCACCAGTATTTTACAAAAACATCTGATATATCAATTAATAATTGAGTAACAAATGGTAGGTCAGCACCAAAATCTTGATACATCTCAGTTAGCTTAGGAATAACAACCACCATCATTACAAAACCAACACCCAACATGGCGGTAACAATGATTGCTGGATAAATTAAAGCACCCTTAGTTTTGCCTCTAAATTCTTTTTGTTTTTCCAATGTATCAGCTAGACGAGACAGTATTTCATCGATTACACCACCAGCTTCACCAGCTCTAATGAGCTGGACATAAACCCGTGAAAAAACTTTTGGTTTTTTCTCTAATGCCTGAGAGAAGGTCTTGCCACCCTCAATGTCTCTTAAGAGTTCATTAATTAATATTGAGACTTCCGATCGCCCTTGTTCAGCCAATATTGATAGAGAAGTACTCAGAGGCAATCCGGCTGTAATCATGGTTGAAAGCTGGCGAGTCATATTAACAACATCATCCTCTTTAATGCCAGAGGTCATGTTCTTAATAAAAGTGAAAGATCCTTGTTCAAGTGGGGCAATGTTAATCACTAATAAGCTACGGCTAGCTAGAATTGAGGCAGCCACACTAATACTCCTGGCCTCAACCTTACCCTTTACAGTTTCGCTATGTTCGTTCTTAGCCGTATATTTAAAAAAAGGCATTATCTACCTTCCATTAGTTGATCAAAAATATCTGGTCTAAAAGAGAAGTCTCTAGCTACTTCTTTAGACACAACTCCTTGCCTTACTTTGTCTACCAGTGAATTTTCCATCAGAATCATCCCATCTGCACTAGAGGTCTGAATAACATTTTCCATTAAGTGAGTCTTAGATTCTCTAATCAAATTTTTAATCGCTGAATTAGCGATCAAAACTTCGGCAACTACAGTTTGAGCTCCATCTATGGTCGGCACTAGACGTTGAGAAACAACTGCTTTAATTGATCCAGCTAGTTGTTGCCTAATCTGACCCTGTTGATTGGACGGAAAGACATCAATCATCCTATCCATAGTTTGTGAAGCAGTATTAGTATGAAGAGTTGTAAAAACTAAGTGACCAGTTTCAGCCACAGTAATAGCTGAAGCAATTGTCTCATAATCTCTAATCTCTCCCACCAATACAACATCTGGATCTTCCCTCATGGCGCTCCTCAAAGCTAAGCCCCAATCCTGAGTATCTTGGTTCATCTCTCGCTGAGAAACAATACTTCTCTTTGATTCAAGAACAAACTCAATCGGGTCTTCAATCGTTAAAATGTGCTCTGATCGTTGTTGATTGATTTCATCAATAATAGCTGCCAAAGTTGTCGACTTTCCCTCACCTGTGGGACCAGTGACTAGGACTAAGCCTTGTTTATAAGCGGTAAATTGATGGAGAATATCTGGTAACTTCAACTCATCAATACTCCTGATTTTTCGAGGAATTAATCTTAGGGCTGCTGCTAATGCCCCGTTAGCGTGATAGACATTAACTCTAAACCTGCCATCGTCTCCAAACTGATAGCCAAAATCAATTTCTTTATGTAACTCAACATAATCTCGCTGCTCATTGTTTAATAGCGGGTTTATCAAAGCTACAGTTTGTTCTGGAGTTAATCTGGGGGTGTTTTCAATCGCTTCCAGGTTACCATTGACTCTAAAGGTCGGCTGAGCTCCAGCGATAATATGCAGATCTGATCCTTGCCGATCTACTAGTATTTTGAGCATGTCGTAGATATTCATATGTCTAGACCTCAGCTACCCTAATTACCTCTTCAATTGTAGTCAAACCACGCAGAGCCTTCAAATACCCATCTTGCTTCATCAAAAGCATCCCATTTTTTAGCCCTGCCTGCTCCAACTCTGCTGATGAAGCATTTTTCAAAATCATCTTGCTTACCTCAGGTGAGATGGGCATAACCTCATAGATACCAATTCGCCCCTTATACTCAGGCTCATTTTGGGGACGATTTTTCTTTGGCCTATACAACACCATTTTATTTGGATCTTTGCCATTATTTTGACACCATTGTTGATAATTATTTCCCAAAACAGCCATCACATCTTTAACTATCTCTGGCTCAGGCTGGTACTCCTCGATAAAGTCTTGATTAATTCTTCGCACTACTCGCTGCGCCATAATCAGCTGGATACTAGAAGCCAATAAGAACGCTTCTGCCCCCATATCAACCAACCTAGGTAAAGCTCCAGCTGCAGAATTTGTATGCAAGGTAGAGAAGACTAAGTGACCAGTTAGTGAGGCCTGAATAGCTAAGCCAACGGTCTCACTATCGCGTATTTCTCCAACCATAATAATATTGGGGTCTTGTCTTAAAAAAGACCTCAATCCATTAGCAAAAGTCAAACCTGCTTGAGGATTTATCTGGACCTGATTAATCCCATTCATCTGGTATTCGACTGGATCCTCTAGAGTCAAGATATTTACTTTGGGCGAGTTAATAATATCTAAAATAGAGTAGAGGGTAGTGGTCTTACCAGACCCAGTTGGACCAGTGATTAAAACGATTCCATTAGGAACCTTAATCGCCTCCCTAACTCTACTCAGAGCTAGACCATCTAAACCTAAATCAGATAAAGTTGGCACCTTCATGTTTTTTTTCAGCAACCGCATCACCACTTTTTCTCCATGAACAGTAGGTAGAGTAGAAACACGCAAATCAACCTCAGCTCCCTCAGACTCAAAACTAAAGCGTCCATCTTGGGGGACTCTTTTTTCATCAATCTTCAAACGGGATAATATTTTAATTCTGGATACTACTGCATCATGAACAGATCTGGGTAAGATTAGTTTCTCTTGCAAAATACCATCGATCCTATACCTGATACGAGTTCTCTCAATCTCTGGTTCGATATGCACATCTGAAGCCCTAGCTTTCATCGCAAAAGATAAGACCGTCTCCACAATCTTAGTAATTGGAGCTTGCCTGACTACTCCCTGAGAAAGATCAGCTAAGCCAACCTCATTTTTATTTTTTGCATCACTAGTTTCTTCTAAGGCTTTAGTTACCTCACCAGATAGACTTTGAGCATATCTCTCAGCAATTTTTTGCTCAATATCAGAGGAAGTAGCATAATGAGCTTCAATCCTAAAGCCAGTTTTCTGCTGAGCGAAATCAATAGCCGTCACATCTAACGGATTTTGCATTGCTACCTTTAGAACCTTGTCTTCCTCACTAATTGAGAAAGGTAGCATTTGGTATCTACGAGCCACACTCTCTGGCAAAGCATTGAGAGCTTCTGGGGAAACCCCTATTTCTGAGATATTAATAAAAGGCACGTGATAGAGATCAGCTTTAGCCATAGTTAAAACTTCTTCAGAAACAGTTTTATTTTTCTTAAGGAGAGCCTCAATAGTTTTACCAGTACTTAACTGTTCAACTGATAATTTTTCTGCATCTTCACTAGTTAAATGCTGCTTAGAAACTAGAATCTCTAAAATTGAATCAAGTTTTTGATCTTGATTCTGAGTCACGGCTGGTTGAACTACTGGCTGCGGGACTGGCGAAACTGGCTGATTCAAGGGAGGCGATGATGGCTGAGTTGGAGCAGGAGTTATCTGCTGGTCAGCCAGAGGAACTGTCGTCGGCTGTGCCGAAACTGGCTGAATAGGTGGTACTTGGGCAGGTTCTGTCATACAATACAAACATAATCTCATCTTATTGAGACTATCTTCTTATACGATATACGATCCAGACATAATGAGCAACGACCAGACAAATAATAACTTCATTACCCCAATTATTTTGAGTGTTTCTTCCAGCATAAATCAAGCTGAGATAGCAACTGAGTTTATTAGAGAAGATTTTGGTTGGGATCTGACCTTGAACTCACCTCAGCTCAAAATTATTAATCAAGATCAAGAGACCATCTCGATAGAAAATATTAGAGACATAACTAGCGAGCTATCATATGCCTCTCATTTGGGGAAACCACGGGCTTTTATATTAATCGCGGCTGATCAACTTTCAGCAGCAGCCCAGCATGCTTTTTTAAAATCATTAGAGGAACCACCTGCAAATACGTTACTACTACTAGTCTCATCAGCTAAAAACAAACTCCTTTCAACTATTCTTTCTCGTTGCATCTCTCGCATCCACTCATCAACTACAGAATCTATCTCCCTCGAAAATCTACCCACAGAGCTAGAAGACCTACTTAATGATTCAAAAAGAACTTCGTACAAACAGTTAATTGAACTATCAAACAAATACAAAGACAGGGACCAAGCACTGCAGATTATCCAGCAGCTATTGTTTATCATCCAGCAACAAAGAACCAACACCAAACAAAAGGTAAAGTTGCAGAGTCATCTTTTAAATACCCTCAGTAATTTACACGCTAACACCAACGTAAGACTCGCTTTAGAGGACTGTTTTTTCACTCTAAAAAGAGAGTTGGGAAAGTAGTACTTAATAATACTAATCCATAAAAACCCGATTTTGACACCTCTCAATGGCTTTAATTGAGAGCTAGCTCTTCCTTTTTATGCTACAGTATGATAAAACAAATATCTCTATGTCAGCTGCAGCCAAATACGATGCCAAACAAATTAAACTCCTTCAAGGGTTAGAGCCGGTCCGAAAAAGGCCTGGGATGTACATCGGTTCAACCGATACCAAGGGCCTTCATCACTTGGCTAAAGAAATCCTAGATAACTCAGTTGATGAAGCTATTGCTGGTTTTGGTAAAAAGATTCAGTTGATTAGAACTACTCCCAATGAAGTCCACCAAAAGCTGAGCCCCAAAGGAGCTTTGGGCAATGAAGCCATTATCGTAGTTGATAACGGCCGTGGTATTCCGACTGGAAAACATGAGTCTGGTTTATCAGCTATGGAAGTAGTTATGACCAAGCTTCATGCTGGTGGTAAGTTCGAAGAAACTGCCTATCAAGCTTCAGGAGGTCTTCACGGAGTTGGATCTTCTGCTGTCAACGCCGTCTCTTCAGCCATGCAGGTCATCTCCAAAAGAGATGATAAGTATCATTACCAAACCTACTCTCAAGGTATACCAAAGAGTAAAGTAAAGGTAATTAGTGAATCAGAAGTTAAAGAACTATTTCCAACAGCATCAAAAGAATTTGTTAACTATCAAACAGGCACAATAGTTTGTTTTGTTCCTGACACAACTATTTTTTCTACCACAGATTTTAATCAAAATGTTTTAACTCAAGTGACTAAAGACAGAGCTTACTTAATGGCTGGCCTTTACTTTGAGTTTATCGATCTGATTGGCAACGATCATCAACACTTCTACTTTGAAAATGGAATTCGCTCACTGGTCACTCACATTAATATGACCAGGAAACCTTTGCATGAGGTATTCCATACTGATAAGTTTTGGAAGGATGAAGAAACTGGTAAACAAATCGGGGTAGAGGTAGCCCTCCAGTACAATGATTCATTTAATGTTAAAGTAGACAGCTATGTTAATGTCATTAGCACTCCTGATGGCGGGACCCACATCAATGGTTTCAGAACTGCTCTAAGTAAAGTCTTGCGAGATTATGCCGAGAAGAATGAGATCCTCAAAACTGGAGAATCATTCACTATCGATGACTCGATGGAAGGTCTAACTGCAGTCGTGTTTGTCAAAATGTCAGCCAATGATCTCCAATTTGAATCTCAAACTAAAGCTAAACTTAATAACGCTGAAGCTCAACCCGCTGTTTATTATGTGGTTAAAAATGCTTTCACCACTTTCTTGGAAGAAAATCCTAAGATTGGTCGTACTATCGTCAATAAAATTTTATTAGCCTCTAGAGCTAGACTCGCTGCTCGCGCTGCTAAAGATGCGGTAGTGCGAAAAGGTGTCTTAGAAGGTAGCTCTTTGCCAGGTAAACTAGCTGACTGTCAAAGCAGAAAAGCAGAAGAGGCAGAAATCTATATTGTTGAGGGTGACTCTGCTGGTGGCACTGCCAAACAGGGCCGTGACCGAAAATTCCAAGCTATTTTCCCACTTCGAGGTAAGATTCTTAACACTGAAAGAGCTAGACTTGATAGAGTAGTTGCTTTTGAAGAACTCAAAAACTTAGTGATTGCCCTTGGCGCTGGAATTGGAGAAACTTTCGATATTTCTAATTTACGATATCATCGAATTATCCTAATGAACGATGCTGATGTCGATGGTGAGCACATTACTACCCTGGGACTAACTTTCTTCTTTAGGCATTTGCCAGAAGTAGTTAAACAGGGCTACTTATATGTAGCTGTACCACCGCTCTACAAACTTACTTATGGGAAGAACGAAGCTTATGTTTACACGGAAGACGCCAAAGAAGCAAAGCTTAAGGAAATAAACAAAACTTATAAGGGTGTCCTTAAAACCCAACGTTATAAGGGTTTGGGTGAAATGAATGCCGTCCAACTCTGGGATACCACCATGAACCCAGAAACTAGAATCTTAAAAAAGATTACTATTGCCGATGCTGAGATTGCTGATCAAACCTTTAGTGACTTAATGGGTGATGATGTAGCTCCACGTAAAAAATTCATCCAAAAACAAGCTCAATTTGCCAAGATAGATATTTAATAGTTAATAAAAAAATTATGCCAACTACCTACATCATCGGCCACAAAAAACCTGACACTGACTCAGTAGTAGCAGCAATGGCATTGCAGTATCTCTACCAACAACGAGATTGCTTTGAATATGAACAACCTCGAGCAGCTATTGTTGACCCCTTAAATCCAGAAACCAGTTACCTATTTGATAAATTTGAAGTAGAAACACCTCAGTTGATTACTACTAGCGATATGGGCTCAGATGATCAAGTTGTTTTAGTTGACCACAATGAGGCTTCACAAAGACTTGGGGGTTTAAGTGAAGATCAAATTGTAGATGTGATTGACCACCACAAGGTTAATTTAAACCTAAGCAAACCCATCTACATGACTTTTAAAACTTGGGGCTCAAGCTGTACGATTGTTTATCATTTGATGAAACAAAATGACGTTGTCCCAGATCAAAAATTAGCCTCACTGATGTTAGCTGCAATCCTATCTGACACCGTTGGCTTTAAAGGTGCTACCACAGATGAAACTGATAAAAAATATGGCCAAGAATTAGCAGAGATTGCCCAAATAAATAACATTGATGCCTTTGCTTTAGAGATATTTAAGGCAAAATCAGATATCAGTGCTTTAAATAATAAAGAAATTGTCCAAAATGACTATAAAATCTATGAATTTTCTCAGAAGACTTTTATTAGCCAGCTGGAAACAGTCGAGCAAGAATCATTAGTTACTACTAAAAAAGATGAACTCTTAGCAGCTATGCTGGAGGTCAAAAAACAACAAAGCGTAGAACTACTATTCGTGGCAGTGACCGATGTCTTAAAAGTAAGCACAAAGCTACTACTAGCTGGTGAAGAAGAAATTGCTATCGCTCAGGCAGCTTTTGGTGGAACTGCCATTGATAACATCTTAGATATTGGACCAAAAATGTCACGTAAAAAAGAAATCGCACCAGCAATTGAAGAGGTACTAAAAAGATAGAAAATTATGACCGATCAAGACAATCAAACTCCAGCAGAAACAGTTCAAGAAGAAACCGTAGTTAATGGTGACGCCGCTAAGATCGGCACCATTGAACAAACCAAGTACGGCAAGATGAACTACATCTCAATTACCACAGAGATGGAAAAATCTTATCTAGATTACGCCATGAGCGTCATCGTCTCTAGAGCCCTTCCAGATGTCAGAGATGGCCTAAAGCCAGTCCACCGTCGTATTTTATTCTCAATGTATAAAAGTGGTATCCATCATCACAGCTCTTACAAGAAGTCTGCTCGTATCGTTGGTGACGTGTTGGGTAAATATCACCCCCATGGTGATGCTCCTGTTTACGGAGCTTTAGTTAGATTAGCTCAAGATTTTAGTATGCGCTATATGTTAATTGATGGCCAAGGTAACTTTGGTTCAGTTGATGGCGATAGTCCAGCAGCCATGCGTTACACAGAAGCTAGAATGGCTAAAATTTCTCAAGAGTTGCTCCAAGATTTAAATAAAGATACTGTCAAGTTTTTAGATAACTTTGATGGTTCCCTACAAGAACCTTACGTTTTGCCAGCCAAACTACCTAATTTATTATTGATGGGAGCTGAAGGTATTGCTGTGGGTATGGCTACTAAGATCCCACCCAACAACTTAACTGAAGTCTGTGAAACTATTGTCGAAATGATCGAGGGTGGTAAAGCCATTGTTGATATAGATGTGACTGAACGCATTAGTAAACTTCAAACAGAGATTGAACAGATCTCAAAAAAAGATGAGCATAAAATTACTAGCTCCAAACTAATTGATCTCTACCTACAGGAAGAAGCTGGGAAACTAGCCGGAGAGTTCCAAGCTGAGATCACTTTTGATCAAATTATGGATCACATCAAGGGCCCAGACTTTCCTACTGGCGGTATCATCTATGACTTCAACAGTATCAAAGAAGCCTACCAAACTGGAAAAGGTAAGATAATTATTCGTGCTCAAGCCAGAATTGAAGAAGACAAACCAGGTAGATTTAAGATTTTAGTAACTGAGCTTCCATATCAGGTCAATAAAGCCAGACTCTTAATGAAAATTGCTGACTTAGTTAAGAATGGTCGCATCGAAGGTATTCGTGACCTGAACGATGACTCCGATAGAACTGGGATGCAGATTACCATCGATCTCAAGAAAAATTCTCGGCCAAAAGTGGTCCTGAACAAGCTCTTCAAGTACTCACAACTCCAGACTAGTTTCCCAGTCAACATGGTGGCCCTGTCTAGTAATGGCACCCCCCAATTAATGAACGTCAAGCAAATTTTAAGAGAATTTATTAATCACCGCCAATTAGTAATTGTCAGACGCAGTCAGTATGACTTGGCAGAAGCTAGGGATAGAGCTCACATCTTAGAAGGATTACTAATTGCTCTTAATAACTTAGATGATGTCATTGCTACTATTCGTAAATCCAAAGATACTGACACCGCCAAGAAGTCATTGATGAGTAAGTTTGAATTAAGTGAGATTCAGTCTATCGCTATTCTTGAAATGCAGCTCAAAAGACTGGCTGCTCTAGAGCGACAGAAGATCGAAGATGAGTATAAAGCCATTAAAAAAATTATTGACGACCTCTTGACTTTGATCAGTGATCCTAAAGCTATTTTAAAAGTCATTGTAGATGAGACTAAACAACTAATTGCTGATTATGGAGATGATCGCCGCACCAAACTAGTCAAAAGTAAGGTCGGTGAGTTCAATGAAGAAGATCTAGTTGCTAATGAAGCCGCCGTGATTACCCTGACTGAATCTGGTTACATCAAACGGATGAGCCCATCAGCCCTCAGATCTCAATCTAGAGGTGGAAAAGGCTCCAAAGGTCTAAGTATGAAAGAAGAAGACTTGGTTAAATCAATTGTCTTTACTGAAACTCATGACAACTTACTCTTGTTCACCAATCAAGGACGAGTTTTTGACCTCAAATCATTCCAGGTTCCAGAAGCTAGCCGCCAGGCTAGGGGCACAGCTACTGTTAACTTAATTAATCTTAAGCCAGAGGAAAATGTTCAATCTATTCTAGTGGTAGACCTTAAGAAAGATCAGAATAAATTCATCACTTTGGCAACCAAGAATGGATTAGTCAAAAAGAGCTCTGTTAAATTATATGAAAATATTCGCCAATCAGGGATTATCGCCATCACTCTCAATAAAGATGATGAGGTGGTCAGAGGGCAACTCACTCATGGTGAAGATCACATCTTGCTGACTACTAAACAGGGTAAGTCTATTCGCTTTCTAGAGAAAGAAGTTAAAAGTTCTAGCCGAGATACTAAAGGCGTAAAGGGAATTACTATTAAGAAAGATGACTATGTGATTGGAATGGAAGCTTTCTCTGATGAAACAGAAGTGGTGGGCGACAGAACAGTCGACAAACAACTTTTGGTAGTAACCGAGAATGGTCTAGGTAAACGTACCAAACTGAAAGCCTACCCGGTCCAAAAACGCTCTGGAATGGGTGTTAAGGTAGCAGACGTCACCAAAAAGACTGGTCTTATCGCTTCAGTGCGATTAGTTAAACCTACTCACAAGCAGTTGGTGATTGGTACCAAATCAGGTCAGACTATTAAAATGCCAATCACTAAAAAATCTATTCCTACTTTGACTAGACCAACTCAAGGAGTAATTCTAATGAGACTCAAAAAGAGTGATAAGGTGGTGGCCGTTACCCTGACTGAAGAAATTGAGATTGAAGAAGAAGCAACTCCAAAGAAATAATAATTTGTGGACCTGAGGGGATTCGAACCCCTGACCTCCTGTATGCCATACAGGCGCGCTAGCCAACTGCGCCACAGGCCCTTTTATTTATTTTTAAAAGAGAAAACTCATTTTACCACGGAATCATCCCTAGCAAAACGCTTTTTGTTACACTTCTGATAGGCATGGCCATTCATAGTAAGTTCAGTGAAAAAACTTACCAAACATTGGCTCTCATTAGCAGAAAAAGATTTTCTGGCTGCAGACTATCTTTTCAATGGTGCTCGTTACCCTCACGCCATTTACTTTTTATGTCAAGCAATCGAAAAAATACTCAAGGCAGATTTAATTGAATCCTCAGATTCAAAGCCACCACATACCCACAATCTATCTAGTCTAGTAAGAAAAGTATCATTTAAAATACCAGCTAATAATAAAGTCGCCATTGAAGAGCTAGACAAACACTATAAAAGAGTCAGATATCCAGACATTGCTCAAGTATCGTATAATACTAAAAAGAAAATTTTACCAATATTTAATCATGGTAAGAAAATATATTTATGGATAAGAAATCAATTCAAAAAAAATTAGTAAAATTTTTATATAAACTCAAGAAAAAAATTAGAGTTAATCAAATTATTGTCTTTGGCTCACGCGCTAATGGGAATGCACATGAAGATAGCGATCTAGATCTTTTTATATTATCAGATGATTTTAAAAAAATGAACGAAGATCAACGTCTAGATTTATTACATAAAGTAGCATCAAAAATAGATTTTGATATTGATCCATGGGGATTTACACCCAAAGAAGCAGAACAAGCCGATCCTCAAACTACTTTAGGTGATGCTTACTTGCATGGAATAAGATTGATTTAAATCAATCAAAATACTAATTAATATATCTATCTATTTAGCAATAGATCAATTATTCACCAAATTGAAGAGTAGGGGAGTGATAAAAAAATACCCACAAGTTAGACCGATGTATCAAGACTAATATTTAGATAACCCTATTAGCAGTCATTAAGCTACTCTGCTAATGACCGATAACAAAAAATCCACTTACTTTAGCTAAATTTACAAATCTGAGTGATATTCCCGGTGCATTTTCCTCAACTTTGGCCGAGTAACGTGAGTATAGATCTGAGTAGTCGCAATATTTTTATGACCCAGCATCTCTTGAACATCGCGCAGCCCAGCTCCATTAGAAAGTAGATCTGTGGCAAAAGTATGCCTGATGCCATGAGGACTAATCTTAACCGGTAGCTTTGCCTGCCGGGAATACTTATCAACAATCCGCTGTACACTCCTAGTAGTCAATCTCATTGACTCACCGTCCTCAGTAATGTCCGGCTTACTCCCAGAGAAACGAATAAACACTGGCCGCCATTCGTCATCACGGCTTCCCAGCCATCTTTCTAGCCAGGCTGCTGCTCGATCACTTAAAAACACCACCCTAGGGCGCCGACCCTTACCAATCACCCCAAATTCACGACGACTAATGTCAACCTGATCTCTATTTAGAGAAACTAGCTCGCTAACTCGGAGGCCAGTCGAAAATAATACCTCTAGAATGGCTTTGTCCCTCAAACCTGCTTTTTTTCCTGGACTGGGTATGTTTAGAAGTCTCTCCATCTGCTCAGTCGATAAAAACTGCATATGATGAGACTCAGCCTTAGGAAGATCTACTTTTTCTGGCTGAAGAACGTCCTCATCATTTCTAATGAGCCACTTTAACCAAGAACGTAGGGCAATGATATGATATGACTGAGTTGCTTTGCTTAAAGGATCGCCATGCATATCAGTATATCTATTTAGATATACCCTAAATTTTCTTAGAATTTCCTGATCAAGATCTTTAATATCCTTCTTGTGGGCTTGATCCTGAAACCAATCGACAAATCTATTGAGATAGTGACCGTAGTTTCTGACCGTCAATGAACTTAAATTTCGCTCAACCTCAAGGTGCTCTAAAAAATTTATGACTGATTCGCGAGGTAGAGTAGAGGTAGGCACCTCTAAATACTATCAGACATTAGCAAACACCTCAAGTATCTGCTAGCCATAAACTGCTAAAAATAGCTCCTCTGTATCAATCTAAAATTAGTGATATACTTTGATATGAATTGATAATATCAAGATATAAATTCTAAAAAAGAGGATGTTGATAACAGCAGATCTTGCTTAAGACTTCTCATCATGACATCACCTCATCTTTTTTCAAGCTTACCTTCTCCAATCGCCTTACTACTACTATGTGTAGTAATTAAAATCAACTTTTAACTTCCCTAAGCTTCGAATTAAATAAAAAAGATAGAATTTTGAAATATAAAAATAATCAAAAATCAATTTTATTAAAAAAAATGAGTGACAACTGAAATAGGCAGTAGATATTTTTTAAATTTCTAAAAAAATGACGCCAAAAATAAAAGAGGCTTAAGCAATCATAAAATGATTCAGAACCAGTGTTTGTCAATTGAACAAAACAGATGTACAAAAGTAATACTTAAAACCCATCTACCAGGCTAAGTATTTATGCACAGACCAGGCCTAAGGCCATTTAGAGGCTCAAAAACGGCTTTTTATAGGTAGAGATGATATCTTATACCTCCAAACGGGAAGGTAAAACTACTAAAAATGACTTAAAACATTAAAAGTAAGTAAAAATGAAATAAATGACCTTTAACTCCAATGAATTCGATTCAAAAAAATAAATAGCACACATCATAGGCAGAGCAGCGCCATAAATTTATCAAAAAACGAATATCTGCCAAATTAGGGAGTGCATGGCCAGGAACCATGAAATAGAAGCCAAATCAGCTCTTTCGCTTATCCAAGCCTTACGTCGCAAAAGTTATATTGTGCGACATAAGACATTATCTGGATATGAGACACAGTCCAAAAGAAGGAGGATGAAGATCACTCCACTCACAAAAGACCCCATAAAACTTCTCTAAGACTCTTCTTTCTCGGGTAAAATGACTCCCTTTAAGAGAATCACTCAGGTCTCCAAGCTGCTAACTTGTCTCCAGGCTAGCCTGGTAAACCATGTTCGGGTTTCTTTTAGATAATTCTGGCATCCACTGCTCCCATAGTCACCAGGCTAGCCTGGTAGGAGCAGAGGCTCCCAGACAGATACCTCTGGGATGTTTAGTTTATTAGCACCTAATAACTTCTTAATTTGTACTCAACAATATAATTTAATTAGATCCTATAATAAATTAGTTTTCCACAATTTTCACGGCTATATCAAACTATATCACTCTCTTCCCTCTCCTCTGGTCTATGAAAAATTTTTATCAGCTCTTCCCCATTGCTTAATCTAGAAAAAAATATTAGCAATTCAGCCTGAAAATAACTTATTATTGAATAAACCACCCCTTGGAAAGACCTTTTAATTGACCTCAAAGACCAAGCTCTAATTAGCCTTAAAAATCACCACCTTGCTCTACTCCACTTTTATTGCATAATTAATGCATGAGTTTGATATAGAAAAATAGATTACTTATAGGGAAAAAGGGTGATGAACATAATCAAGATAAACACTGATACCAGGCTATACTCGCGTAAAGTACTCTCAAACAAGCGTTCTTTCAAAAAGCTATGTAGAATACCAAGGCTCACATAAATGAAAGCCATCGCGAATAAAGCAATGTTCCATACAGAGAATGGAAAAAATGATAAAGCCATAGTTAACTCAATCAAAAATAGAGTTAGGCAACTACTTAGAAGTAGGATTTCACCGCTAATATAGTCTTCTAGACTGACTGACCACAACGACATCAAAATAAGCGGAAAATGGACCAATCCTAAAAACAAACCATTTAAATAAAATGGCATTCGCAGACCAAAAATAGTATTGGTAAACAATAAAGAAGTTACTAGGGTAAACAGCAAACCAATTGCATAGGCTGCGTGTAATAGCTGAATAGTCCTCCCCTTAGCCACTGAATAAATATTGGAGGTTAGAAATAAAGCATACACTCCTACTCCGAACACAGCTAAGAGAACAAACTTACTCATAATTCCATCTGGTAGTAAGAAGTAAAACCAACCAACTGAGCTCGCATATAGAGCTGGAAATGGAACAACTGTCAACCATTCGTGAGGTTGTAGATCATCAGCTAGAGCCCAAGCTGATATTAAGTATGAAACCACTAAAAATAAGCCAATTGCCCAATATCTAAAATCTAAAGAAACATACTGGACTCCTAGTAAACCTAGGCTTAAAAGAACAGAAGCGATCACAAATTTTTCACGACGTCGCATAAGTAAAAGTATTGTACTCTATTCCTTACTTCCCCACACCCCAGTGCAGAAGACTTCCTCAACATCTTCGATCTCTAAAATAGCATCCATTAAGTCTTGGAGCTGTTGCTGAGTGCTTTCATCCTCAACTGGCATCGGCATCACACACATATAAGCCTCTTCTCCGCTCTGACTGCGATTAAACATATACATGGCACTACCTGGAGCACCCATACTCCCGCCAGCTTTAGAAAAGGCATTTTTTAACTCTGAGCTCATCCGATTGACACTATCGGTTGCCACCGTCACTAACATCCCGATTCCTCCAGGACCAAAGCCTTCATAGACTATCTCTTGCACTGCACCGCTGGCTCCTTTTCCCAAACCCTTATTAATAGCTCGCGCAATATTCTCTTTAGGCATATTTGCTATTCTAGTTTTCTCGAGAATAGTTCTTAAAGTTGGGTTTTGATCTGGGACTCCAGATTTACCCTCCTTAACAGCTGCTCTAATCTGACGAGCCAACTGACCAAAGACCTTCCCTTTTTTCTTATCTTGGGCGCCCTTACGATTCTTAATGTTATTCCATTTGCTGTGTCCTGACATAAATATCAATTCCTTTCTTCAATAAGATTGTAAGATTTTTGTTGTCAGTTGACAATCAGAGGCTGCCAATGTATTCTTCGTCGTTACAAATTAAAATTATGAGTCAAATACTTAAACTCCAACAACGAGCTATTAAAGCTGCTAAAATACAGAACTGGGAAGAGGCTTGTCGAGCTAATCAAGAATTAATTGAGCTTAAACCTCAAGACACAAGTGCTCTAAATCGTCTTGGAGCCACTTATCTCCAGCTGAGTAAAATTCGAAAAGCTCAACAGACTTTTAAAAAGGTTCTAGAAATAGACAAATCAAATAAGCTCGCTCTAAAGCATCTTCAAAAAATCAAAGATAAGCAAGTTACTTCCTTACCAGCTTTTTCAAATGAATCTTTCATTGAAGAGCCTGGAAAAACTAAATCTATCGAGCTCTACCGCTTAGCAGACAAAAATGTCTTAAAAAAGATAGCTATTGGTCAAGAGTGTTTACTTCAACCCAAAAACAGATATATTTCGATCTGTGTTGGTAAAACTTACATTGGCTCCCTACCCGAGGATCTCTCATTTAGACTCGCCAAATTGATTAAGTCTGGTAATAAATATGCTTGTAGAGTCAGATCGTGTGATGGCATCCATTGCATAGTCCACATTAGAGAGGTTGAACGCTCTACTTCCAATCGGAACATAGCTTCTTTCTCCAATAATCAAACCAATGCCAACATTGCCACTATCAATGAAGTTGATGAATCAATGATCGAAAAAAATATTCCAGTTGAGATAGTAGATACTGACACCGATGCTGAAAAAAGTCTTGAGGACGTTAGCACTCCAAAAGATTACTTAGATTAAGTTTGCCAAATCTTTTCCAATAAAAATTATTAAGTCAGCTCGATACTCTTGCTGAAGCTGATGATGAACTTGCTTGGTAACTTTACTGGGGAATAAAACCTGCAAGCGTTGTGATAGTGACTGGCAAGAACCATGCTCTGAATCAAAAGAAAAGGTTGAAAGTTGATAAGGACTATTCTGATCAGTGACTCTAATTACTATTGCCCCATTTTTTTCCAAAATATCAGATACTTTTAATGCTAAACCAGTTTTTTCTGTAGTATTAACTACGGCTACGCTACAGCCTTCATAAAGAACCACGTTATCTAAAATATTCAACTCATCAACTGAAGCATAGTTGTCTTCAAAAGTGATCTGTTCAGTTGGCACTGATCTAGTAAAAAAGAAGGCTTTGAGCAATTCAATAGATTCCTGAGGATTTGCAATGTGGCTGAGAGCTGTTGTCCACAACTGTTGCTGGAGTTGTTTTTTATTACTTATTAGAGCGTTTGGTTTAATATCAGCAATATTATCCACCAAAGTTTCTGTGCCCCAACTTAAAGCTGCTAAATTAAAATCATTTTTTTTTCGCTCCATAGTTAAGAGTGGATAGACTCTTTCTAACTCATAATCACCATAGCCACCCAAAACCGAAACCTGACTAGATTTAAGAGGAGTTACCGTAATCTCACTAGTAGATGGGAAAAAATATGCCATATATATTTGGCTTTTTGGAGAGTCTATTTCTGAAGAAGTGAACAATATGTTTTTAAAATTATCTAAGGCAAATAAGCGTGGACCAACCACCCAAACTGAACTCAACAAAATGATCAATAAACCGAATGTTGTGGTTATAGTAATTAAGAAATACTTTAAAATTTTTAAAATTAATTTAGTCACTAACTAAGTATAGCGGCTCTCATCTCTTCGGTCAGCCGGATCATGAATCTAACATTGTGGATACTAGCCAAACGATAGTAGCTCAGCTCTTTAGTTTTGAATAAGTGATTAAGATAGGCTCGAGTGTATCCAGACTGACAAGTATAGCAATCACAGCCTTTCATAATAACCTCGTCGTCAGTCTTAAACTCACTCCGCCCAATGCTCAATCGACCGTTTTTTAACTCAGAAACAAATTTAAACTCATCTTGATCTTGTTCTAAATGACCATGATATAAAGCCCCATTCCTAGCGAGTCGTGTCGGACCAACACAATCAAACATATCGAAGCCCATGTTGACTGCATCTATCAAATCTTGAGGATCGCGCCCTAATCCCATCGCATAGCGAGGTTTATTTTCGGGTAATAGAGGCTCTATCCACTCCATCACTTCTCCAGTTCCAGCCATGTTATAGCCAGTTGTTTCCCCGCCTACAGCAATCCCATCAAAATCAAGACTAGTAATGAAACGAGCGCTCTTTTTTCTTAAATCTGAGTGCATCGCTCCCTGAATAATCCCGAACAAAGCCTGATAATGACCTTGAGCACTTTTTCTAGAATGCTTTTCCCAATAATTAAAGCACTGTCTCGCCCATTGATGAGTTCGATCTAATGCTTCATCAGTATATTTAGGATCTGCTTTATCAGGAGTGCACTCATCAAAAGCCATAATGATATCTGCCCCTAACTGACGCTGAATTTCAATCGCCTTTTCGGGTGTAAAAAAATGTTTTGAACCATCAAGATGAGACTTAAACTCGACGCCATTGCTCTTGATCTTACTATTTTCTCCTAATGAAAAAACCTGAAAACCACCCGAGTCTGTCAAAATTGGCTTAGGCCACCTCATAAATTGATGTAGCCCTCCCCTATCAGCGATCAATTCTTCTCCTGGGCGCAGGTAAAGATGATAAGTATTGCTGAGAATTATCTGGGCTTGGGTATTTTTAACGTCTAAGCTATCTAAAGCCTTAAGAGTAGCTTTAGTGCCAACTGGCATGAAAATAGGGGTTTTGACTACTCCATGGGCCGTAGTAAACTCCCCTGCCCTAGCTTTACCAAGAGTCTTAGTGAGAGAGAAAGAGAAAGAATTCACTCAATGAGTATATCGCAATAATACTTTAGAAAAACCACATGAAATATTTATTTCATAAATCCTGGTTTAATTTTTGAAGAAAGAACTGCTTTTGTAGATTTTCTGATTTCAGCATGCCAATCAGTCGATAAACTAGTATCAGGACCTTTCTCCAAAATTGTTAATGCTTCTTTCAAAGTGTTATAAATATGCTGTTGATAACCTCTAATACCATAGGGTTGATAATTATACCTTCTACTATCAAAGAAAACTGGTCTAACACTAGGCGAAAACCTAGCTAAATTTCTTTCATCACCTTTTTCACCAAGCCAAGCTCTCATCCCAATACTAGGGTTATCATGATCCTTTATCTCAGCTAATTGTCTCACATGCATTTTTATATCATCTATCCAGCTACACAAGCTAGATAATTTATCTTCAGCAGATTCAACTGCGATTAACTCTGCTGGAGGCATAATATTAATCCAAAAATCTTCATCATCTGCTTGAGCCTGCAAAAAAGCTGCATTCTTTTCAAGATAGTCTTGCCTTAAAATTTCCCAAGGCTCGGGTAGATTACTCTCAAGTCTCCCATTTTCAGTTTTTTCACCGTCCTCATTTTTTATCTCTGTCCAAGAGACCAAAGCTTCCCAGTTATTATCACCAAACTTATTTTTAATTGCATCTTCAAGTATCTGACTTGCTTCAGATGCAGCTTTTTTAAAAAGTTCTAATTGTCTTTTAGCGCTTTTATCTAATCTTTCCCTCAAGTCACTGACTCTTTCACGCTCCTCTTGGCTAAGACTACCCAAGTACTCTTCTACACTTTTTTCTCCTCTTTCACTAGCCCAAAAATAATCATTTATAAGATCACGAGAGTTTTTTTTGTGACTGTTCATCCCATCATTTTCTTGTGCTGATATTTCCTGTTCCTCATTCATAAATACTCCTTGCAACTAGTACTAACTAAATATTACTCTCTCTCTGGAAAAATCAATCGAGATTAGCTTGACTAATTTTGTTAGAATAGCGGTATGAGCTTATTAAGTGTTCCTACAAGTAAAAAACCATTGTTTTGGTCAGCTGATATCAATAAACTGGATAAACAAAAACATAGAAAATATATCATTCATCAGGTATTGCAGTATGGCTCTATCACTGATATTGAGTGGCTCAAACAATACTACTCTCAAACAGATATTAAACAAACTTTTTGCGATCAACCTAGAAAAACCTACTCAACACGCACCTTTAACTTCATTAAGAACTACCTATTAAAAATTAATGGTCACCTTGACCCCAATCAATATGTCACACTTTAGTGAAAATACTATCTCAGATAAGCAAAAAGAGTTACTTCTCCTGCTTGCTGACACCAAACTCGGAAAACTCACTGGTGGAACTGCTCTTGCCCTTCAGATTGGACATCGTCTTTCTTATGATCTTGATTTTGTCACAGATAAAAAAATTACTTCACTAAACACAAGTATACTTAAAAAGAAGCTGAAGTCTTATAATCTCACTCAACTTCTAGAAACAGATACTCAATACACTGCTTTCGCTGATGATATCAAGATCACTCTCTTCCAAGATCCTATTCCAACTACTCATAATTCTGTTTTTTTTAAAAATGCGGAACTAGTCTCAATACAAGACATTTTTGCAACTAAACTTTATATCCTGGGCAAAAGAGCTACTTGGAGAGATTATTGTGATATTGCTATTTGTTTAGACCAAGAGATCGTCACCTTAAAAGAAGGCATAAACGAAGCTACTCAGCGCTATAGTATTGCTGAAAGATGGATTCTTGAACCCATGATCTATTTCGATGATATAGAAATGATGCCAGTTGAATGGATAAAAAAAGAATACAGCGAAAAACAAATCAAAGAAATTTTACAAACTGCAGTAAATAATTACTTACAATAAGTTAGTTACTATCTAGCTACTACTCCCCAATTTCGTAGCGAGTGAATCTGTTAACGACTAGTTTTTCTCCGAGTAAGCCACTGGTCTCTTTGACTAGGTCTTCAATGGTGATTTTGCCATCACGAATATAGTCTTGGGCTAAAAGCTCAGCCACATCAGCTGGATTCATCGCCACCACTTGCATGGCCACATTTTTAGCAACTTCTTGAAGTTTTTCATTAAGAGCTACAAAATCAGTCTCACAGAGAATCTCAACTAAAGCAGCTGTTTTGTTGTCAGCATGTACATAGCTAGCGATATAACCTTCTTTAGTCTCTCGGTCAGATTTTTTATCAGCTTTAATTAAACTTTTCTCACGCAGAATTTCTTGAGCTTTGACGAAGTCTCCTTCAGCAGCAGTGAGGGCTTTTTTACAGTCCATCATTCCTGCACCAGTTTCTTCTCTAAGTTTTTTGATATCGGCAACAGTAACAGCCATATTACTTATCCCCTTTCTTATCTTCCTTCTTAACAGTTTTCGCTCCAGGTTTAGCAGCGAGTTTAACACCAGGTTTAGCAGCTCTACCCTTAGAGTAAGCTTCTATCAACTGATCGACAATAAACTCAATACTAGTTCTGCCATCATCATTAGCTGGAATAACAATATCTACTGACTGAGGATCAGTATCAGTATCAACCAAAGCAATTACTGGAACATCCATCATTAGAGCTTCTTTGAGGACAATTTTTTCTTTTTTAGGATCAATAACGAAGACTGCATCAGGAATTTTCTTCAGCTCTCGTAAACCATCGAAGAATCGAGCGTAACGACCAGCTTCTTTTTCGAGCTGAGTTTGCTCAAACTTGGTGTACATTTTGTATTTATCTTCTTTTAATCCTTTTTCGATCTCGAGCATTTTTCGGAGTGATTTTCCAACTTGCTGCCAGTTAGTGAGTAATCCACCCAACCAACGAGAAACAATCCAATGTACTTTTGCTTCAACAGCTTTTTCCTTGACAGTCTCTCTAGCTTGACGCTTGGTGCCGACAAAAATAACGACTTTACCTTCTTTTCCTAAATGATAAAAATAGTTGTAAGCTAATACTAATTGAGAAGCAGTTTTTTCTAGATCAATAATGTGAATTCCCTCTTGTTTAGAGTAAATCCATTTGGCCATTTTAGGATGCCAACTACTCGCATCACTACCGAAATGGCAGCCAGCTTCTAATAAATCTCGCAGATCATAATCTGGAGCAACATTCTCTAATTTTGAGATATCAATCATACTTGTCCTTATTTATTCGCCTAAAGCGAAGTGGTTTTGGTCTGATAGTCAGGACTATTTGATGGACCAACACCGTAATTTTTATTAAGCAGCAATTATAACACAACTCTTGAGTAAGCTCATTACCGTCATCGGCCCAACTCCTCCTGGAACTGGAGTAATGAAAGCAGCTTTGTCTTTCATTGACTCTAAATCAACATCTGGTCGTGGTTCACCCACATCAATTACTACCACCCCTTCCTTAACCATCTCTCCGGAAATGAGGTGTTTGACACCGGTAGCACTAATGATAATGTCAGCATCTAGAAACTTTTTATTTGAGCTCATCCTCTGCTTAACATCGTCTCTAGTAAGTAGCTTCACTTGGAAACCTTGTTTTTGCAGCTCACGGAAAACTGGCTGACCGACAATATCTGATCTGCCTAAAACTAAAATTTGGAGTTGTTTTTGAGCAGTTGGGGAAATTTTTAATTCTAAAAAGGCTTTGTTTAAAATTGTCATCACTGCCTTGGCAGTTGCGGGTAAGACTTTATCTTGATCAGGGTGTAAGCCATCAACATCTTTAGCTAACTCAATTTTTGAAGTCAAAAACTGCCACCAACTATTAAAAGCCTGCCTGACTGCTTTATTACCCTTCATCTGATCAATTCCCTTGACTTCAGCCCAAGTGTTACGCCATGGTTTTTGAATAATAATTCCAGTCACGGTCAAATCACCATTAAGCTCTGCTAACTTCTGTTCAACTTCATCTGTGCCTTCAGTCATCGAGAATTCATGTGCTTCATACTCAATCCCCACTCGAGCAGCTGCTTCACTCTTCAATCGTGTGTAAAGTTGACTACCTTGGTCTTCGGTAAATAAAATGGCGGCAATTTTTAGCTTCACTCCCCCATCTCGTAGATCCTGGACCTCTTGCTTAAGGTCTTTTTCCTGCTGGGCGGCTAATTTATCACCATCAAAAATAATCATGGACTATATTGTACCTGAGAAAGCTAATTAATCCTCGAGGAGTTGCTTTAATGCTGAGACATTCTTGGCATCTGGTCCTTTTTTATCAGCCCCTGGCACTTCTAATAACAATGGGATTTCTTTAGTTTGAGAATAATTGAGAAAATACTTTAAATCTGCCTGAGGAATAATCCCCTCTCCCAAGTTGGCGTGACGATCTCGGCCTGAACCAAACTCATCTCGACTATCATTAACATGAATTACCTTCAAGCTGGACCATAGCTCCAAACGATTAATGGCCTCCAAAGCTGTTTCAGCTCTCACATTTTTAACTTCAGTTGGCTCTGCTATCAAAGAATCCTGCCCATCTTTCTGCTTGGCTTCTTCCCCTAGTGCATATCCAGCTGCATGCGCGTGACAGGTATCAAAACACCAACCGAGCTTCGGAGAATCAACCTCGTCAAGCAACCATCTAATCTCTGCCAAATCACTATTTAACTTTCCATTTTGACCAGCTGAGTTTTCAATTAATAAAGTTGAGTTGGCTGAACTCTCATTTAAGAGCTGTTTAATCTCTGTTGCCACCTGTTCTCTAACTGTTTCCCAACCTCTACCCTGATGACTGCCCAAATGCACGATTACTCCTGAACCTTTCACTAAGGCATCAAAGGCTAAATCATACTTTAAAGTGGCAAGTGATTTTTCTATTAGCTCAGGTTTATCAGAGGCTAAGTTCACTAAATAGATGGCATGGGTAAAGATTGATGAAACACCATATTTAGCTTGTTCTGCAAACATCTTATCGACATCATGATTGGCTAAATCTGTCTTTCTCCAAACCCGAGGACTGCCCGAAAACAACTGCAGACAATTGCAACCAATATCAGCCGCTCTCTTCGGGGTATTCTCTACCCCTCCAGCTGCTGAAACATGGGCACCAATCTGTTGCATATAACTCTATTCTAGCGTGCTTGATACTGTTTAAATAGCTGAGCAAATAGCTCCGGGACCAACGCCATCTGCTCTGGAGATTCTACATAAGAGATCCTCATTTGAGTCTGACCAGGATTACTAACTCCATCAGGTAACTCATAAAAGCCAGCCATTGGCGAAACTAAAAGAGTCAGCTGCTGACCATTGATATCTACCTTACCTTCACTAGCACAGTACATTGAAAAATCTTGAGCATCAAAACCGTCATCAACTAGCTGTCTGACATCGACTACTGAGTATAAAGATGCATCAGGGTTAGATACAATCACTCCTGGTAAAATATGTTTTAATTTCGTAGTTAAATCAATTAACATCGGCGCATAGTAGGCTCGTTGTTTCTCATACCAATTCTGCAGGTCATCATGACTAACTTCAGCTAAACCACCAATTAACCAAGAAGCAATTACCGGCGGACATAAATTAGCGGTATTTTCTGCTACTGACTGTTGATGAAACTCTTCGTTGTCTGTTACCAACCAACCAATTCTAAAGCCACACCCATTCCACACCTTAGAAGCTGACTCAATACTAATCCTGCGACCAGTGATTCCGGGCACTTCTGCCTCTGTCAGTGCCCAAACACTAGTGTTGGTATTTTCTCCTGTGTAGGATAATTCGCGATAAGCTTCATCACTTACCAGCCATAGATTGTGTTTAATCGCTAATTTGGCTAGTTTAATCATATTTTCTGGGCTATAAAGCTGACCAGTAGGATTATCAAACGGGATCACCACCATCGCACCTGGATTTTCTTTCTCAATTACTTCTTCGATCTCATCTATATTAGGCAGGGTAAATTCACCCTGATCACTCAAAGTTCTGGTGACTGCAACCACTTTCCGCCCCACTCGACTCGCAAAAGAACGATAGTTTGAATAAGCCGGGTTGATCATTAAGAGTGGCCTTTCCTGACTTCCGGCTGGACCGCAAACACCTAGGATCGCTAGCTCCATCGCATGAGAACCACCATCGGTGACTTGGGCATAGAGACCATCTGTCTTCAAATTACTGGAGGCAATCACGTTTAAAATAGCTTGACGGGTTTCATCCATCCCCACCGTAGCTGAATACTTCACGACCCCACCTTTAAAAGGGCTCTTATCCCCCATCAGGTTCTTCATTCTGTCTTGAATTTGAGGGTGAGTAGGTAGAGAAACATTCCCGATCGAACAATTAACTGCCTCTACTCCATCGGTGCGTTTATTAAACTCTATTTGAGTCAAACGGACCGCAGACGGTTGGCGGGATTTAAATAATTTGGATAAAGAAGGGGTTTGGTTTTTCATAGAAAACCAGTTTACCATACGAATAATGGAAATTTTTTAGCTAGCTTGATTACTTCTTCTCTAATTTCAAGCAGTCTTTGATCGTTTCTAACATTCTCTCTAAACTCTTTGATAAATTTACTGCGATCTTTTCTATCTTGAGGTAATTCATAATCCTTCACTATCTCCACCACCTGAGCAATCCAGCCCGCAATCTGATTCATCTCAGCTTCTTTCATCCCGCGCGTAGTCACTAGTGGTGTTCCCAGTCGAATCCCAGAAGGATAAAAGGGTGAGCAAGGCTCATGAGGAATACTATTGCGATTGGCGTACATGCCAGCCACATCCATTGCAAAAGCTACTTGTGTTCCCAACCCAAAACCTTGTGGGGTTAAATCAATCAGCATTAAATGATTTTCAGTTCCATCTCCCACCAGCTTCAAGCCCTCATCCTGGAGAGATTTAGCTAAAGCCTGTGCATTCGTCATTACCTGTTGCCCATAAGCTTTAAACTCTGGTTTCATCGCCTCCGCGGCCGCAATTGCAATCCCGGCAGTGGTGGCATTATGTGGACCTCCCTGGAGACCTGGAATAATGGCCATATCAATTTTACCTCCGAGGGTAGAGTCTCGCTCTAATCCTCGATCGGTGACCATAATCATCGCCCCACGGGGACCACGGAAAGTCTTGTGAGTAGTAGACATAATTACATCTGCATATGGGACTGGCGAAGGATGCTCTCCCGCTATTATCAAGCCAGTGATGTGTGAAATATCTGCCAACAACCAAGCGCCCACCTCATCAGCAATCTCGCGGAACTTATCAAACTCTAAAATAAATGGATAAGCGGTAGTGCCGACAATGATTAGCTTAGGTTTGTGCTCTAAAGCCAACTCACGCAATTTCTTAAAATCAATCCGCGCATTTTCATCTAGCTGGTACTGAACAGAGTTAAAATACTTTCCAGAAAAAGTCACCCTAGGATGACCATGGGTTAAGTGCCCTCCACCAGACAAAGCTAAGCCCATCAAGGTATCCCCCGGCTCTAGAAGTGCAAACTCAATCGCACTATTGGCCGGCGAGCCAGAATATGGTTGTACATTCACATACGGCACCTTAAACAATTCTTTAATTCGATCTCGAGCCTCATTTTCTATTTTGTCTACTAATTGATTACCTTCATAGTAACGCCGTCCTGGATAGCCTTCAGCATACTTACTATTAAGAGTTGAAGATAAAACTTCTGACACCTCTGGAGAGATGTGGTTCTCTGAAGGAATCAAGCCAATCATCTCTAGCTGGCGCTGCTCTTCTTGTTCAATATATTGATTAATTACGTCTGTCATTCATCCAGTATACTATGAGCAATGAAGAAATCAGCTTTAATTCATCCCTACATCGAGCGTATTTTACGCCAAATTATTCTTAAAGATCTGGCTAACAAGGGCCGCCCTCATTGGGACAAGCCTCATACTGAAGCCGTAGTGCATTGGATGAAGTATTTATTAGAAAAAATTGATAATCCTCAACTCAACTCTAAGGTAATGATCACAGCCGCCTATGCTCACGATTGGGGTTATATTAGCTTATTTAGCCAGAAAAAAATCTCCAGCATCAAAGAAGTCATTCCTTACAAAAAAGCTCACATGAAGCGCAGTGTAGAGTTGATTGAGCGCTTAATATCTCAGCGCTTACCAGGCTATTTTAGCCAGTCAGAACTACTGAAAATAACTCGTATTATTTCTGTCCATGATGATATTAAAAATATTTCTGATGAAGATGAAACCCTTCTTATGGAATGTGATGCGCTAGGAATGCTAGATTCAGAGTTAGCCCCACCCACTCTTTCAGCTAAAGAAAATGATTACTTTATGAAACACAGCATCTATAAAATGCGACTACCAAAATTCACCCATCCAGAAGCTAAAGAGATTGCGGAGAAATTGATTGAGAAACGAGAAGAATTTTACTCATCCTTAGAGAAATAACTCACCTGCTCATCATTAAAACCAAACTCTGAAATTTGCTTTTCTATTTCCTCATCAATTTTACCTTGCTTTTTCAAAATTCGACTCACATCACTGATTGTCTCTCGGACTTCATAGGGGAAAATTACCCATTGATCAGTTTCTACTTGCCAAAAATCTGGCTTAAACCTACTAATTGGTTTTATATATGGAGCCAGTGTCACAATCTCTTGGGGCTGAAATTTCCGCAGATACTCCAGAGCTGCTTCAAAAGAGCTACCACTATCGATAATCTCATCAACTAGCAAGATCTTCTCGTCCTTGATACTAGTTTTTAACTCTTCTAGAATTTTAGGCTGACTCAGTTTTCCAATTTCTTTATAAGCTACCATCACAAAACTGGAAATCTTTAATCCTAAAAAATCAGATAGAAACCGAGCTACTATTGCTCCTCCTCGATCAATGCAGACAATCCGATCAAACTTTTGCCCACTCGCCTCTACTTTTTTAGCCAACTCAAAAACATCTTGATGAAATTGTGACCAGGTTAAAGATAAAAAAGAAATTTGTGACATAAGGCCTTTCCTAGATTTAGTTCAATCCTAACAAACTTACTGCTACTTGTTGATATCCACCGTAACCCTTCCTGTCTCTACGCTTTTGCCCTTCAATAGAAAAGTTAAATGCCAACTGAGATAATAGCTGAGGTGGAATAACTTTATTTGTAATCATCATTATCAAAAAATCATGAGGAATCTCTTTCCAAACTCTATGTCCCTCTATATAATTAGCAACTCTTACAATTGCTCTATCGTCTGTAGCTAACTCAGCTAATTCAAACCCCGTATTAAAATTTATATTAAATGATTCTTCAATCTCTGCTTTTGTAGGTGGAGTACTAAACTCTGCCTGAATAACTAATCGGATCACCTGTCTATCACTTGATTGGAGCTGGTCTTCATGATCTTTCCAAAATAACTGAAAACCAAAAGACAGTAGCCATTCTACAGTAATATTTTGATCACCCTCAACTTGCTCCCACTCAGCAATCACTGCTTCTCTAGCCTTAGCAACAACAGCTTCAAACTCTGGATGGTCTTGATAACGACTGATCTTTAATCGTTGTTTATCATCCATCCCTCTATACTCAACATCAGATGAAATCACCATTAATATTCCCCCTGCAGGGATATCACTCATTTGCCCTACCCGGAGTTTCCATAGCGCAGCTGCTAAATCACTTTCAGTTGGTTCAGCTTCACCAATAATTTTTTCGGCATTAACTGCCTGGGACATAAGCCCATATGCTTCTTTAAAACCACGCACCACCTTTGTGGGGTTTCCGTTGGCATGAAGAACATCTGGTTTACCGGTCATATTTGACTCAATCAAGTCAAAAAACCAAAATTAGTGAGTGAAAAAGTGTGTTTAAATAAAAAAAACACCCCTTCTTGTCTTTAGCTCGACTTGGTTTTCCTCTCCCCGATTTTGCGGGGCGGTTTGTGACTTGGGAGCGAAAGCAATTTTGAGATGCTATCGCAACTTATTATTTATATAAAGGTGAATTATACAGACTTATTCAAAAAACTCAAAGCCTGTCGCAAATCCTCCGCTAGCTCAACCTCAAAACTAACTTTTTTACCAGTTCTAGGATGGATAAAATTAATTTGACTAGCGTGCAAAAACTGTCGTGGACACCAAACTTCATCGAGCTTAACCCGCTTTTTACCCACATACTTATCATCTCCCACTAGCGGATGTTTCCAATGCTTTAGATGAACTCTAATTTGATGAGTACGGCCAGTTTTAGGCCAACAGTTAACTAATGAAAATCCCTGATAGGAAGAGAGATTTTTCTTAAATTCCTTCAACTTCTCCAAGCCTTGGTCATTTAAATCGGGATAATAATCAATTACCTTATATTCAGTAGTTGCTGATCTGCCATCCGAAGAAACATCAAATTTCTGACGATTTGTTCTAGATCTCCCCAGTGGAGCAATAATATTCCCCTGTGGAACTCTAAACTTGCCATGAGCCAAGCAAGTATATTTTTTACTAGTTTTTCTCTCACGAAACTGAGCCAATAAATTCACCAAAGAACCAGGGTTTTTAGCCGCTACCATAACTCCACTAGTATCTTTATCTAGGCGATGAACCAAGCCAGCTCGCTCTTTAAAAATCTCTTCAACCGTTCCATACTCATTATTGAAATCAGCCGGCACTAACTCTTTCCAATCATCAGAAACATTCTGAGCAGTTTTCTCTACTAGCCAATCTTGTAAACTAGGCTCTTTTACTGATTGAGCGCTATTTGATACCATTCCCGCTGGTTTATTCACTACCAATATGTCTTGATCTTCAAAAATTATTTCAACCTTCATAGCGACCTTTAAATTCTTTTATTAATAACAAAATAAGTGAGATGAAGAGATAAAAATCAGCTAAATTATTTTTGATCTCCAGATAAGGCAATGAAATCCAATCAATCACTCCTCCAAAAAAAATTCGATCTAACAAATTAGAAATAACTCCTGCCCAAAAAAGTCCATAAATTGCTGGATGTCGCCGCCACTCTTTCTTCAATAAATAAGCAATGGCAATTGCTAAAAAAACTAATAGTACGGTCATTGTTTCACTTGATAACTCACTCAACCAACCAAAGGAAATTCCAGAGTTAAGATCAGTCTCAAGATATGCAGCTGCTATCAATTTGCTAATCTGATCTAACACTAAAGATATTAAAAAAACTGGCCAGAACATATTAATTTTTGTTATTTTTAAAAATTATTAATCTACCCGACTTAATATACATCATCACTCCTCCAAACAGAGCCATTGCTCCATAAACCAGATAATCTAATCCAAACTGATTAATTTCAAGTTGGGCTGGCCTAACAAACCTCATGAGTAGCATTGATAGTCCAGTAACTATTAAGAAAATAGAAGTCAAAAAGCCAGTCTGAGCTGTCTTTTTACCAGCTCGATACCAGAGGAAAGTTCGGTAGTGATACTCTGCCCAGTACAAATAAATATAAAGTCCTAAATAAACCAAGGCCCCGTATAACTGTGTGGGGTGGTGTTTTACAAAAACACCAGGGAAAACCATCCCCCAAGGTAACTGCGTTTCATAACCAAATCCTACTCCCATAAAAAAGTTACCTAATTGCCTGAAAACCATTCCTGCAGAAATAGCTAAAAACCAAAAATCAAGTACCTCGAACCGATCCCATTTCTTTTTACCTGCATAACGATAAAGGTAAATTGAAGCTCCCAACAAACTAAATATTTCCAAGCTTCCAGGACGATTGATCACATCAAACCAGTTCCAAATATTTTTTCCCAACTCCCCAAAATTAAATAATACAAATCCTAGCCTACCTACCAACAAACCCATCACGCTAGCTAATAAAAATGCGTCGAAGACTTGATCTTGATGATAGTGTTCTTCTCTTGTTTTGCGCCAATATACAAAAGCAGTGGTTAGAAAAGCCAATAAATTAAAAATGCTCCCCATGCTAATAGCAACTGAGCCGATGTTGATGAACGTTGGATACATGATCTTTATTGTATACTATACCCCTATGTTATCGATATCTCATACCTTAACTGGCGCTTTCATCGCTAGTAAATTACCTCATCCCGCACTTTATATCCCCCTCACTCTTGCCAGCCACTACTTTGAAGACTGGGTTCCTCACTGGGATGTCGGTACTGGGCTCAGCAATGGAAAAAGAAAAAGAAAAACTGCTTTTTTACTGGAAATAGTGGATTTAGCCATCAGCCTCGCTGCAATTTATTATTTCTGGCAATCTGGGCAAAATGAAATCCAATACCACATTTGGATTGGAGCTTTCGTGGGCTTAGTCCCAGATTTTTTAGAAGCACCACGTAATTTTCTCAAATGGGAGCCTTGGTTTTTAAAACCACTCAATAACTTCCACCATCTATTCCACAACTCAACGACAAATATGGTATTAGGCCTAACACCGCAATTCATTACCGTGGGATTAATTTGGCTGCTAAAGTAAAGTTATCTTAATTCTCTTCCCCATCGCTGCTGCCATATTCATCAGTGTTTGAAGAGTGGGGTTATAACTTCCTGATTCTACCTTGGTGATAGTAGTCCGAGGCATTGATGCTTTTTTGGCCAAATCAGCTTGAGTTAATCCTTGTTCTGTTCTAGTTTTCTTTAAAGACTGGAGGGCATCATAATATGCAATCTCACTCTCCACCATTCTATTTTGCTCATCAGTAAAGTCTTTACTGAATTCACTCCAAGGAATAGTGTTTTTCTTAATGTAATCCTGTTGCTTCTTACTCATTTTTTTCATAGGTATTCCTCCAATCTTTTACGTGCTTTTACTATTTCTCTAGAAGGTGTTTTGTTAGTTTTTTTCTGAAATACTGATAATAAAATTACATGATTATCCCAAATGTACGCATAAAGAACTCGCCATTGGCTTCCAACTTTAACTCTAATTTCAAATAATTTGTCATCTATTTTCTTACCAAATGGATCTATCAACTTCCCATCTCTAGACAAAATCATCACTCTAGAATCAATTTTAGCTCTGATATTTTTAGATAATTTCTTAAATTCTTTCTGTGCTGACTTAGCAACTATTACTTTTTTATTCACTCGCATATTGTTCCTTAAAAAGAACATTTTGTCAATCAGTAGAAAGTGAAAGTAGGTTATTTCTGCAGGAACTAGTGGACTCCTGTCCGCCTTGGGCGGGGTGTTGGAACCTATCTCAACCAATCTTTAATTGCCATCAGTATTTGATTGTTGTCTTCATAAACCACAGCCATTAAGCCTGCCTCTTTTGCTGCCTCTACATTATCTTTAGTATCATCAATGAATATTACTTGACTTGGCTTAACCTCAAGCCTCTCACAAAGAATATTGTATGCTTTCGGATCAGTCTTCAAAAAACCAATCATTGGGACATTAAACACATCCTTAAACACCGTCCTAACCCTATCTATAATCTCAGGTGCACTTTGCACTTTTCCAGTCGTAAAAACATACTTATCTATGTCTAATTTCACTAGTTCATCTAATAAATCCTCATTTAGAGAAAAATAATCGTTAAAGTTTTTGTTCGTGCTCAAAATCTGATCATAAAGCTTATTCAATCCCCCCTGATAACTATTATCTTTAGGAAAAAGTTGAACTTTTGAAAAATCTGAAATTAATATTTTTTTCATACTCACATCATATCACATATTAAAAAAGACCTATTTAAAGGTCTTTATTGCCGTTTGCAGTGACTAGTGGACTCGAACCTAAAAAAATAACTGAGTGTGCCGTGGGAGAGAATCGAACTCTCACGAAGTTGCCTTCATGGGTTTTTGAGACCCACGCGTCTACCAATTCCGCCACCACGGCTTAATGCTTGATATTATATCCTAAATCAGTCATCATAATTATACAATTATGCCACCCGTCGAAGTTATCGTTCAATCTGCTTTTAATGTCAATAATATTTGGTGGCTAGTCATCAAAACTGTGATCTGGTTTTCAGTTGCACTAATTATCATCATCAAAACTGACTCACCTCACCCCGAAAGAGCTTTCAAAAGCCTTAAATCTACATTGGGATTTTTTCTGATGTTTATTTTTCTATCTACGGGATTGCTGTATCTACTCTTTGGCCAAGTACCAACCTAAGCTGTCGGCTTAGCAGCCATATCAAAGAATTTAATTCTGTCACCTCTAAAAAAGAGATCTACTGTCGCTAGTGCTCCATTACGATGCTTAGCAATTTTGAGCTTCATAGATTCTCTAATATCATCATCTTCTCGGTATAAAAACATGACTACGTCTGCGTCTTGCTCAATAGAACCAGATTCTCTTAGATCTGATAATTGAGGAGCTTTTTCACCACGGCTCTCTACAGAACGGTTAAGCTGTGACAATGCAAGAACTGGAATCTTTAACTCACGAGCGATATTCTTTAATCCTTGTGAAATCTCACCCACCTCTTGAACGCGATTGTCGCGAGTCTGGCCATGAGCCAACTGCAAATAGTCCATTACAATTAAATCTACGTTCTGTTCAGTAGCCAATCTTCTAGCCTTAGTTCTCATTTCATAGATAGACATACCAGGAGTATCATCAATAAATAACGGTGCATCAGCTAAAACACCCATGGCGTCTGAAAGCTTCAAGAAGTCTTGTTGATCTAATCGACCAGTTTTTAACTTCCAAGCATCGATATCTGCTTGCGAAACCAATAGACGATCCACTAACTCCTCTTTACTCATTTCTAGAGAAAAGAAACCCACTTTTTTAGCAGCACTAGCTGCTACATAGTGAGCGATATTTAAAGCCAGAGCTGTCTTACCCATACCAGGTCTAGCGGCCAAAATAATTAAATTAGAACGCTGCAGACCAGCTGTAACTTGATCCAGATCATTAAATCCAGTCGGCACTCCCCGCAACTCACCTCCAGAGCGTTGTAGCTCATCTAAGCGCTCAAAACTCTCCACCAAAGTATCTTTCAATGGAGTAAAAGATTTATCACTTCTAGTTTGAGAGACTTTAAAAACTTTCTGTTCCGCAATATCCATCAACTCACCCGACTCAACACCGTCATCAAAGGCCTTCTCAGCTAACTCTCCAGAGAGCTTAATCATTCGTCGTCTGACATGAGTTTCAATGATTAATTTGGCGTAATGTTCAACATTAGCAGCTGTAGAAACTAAGTTAGACAGCTCAGCAATTCGAGAAGCACCGCCGGCTTGTTTCAGTTGTTTTTGTTTTTTGAGTTGATTGGTTAAGGTAACTGCGTCAATAGGGCTGCGAGCCTCATATAAAGTCTCCATTGCCTGGTAAATAGCTTGATGGGCTGGACTGTAAAAAGCGTCTGGACGTAAAATCTCACCAATTTTAATAATTGCTTCCAAATCAATTAAAACAGAGCCTAAAACTGACTCTTCAGCATCGATATTATGAGGAGGTACTCTTTTATCAACCATGTAGTTATCTGGGCAGAACTTGACTAATATTTTAAGAAATTAAGTATCAACAGTATACCCTATCCCCGTCGCAGCACCACCACTTCTGTTTCCTCTGGTAAACGAGATCTATCCATATTCAATTTCTCTTCAGCTTCGACTTCAACACCATACTCTTTCAAAAACTCTTCTAAAGTAGACACCTCTCCAAAAGTTTTTTCATCATGGGCTGGGGTTTTATAATGCATTGGAATCACAATGCTGGGCTCTAGAGACTTAATTGTTTTGACAGCAAGCTTAGGATCAATAGTAAAAACTCCACCAACTGGGCAAAGAAGAACATCAACTGAGCCAATTTTTTTGATCTGTTCCGGGCTCAACTCATGGCCTAAATCTCCCAAATGACAAACCCGCATCTCATCTAATAAGAAGGTAAAGATTATATTTGTTCCTCTGTCTTCACCCTCCGATTGATCGTGAGATGTTTTTACCCCAAATACAGAGATGCCACCTACCTCATACTCGCCAGGAGCATTGATCACAAATGGTTGATCTCTGCGAGCTGTCTTACCAACTTTACCCACTTGATTATGATCTTCATGATCATGAGAAGTAGTGACAATATCAGCACTTGTTTTGGGAAAATCAAAGCCTATTGAAGAGCTAAAAGGATCAGTCACGACTGAGCCATCTTTGCCTTTTAATTTAAAACTAGAGTGTCCATTGTAGGTAATAATCATATGTAAGGTATAATAAGATACTTAAATGAAAAAAGAAATGCTCATCTCAGTATTAGTCGGACTCTTCTTCGGGCTAATTATTGTTTATGGAGTTTATACAGCCCAGAGCTCATTAGCTAAACCAGAACTAACCACCGAAAAACTAGAGGTTAGCCCTTCAGTAGAAGCAGAAAATGAGACTACCGGCATTCTCTCTATCCACAGTCCAGAGGATGAAACTATCGTCAACGAGCCTGTTACCACTATTACCGGAACTACTATTGCCGATAGCTACGTGGTTATATTTATAAATGATAAGGAATCAATTACTAACGCTGATGAATCTGGTAATTTCTCCATTGAAGGTGAGTTGGAATTAGGGAGCAATATCATTGAAGTCCATGTAATCGATAGCGATGGCAAGGTAGTAGTCAAAGAAAGAACTATCATCTACACTACTAAACCACTAGTTGAAGAAAGTAGTGAAGTTGCTACCGATTCTGCAAAAGTAGATCAAGGTGAATAAAAAATGAAAAAAATCTTATTTTCTATACTAACCTTACTAGTCCTAGTCATTGTTAAGCCTGCTATGGCTCAGGAGGCAACCACCTCAGGCTCACCTAGCCCAGCTGAAACCACCCAAGAGCTAAAAGAGAGAATCCAAAGAATTGTTGAAGAAAAAAGTGATCAGATTAAAGGTGTCATTGATCAAATATCGCAGCAAAAACGGGGCTTTATCGGTCAAGTAGAACGCGTTACTGAAGAGAGTTTAACTATTACCAATACTAAAGGCACTGAAATTATTCCTTTTGATGAAAACGTATCTTTACTTAAATCTAATCAGGAAATCTCAATCGATGATGTAGCTGTTGGTGATTGGCTAGTAGTAATGGGATTAATCATTGATGATGCTTTTACCCCCAAAAGAATTCTGGTCTCTTCGGTAAGTATTCGACCTAAGAATCACCTGGTGGCCATGGGTACAATTATTGATCAATCTTCAAAAGAAATAACGATCCTATCAAGACAAAATGAAGAGCTAGTTTTTAAAACTGGAACAAAAACTAAGTACCAAGATCGAAGTGGTGAAACTGCTTTTAAGAATGACTTCACCGAAGACATTCAGGTCTTAATAATTGGAGACGAAGACGACGAGAGCAAGAATGCCTCTATTATTAGATCTCTGGTTTCATTAGAGGCACTCCAAGACAATGAGTAAATTTGCAGATAGAATTAATAAGCTCAGTCAATTTTTGAGTGAAAATCAAGGCTTACTGCTCTCTGTCCCCACTGATATTGCTTACCTGACGGGCTTCAATCATCTGGTTCCTGAAGAAAGAGAGTCTTTTCTCTTAATCACCCCTACTACCAATATCTTCTTCCACGCTAGTTTCTCTCCTTTTCAATCTCCACCTGGAATAAATGCTCATAAAGGCTGTGCTCTCAGCAAAGTTGGAACTGAAATTAAAAAATTACACCAAAAAGAAAACCTCAAAGAGCTCTTGGTTGATAAATCTAATTTATTTGTCGATGAATACGAAGCTCTAGATAAGCTCTCATTCTTAAAAATAGCTGGTTTTGATCGTCAACACATCTGGAAACTGAGAACTATTAAGGATGAAGGAGAGGTTGAGAATCTTAAAAAAGCGGCCCAAATCACCCAGCAAGCAGTGACTGCAGCAATTAAGATGCTAAAAGTGGGCATGACTGAAATTCAACTCAAAGAAATTATTGAAACTGAACTCAAAAAATTTGGCTCAGAAAAACCAGCCTTTCCGACTATTGTCGCTTTTGGCCCCAACTCTGCTCTACCTCACCATCAGCCTACCGAGATGGCACTTAAATTAGAGATGCCAATCTTAATAGACCTGGGAGGAACGGTGAATGGATATCATGGTGACATGACTAGAACTATTTGGTTTGGTGAGAGTCCAGATGCTGAATTTTTAAAGATTGAGGAAAATGTAAAAACAGCTTATCAAGCAGCAGTAGCTGTACTTAAAAATCGTCAAAATGATCAGATTTTAGCTAAAAACTTAGATCACGCTGCGAGGAGTACTATCACTGAGGCTGGTTATGGTAAAAATTTTATCCACACCACCGGGCACGGGCTGGGATTAGATCTACATGAGAACCTCTCCTTAAACTGGAACAATGAGCAACCTATTTTGCCGCAGATGGTAATTACTATTGAGCCAGGTATTTATTTGGAAGGAAAGTTTGGCTATCGGTATGAGAATATGATCCTGGTGACAGAAGATGGTGCGTTGGAGATGATGACGTAAGTGGTGGACTCACCGGGAATCGAACCCGGAATTTACCCATGCGAAGGGTATGGTATACCGTTTACCTATGAGCCCCTGAAGTGAATATTTTACCGTATAATAACACTTATGATAAAACAAACAGATGATCTACTAGCTGCTTTTGAGCAACTTAAGAATAAAAAAGAAATTAAAAACTTTCTCAGAGACTTGCTTTCTCCAGCAGAAAAAGATGAATTTGAAACTCGCTTCCAAATAGCTAAATTACTTTGGACTACAGAGATGTCTTACGCCAAAATTGCCCAAAAACTCAACACTAGCACCACTACTGTCACTCGAGTGGCTAGATTCTTACATAAGGAACCATACAAAGGATATAAGACAGTCTTAGAAAGACTTTATCCTCAAAAAAGCTAAGCTACTGATAAACCTAAGTGCAGCTCAACCCCATCAACTCGCTCAATCGTTCTACTAAACTTTTTATTAGTATCTTTTACTTCAACTAATACCTCTTCTATTAAACTCTCCATTTTATCGAATCTATCATCAATTTTGTCAAATCTTTTACCTACAGCCACAAACTGCTTGTGGATTTGTAAAAACTCTCCAGCTACACTAGCTGCAAACTGATCATGCTCTTTTTTATTAACAAAATTGTCGTCAAGATATTTGCGAGTAGCAAAAGTTTTATGAAGGTATTTTTTATCTTGTTTGGTTAACATGATTAGCCAAATATTATCTCGTGAAAAACGTGCTAACAAGTAGCAAAACAATGGATTCCTACCACAAGTGTAACAAATAATAAAAACAGCTCAATTTTATATTATCACACTAACACGTTGACATAAAAATTAGTTCATGTATAATTGCCGATTATGTTTGAAATAAATCCTCAAACCAGCATTGCTCATCATCACCCCCAACATAAAATGGCGGGTGTAGTTTTCGTGATCTAACAAAAAAATAAAAACTCAATTCTCTACCCCGCCAACAGCGGGGTTTTTTAATTTGGAAAACCCCTTAGTAAAAATAAATTAAAGAAAGATAAATATGAAAAATAAAAAAACTATTAAACTAAATAATCAGCCACTTACAGTTGAAGATGTGGTCAGTATTGGACGTGATAGAGCAAAAATCAAGCCAACTCAATTAGCTTTAGACAAAATCCAGGATAACTGGGATGCAATTGCCGAGATGCTGGATAGAGGTGATGTGATGTATGGCTTAAACACCGGCATTGGTGGTTTTGGTAACGTCTTACTCTCAAAAGAAAAAGCTGGTGACCTTTCCACTCGGATGCTTAAAGCTCACAGTGCAGGCTGGGGCGACATCGTTGATGAAGAAATCGCACGATCCACTCTGTTTCTGCGAACAGCTCTATTTGCTAAAGGCTATTCGGGAGTTAGGCCTAAACTATTTAACACCTTTATCGAGATGTTAAATAAAGGTGTTACCCCAACTTTCTACAACAAGGGTTCAGTGGGTACTTCTGGTGACTTAGCTCCTCTTTCCCAAATGGGTCTAGTAGCCATTGGAGAAGGAAAAGCTTTTTATAAAAGCAAAATTATGTCTGGAAAAGCTGCTATGAAAAAAGCTAGTATTCCCCTGATTAAATTAGCCTACCGCGAAGGATTAGCCATCATGAACGGTACTCAATATATGAGTGCCGTCGCATCATTCAATGTTTTTGATGTTGAAAAACTAATCAAACAGACTGAGGTTATCTGCAGTATGAATATTGAAGTCCTAAACTGTGTCGAGTCTGCTTACAGCGCTCTTTATAACGACGCTAAGGGTTATAGGGGTCAAAGCCAGGTGGCAGCAAATTTACGCCAGCTGCTCGCTAAGAGCGAAATTATGGAACAAGAAAAAATTAATGTTCAGAATGCTTACTCATTAAGATCTGTGCCTCAAGTAGTAGGGGCAGCTCGTGAAGCTCTAAATTATATTCGTCGTGTCACTGAAACCGAGATTAATGCAGTGGCTGACAACCCACTTTTCTTTACTAAAGAAAAAGTTTGCTTAACTGGAGCTAACTTCCACGGCGCACCAATTGGCTATACGCAAGATCTATTAAAAATCATCGTGACAGACTTAGGAAACATCATGGAACGTCAAACCAATAACTTGATGGATCCGGCTTGTTCAGGTGACTTACCAGCATTCTTAGTAAAAAGCGCTGGTTTAGATTCGGGGCTGATGATTTCACAATATACCCAAGCTGCTTTGATTTCTGAGAATAAAGTTTTGGCTTCACCATGTAGTGTGGATACTATTCCTGTTTCTGCTAATCAAGAAGACCACGTTTCTATGGCCACTATTGCTGCCAGACAAGCTGGAGAGATTATCAAAAATACTCAGGCTATTCTTGCCATCCAACTTTTAGCTGTTTGCCAAGCTTATGAGTTTAGGAAGCCACTTAAACCTTCACCTGTATTTGAAGCAGTCTATAAATTGGTCCGCTCAGTCAGCCCAGCTATCACACAAGATAGAGCTTTCTATGAAGACATCGATAAAGTAGTGCCTTTAATTAAGAATGCCAAAGTGCTTGAAGTTGCTGAAGCAGTGATTGGAAAGTTGAAATGAATAAAGAAAAATCAAACTACTACTGGAGCGATGAAGTAAAATTTGCCAGATGGCTTTCAGAAAAAAAAGATATGAGCATGGAAGAATTAGAAAAGCTTTTACCTGGAGAACAAAAAAAGCTCCAGAGTGAATGGAGACAAACTAGAACAGATCTCTATACAGGCAGCCTAGACGGCATGTAACTGTTACAATATATTAGAAAGAGACATATGAAAAAATCAAACACTCAAACACTCAAGGGATTTCGTGATATTTTGCCTGCTGATGCCAGAAAAAGACAGTGGGTGCGCGATGTGATGATTAAAACTGCAGAAGAATGGGGTTATGAACCCATTGAAACTCCAACTCTAGAACCATTTGAGTTGTTTCAAGGTGAGATCGGTGAAGACGAAAAATTATTTTATAAATTCACTGACAATGGCGGCAGAGATGTGATCATGCGTTATGACCAAACCGTGCCTACCTGTCGTTATGTGGCTGCCAACTATAATGACCTCGTCTTTCCATTCCGCAGATATCAAGTCCAATCCGTGTTTAGAGCCGAAAAACCTCAAAAGGGCCGATACCGAGAATTTACCCAATTTGACCTAGATATTTTTGGCGTCAAAGGACCTGAGGCTGATGCCGAGATTATCGCTCAAAACCTAGAAACTTATCTTAAAATTGGCTTTAAAAAACCAGTCATCATCTTCAACAGTCGTGAGCTCATGAAAGACATTCCTTACCAGGCAATTGTAGCGATTGATAAGCTTAGCAAAATCGGTCGTGAGGGTGTGATTAAGGATATGACTAACAAAGGCATTGATCAGACTCAGGCTGAAAAATATTTTGAACAGATCATGAATATTAAACCAGATGAGACAATCAACACTATTATTAACTATCTTGAAAACTCAGGTTTTAGTAGCGATTTCTATCGTTTTGAACCCACTCTAGCCCGCTCATTTAGCTATTCTGAAGGGCCTATCTGGGAGATTGTGATTGAAGATTATCCAGTTGGCAGCGTAGGTGGTGGTGAACGCTATGATTCGATGATGGAACGGCTTACCGGCTTAAAAATTCCTGCTACGGGTGTCGGCTTCGGGTTTGATCGTACGGTTGAAGCTGCTGACCAGCTGAACTTAATCCCAAATCTAAATAGCTCCTCTCAGGTTTTAATGTCAATTTTTGACAAAAAATATCAAGACCAAGTTCTGGAAACTGCTAAAAAATTACGCCAAGCAAATATTAAAACAGAACTCTATCCAGATAATACTGATAAAATTGGTAAGCAGTTTAAGTATGCTGATAAAAAGAACATTCCATACGTTATTATCATCGGTGAAGAAGAAGCTAAAAACAACCAAGTCTCTCTGAAGAATTTAGAAACTGGTGATCAAGAGATGATGAGCGTTGAAGATGTAGTTGCTAAATTGGCCTAAAGTACTCCGCTAAGAAGAAGTCTATTCCTACAGCTTCAGCCATCCCCTTGTCAGCCGAGCTGTTACCAATCATTAGGTAATCCTCTTTAGCAGTCGTTGGATCATAAATTAAAGAAAATCCATCTGGATCAGGTTTAATATATGTCACCTCATCACGACTCACTATTTGCTCAAACTTATCTATTAGCCCCAGTTCTGCCAATCCTTTTAGCACCGTTTGCCTAGAATTACTTGAATAAACAGACAGCTCATAGCCTTGAACATTTTTAATAAACTCAACTAATTCTGGATATGGAGTCAAACCATGATTAAACTTTTTTTCATAATCTTGAGTAGCAGCCCTAATTAATGGAGATACTTTCTGCCCATATTTTCTGACAAAATCATTACAGCCTTCAAACTCAGAAAAGGCGACGTGTTGACAACTCGGGTCAAATTTCTTATAAAGCAGACCCATCTCTGAAAAATAGTGACTCCAGTCCATTTCTAGCTTAGCAATCGTCTCATCAAAATCAAAGATTAGGTACTTCTTGGGATTTTTAGCTAAATATTCACTTAAATTCATTTTAACTCCTTACTTAACTGTGACGCTCTTGGCTAAGTTACGTGGCTTGTCTGGGTCATAACCCTGCTCGACTGCCATGTAATAAGTCAGTAGCTGAGCTGGGAGAAAACTGGAAATGGCGATAAATTCCTGATTGTCTGGGATTTTAATCCAGTCATCAAAAAGCTGATTATTCTCTGCCGCCACTCCGATCACCCTGGCTCCACGCGCTTTAACTTCTGCAGCCGCACTTAGCATATCATTTTTTTCTTCATCTTCTGCCACCAAGCACACCACTGGGGTGCCTTTCTCGATCAGCGCAATCACCCCATGCTTTAGCTCACCACCACTGAATCCCTCAGCATGAATATAACTAATTTCTTTTAATTTTAGGGCAAACTCTAGGGCTGGCATATAAAGTTGACCTCTGCCCAAAACGAACAACCGGTCTTTTTTGATTAATTCTTGAGCCAAAAATTTAAGCTGCTTAGCAGCCGAACCATCAAACCAAGTTTTAAGCTGAGCTGAGTATGCTTTGACCTGTTTTTGATAATCAGCTAAAGTCTGACCAGCAATCAAATCACTAACTAATTTGCCCCAAACCATCTGCCCAGACAATGCCTTAGTGCTAGCTACTCCCACTTCTGACCCGACCTGCAACATAAATGGTAGATCTGAAAAAGCAGTTAGAGTTGAACCAGGCATATTCACAATACTAGCAATCTTTACTCCAGATTGACGCAACCACTCTACCACCTCATTTGTATCAGCAGTCTCCCCACTCTGACTAATAGCAATACATAAGTCATGATCAGAGAATAATTTTCGATAAGATCTGGCCTCATATGATTTTAAAACCGTAGCTTGTATACCCTGCTCTCTTAACCAAAAAGCAATTTGACCAGCTGCAAAACTCGCACTTCCTGCACCTAATACATATACTCTATTTGCTTGATTAATTTCAGTTGTTAACTCTAACAACTGATCTAGAGGTTGTTGGGTGACATTATTAAAAACTGTTGACTGCTCATAAATTTCCTTGAGCATAAAATCTGCAAAGCCCTTTTTATCAAACCCAACGCTGGCAACTTTGATTGGTTGATAGTCAGGAGCAAACTCCTCACCTGTGTCTGCTATAAATGGCTGAACTTTTTTATCGGTAATAACTACTCCCTGCCCATGATCTAACATTAAGTATTCATCAGCGTCAGTTGCTAAAGAAATCACATCTGAAGAGATGAAAACTTCACCTTGCTTATTTCTACCAATAATCAGTGGCGAACCCTGACGAATTGCCATGATAGATTTAGATTTAGTGACTAAAGAAATTGTATTTCTGCCCCCTAATTTACTAAAGGCCTCTCTCAAGGTTATTAGTGAAGGCTGTAGTTCTTTTTTGTGAGTCATCAGCTGCTCAATTAGAGCCACAATCACTTCTGTGTCTGTTTCAGACTCAAACTCATAACCTTGCTCAATTGACTCTGCCCTCAGCTGCTGATAATTCTCTACCACTCCATTTTGCACTAATGCAAATGAACCATTTTTTGCTAAATGAGGATGAGCATTCACTTGAGTAACTCCCCCATGTGTCGCCCAACGAGTGTGACCAATTGAAATCGAGGTCTCAGGCAAACCTAGTTGATGATTTTGATCAATCTTACCCACTTGTTTTTCCATGAAAAAATCATCAGCTTTGGTGACAACCACTCCCCACGAATCATAACCTCGATACTCAAGTCTTTTTAGACCTTGATAAACAACTCGACCCGCATCTTGTTCACTAACGACAGCACCGTAAATTCCGCACATAACTACCTTTCAGGTTAAAAATATAATTTTTTAGAAAAAAAACGCACCAAAAGTGTACGCTATTCAATAATACTTAGCTTTGGTCTAGAGATTGCTCTTTAGTTTTAACTAAATACTTTGTGGATGTGAACTCACCCAGAGGGTTTCCGCAGATGCTCTTCCTGTCGCACAGACTGAAAGGTTCGATTGTCTATCAAAGATAGACCCCTCTTCCTCGTTTCCCTGCTAAAGCAGGGCCACACGCCCTTAATTATTTAAATAATTCGTCCTCCTTTCCTCTTTCTCACTCTCTCAACTATGATATAATACTCCTCTCTATGAAACAAGGAATCCATCCTAAATGGCATCACGACGCAGTCGTTAGCTGTGCCTGCGGAAACACTTTTACTACCGGCTCTATTCAAAAAACTATTGAAGTTGATATTTGTAGTGCTTGTCACCCATTTTTCACTGGTGAGATGAAGTTTGTTGATCGTCAGGGACGAGTCGATAAATTTAAGAAAAAGATGGCTGCTGCACAAGCTGCTAAAAAAACCACCAAAAAGAAATCTAGTAAAAAACAAGACGACGCTGATCAAAAGTCATACAAGCAATTATTGGGTGAAGAAAAAACTAAGATTAAAAAATCTAGTAAAACCCAAGTTAATTAGCTGCCTAGGATGACTAGCCCATATCAAGATCAAATTGATCAATTAGAAGTAAAGATCCAGGAAAATCGTAATTTGGCTGATGATCCTGACCTCAAGGAATTGGCTTTACTGGAAATTGAAAATCTTGAAGAACAAAAAAAGCTTCTCACTCAAGCTGCTGACCAAATGCAAGCAGCTCAATCTCAAAACTCAGCCGGACCAATTACCAAGCATAAGAATGCTATTCTAGAATTTCGCCAAGGAGCTGGTGGTGATGAAGCCAAGATCTGGGCCGAAGAACTGCAGCGAATGTACACTCGTTTTGCCGAAAAATTAAATTTCAAAGTCGAGTTTATTGATGACCAGATTATTAAAATTAAAGGCCAAACTCAGCTTGAAGGTTTTGATGAAGCTCTGACTGCCTACGAATTACTCGAGTTTGAGTCTGGGGTCCATCGAGTCCAAAGAGTTCCTGTGACTGAATCACAGGGACGAGTCCATACCTCTACTGCCACAGTTGCAGTTTTACCAGAAGTCCATCCTCAAGCGGTAGTAATCAACAATGATGATCTAACTTGGTCATTTATGCGGGCTGGTGGGGCTGGTGGACAGTCTGTCAATAAAACTAGTAGTGCCGTCAGGTTAGTCCATGAGCCAAGTGAATTAGTAGTCAATGCTCGCCAAGAACGAAAACAAGCTCAAAATCGTCAAATTGCTCTCGAATTACTCAGAGCTCAACTTTGGGAAATAGAAGAAGAAGCTCGACTCAAGGAAATTGGCCAAGCTCGAAAAAGTATTGGTCGAGCTCGACGTTCTGAAAAGATTCGTACTTACAATTTCCCCCAGAATAGAGTCACCGACCACCGTATTAAGGAATCTTGGCACAATCTAGAAGGAATCTTGAGCGGTGATATTGAAAACGTAGTCACCACAGTCATGACTCGACTCACTACTGAGGAATAACTCCTGATTCATAAGTATCAACCAGCTCTTTAACTAGGTTTATAGGAAGAGCAAAACTCATATTTTCTAACCCGACTGCTACCCCGACATTTACGCCAATTACCTGACCTATTCTATCCAAAAGTGGCCCGCCAGAATTGCCTGGGTTCACTGCTGCATCGGTCTGGATTAAGCCAGTCAAATCTTCAACTTTTTTTGAGCCAGCATCTATCGACTGGACACTTCTACCTAGACCAGCAATAACTCCCGTTGTCACCGTATGCCGAAACTCACCCAATGCAGTCCCAATCGCAATCACCTCTTCCCCGACCCGAAGATGAGCTGAATCTGCCAACAACAATGGTGCTGATGCAGAAAACTTATCAATTTTAATCAAAGCTAAATCATGCTTTGGATCATGATAAATCTCTAAAATTGAGTACTCTTTGCTGTTTTTATCAACTATTAAATATTCAGCTTTGTCATCCGAAACTACATGCTTGTTTGTCACAACTAGACCATCTTCTCTGACCACAAAACCAGTCCCAATATCTCTTTGAAACTCAAAAGCATCTTCTTTCCTCCTGACTAGGATTGTCACCACCGACTCTGAAGCAACCTCGGCCACATCTGCAATCGAAGCTGGCTGAGACACGAGTGTGGCCAATTTAGTGACTTCAGTCTGCTGAGGCTGAACCTGAGAGCTGCTCTTATTTGTCAAAAGGTTGATCGGCTTGATCACAAATACTCGATCTGAGATCGCCCCTGCAAAAAATGAAACCAAAACTAAGATGGAAACTGATAGTCCCAGAGAAAATGTTTTAATTTGAGGGGTAATTTTCATCGATAAACTCTAGTATAGCGCTGATTCTAGAGCTCTTCAATTGCCCGCAGCAATGCTTCATCTTGCTCGGTCTCATAGTCATTTTTGACCTCAACACTGACCGGAATACCTTCTTCATGAATCCAGTCACCTTTAGGAAGTAACCAACGCGCAATAGTCACATGAAGTCCGCCACCATTGGAGAGTTCACGCCTATCTTGAACAGTCCCTTTTCCAAAAGTATTTTCTCCGATTAGCTTAACATCAAGCTGATCACGAATCGCACCAGCTAAAATCTCTGAGGCGGAAGCACTGCCCCGATTAACTAAAACTAATAATGGGAAGTTGGCCAATCTAGCCTTACCCTTGGTTCTAAAATCTCGCTTAGTGAACTTACCTTTTTGAGAGACCACTACTCCTTCATCGATAAACTCACTTGCCAGATCTATAGCTCCATCAAAGAAGCCACCCGCATTATTTCTTAAATCTAATAAAATTCCATCAAGTCTACCTTTATCTGCCAAAATCTGTTTTACAGCTTGATCAAACTCTTGGGGAGTACGCTCACCAAATTTAGAAACTTTAAGATGAGCCACTCTCTTTCCGCTATGCTCGACAAACTTAAGCTCAACTGACTCAACTACTATTTCACCTCTGGTAATATCAAACTCGATTGGATCACCATAGCTATCCTCAGGTCCATTTTTACGAAGTAAAGTTAAAATGACATGAGTGTTTTTTCGGCCACGAATTTTCTCCATCGCTTCATCTAATGTCCAGCCTACGGTATCTTCATCCAAACTCTTATTTTCATCCTTAACATGAAGAATTAAATCTCCAGCCTGAATACCAGCCTCCGCGGCTGGGGTTCCATCTAGCGGCGAGATCACAGCTAGAGTTTCATCAATATAACCCAATACAATCCCCACCCCATAAAAAGAGCCTGCTAAATCTTCAGCACTACGCTGATTTCTCTTGGGTGGTAAGTAAGCAGTATAGGGATCTCCAATGGCGGCCGTCATCCCTGAAATAGCGCCATCAACCATGGTGACAGCATCCAAATCTTCAGAATTTAGGTAGGTTTGATCTAAATATCCCCAAACTTCCCAGAAAACTGAAAAATCAACACCAGCTCTCTCGTCTGGGGTTTGAGTCTTAATAATTTGTGAAAGAGGGACTTTATTAAAGCCAGTATCAACCTGACCGTAACGGTAACCAAGGACTGCACCTAAAATTAGGATCAATAAACCTAAGCTAAAATTTCGAAGGACAGAAATAGAAATCTTTTGCTTTACCATAATCGCTCATTGTACATGAGCTAGACAGTCTGGGTAAACGGCAACATTGCTAAGTGTCGAGCTCTTTTAATTTCTCGAGCTAAGCGGCGTTGCTCTTTTTGGCTTAAGCCAGACTTAGATCTAGGTACGATATATCCTTGAGGGGTAACGAACTTACCCAAAGCTGAAGGGTTTTTGTAATTAAGATTAGTCATATCTATTTTTTTTGCCATAAATTATTATCCTTTCTTCCTAAAATGGAATGTCATCTGAGACATCTTCTGTTTCTTCTACTTGGTCTTGAGCTGGAGTTTTGTCTTCAGCTGGTTCTGCGGGGACATCATTGCCACCTGCATCTTGGCTTGGAGAGTAACCTCCGGCGGATCGGAGTAACATCATGTTATCAATCACAATTTCAGTGGTCCGTCTACTCTGGTCATCATCACCTTTCCATTCTCTGGTTTGGAGACGACCTTCTAAGTAAACTTTGTCGCCTTTGTGTAAGAGCTGACCACAGATCTCGGCTAGTTTTGCCCAAGATACAATGTTGTGAAACTCGACTCGTTCTTGCTTGTCACCACCATCAGCTGGAGACCAGCTTCTATTAGTAGCTAGTCCGAATGAACAGACTGCAGTTCCCTTGGGGGTGTATCTTAAGTTTGGATCTCGGGTTAAGTTCCCGATTAACATTACTTTATTGAGTGATCTAACTGCCATAAGTTTGCCTTTCTTGTAATCACTTTATTAATAGGTTTTAGATTATTACCCTAAGCCTACCACAAGTGTAACAAAAGTGATTTTACTTCTTTTTTTCCTCTGGTGTAGCTGCTGGTTTTGATTGATTCTCACTCACTACTAAGAGCTGTCTCATTACTTTTTCTTCTAAGAGTAATTCTCGCTCGAAAGCTTGAACCTGATCTGGTTGGAACTTGACTACTTGATGAGTGTAGACTGCCTGAGGGTGAAATTTACCCTGGTGACGGATTTTGTAAGCTAAGTCTTTCTTACCCCAATCTTGAGTCTCCAAGACTTCACCTTTGTATTTGGTGATGAGCTTAGTGACATCTTCATTGGCTGTGGCCCGTTCTGAATCGGTAAAATCTGCAGGAAGTAGATAAGTTAGCTCGTAGAGCTTAGGTTGCTTGTCAGCAATAATTTTAATCATATTAGTCCCTTTCTATGATCTCGTACGCCTGGAAAGGTAATTATACTTGGATCTCACCTCTGGTGAGAAGACGTATCGAGTTTTTAAGTAGCAGTATTGTAACATACTTGAGTAAATTATATTAATAAGAAAGTTCCAGGGTGATTGGTGTAGTCGTCGACTATGAAGATGGAATCTCTATCACCACCATTGCTCAATAAAAAAAATCCTTGCCAGGGCTAAGTAAGAGAAAGTAATTTTTCCAAGAATTATGTGGGGATGGAGACCCAAGAACCTTTTCCCACACGTTCTTTATATTTAAAAACAAAAGAATACCAATTTAATATTATGGGACTGATAATTTACAATTTTTATTGAGGTTAATAATTATTATAGGATGTATAGATATCCCCCACCCAACAAGCAACAACTAGTATTAAAGCTTGTTAACCAACATTGATTGTGGGCCTATAACTTGACTTACTGTGCTATAATAGCTATAGCACAACATATCCAAACATATCCCATTAGTGGGATGTTTTTGTATGGCTATATTTTGCTGTCGGTGAATAATATCTGTTATTCGCAACTTAAAATAACTCTGAATAAAAGTTCAAAATCAAACCATCCCCTTGGCTGAGGGGAATTATGTTAAATAAAAAGGCAGAATTAAAATGAATAAAAAGAAAAATATATTTTTAGCAATTACCCTAATCGTAGCGGTTTTAGTATCCGCAGTAATGACATTTAGCTATCTAGACTCAAAAGCTGAAGCATTGACATACGAGCCTAAGTATTCTCACTATTATCCTGTTCTTGGTGACTATGATCCTTCGCTTGTATCTGATTCCAATTCAGATCCTTGCATCGACATGGAGTCTGGATTTGCAATCGACCACTTTGAGAGCCTTCACCCATTGTTGCTTGAAGAGCTCCTCGATACTGGAATCCGTAATTTTCCAGATCAGGGAATGATTTCTCTGGAAGTTGAAGGGCAAATTCAAGCAACTATCTTTCTTGCCCCAGGTCAATATGGTCAGATGTTTGGGCAAATGAGTGATGGACGCGGTGTATTTGTTGAAATAAACCACTGTGGACACTCTTACTCGGTCAAAAGTCGGGTTGATGAAAACCTGACTATGCACGAACTACTCCTGCAGAAGGCGATGAGCGGAGAAACCAGATGGGAAGACGTTGATCTATTTATAGAAGATCTCTACCCAGACTCTCCTGTTGCGCATATTGCAGTTGTTGAAAGTAAGACCGGGAAAATTCTTCCTGGGACATTTCGTGTCGGTGAGACCGATCACTTTCATGATTTTGATATTCTTGAAGAAAGTATCTTTACCAGTTGGTGGTCTGGGCCTGGTAATTATCCAACCATACTAACTTCCTACCCTGCTCTTACTGACGATCTGGAGCTGCTAAACAGCCTCAAGATGCAAGTTGATGATGAAACCTATTTCTTGATTTTCATCGTTAAAAAAGTAGAACCCTAAAATCAGAGTTATTTTTACCCAATAAGTCGCCTGTGGTGTTCAGCCACACTCAGGCGGCTTATTACCCTTTTAATTATTTTAAGAAAAACTATCCTATAGCATTGACTATTTAGATATAATTTGATATAATTTGAGTTGCAAAGTACAACCAAGTGCATCCTTTTAGTAGGATGCTTCTCTGTTTGTATTTTGCAAAAATGGTGAGTGATGTTTTTATCACTCGCAGTTTAAAATCGTGAATGCAATTTTAGTCCCCAAACTTGAGGAATATCCCTCGATTTATATTGTTCTCAGAAGGAGATAAAAATGGAAACAACATTTGGACCAATTCTTTTTACAGCTGTTGCAGGAGTACTACTTATCTGCGCAGCCAGATGGCTGAACTACTGGCCATTATATTTTCTCGGAGCAGTGTTCCTGGCTATCATGGGTTTCATGATTCAACCAAACCTCTCCATCACAGTTAGCAGCCCAGTAAACCCAGCGTATTGGGCTATTCTTTTCCTTGCAGTAATAATTGCTGGATTGGGGGTCATTTTCATCAAACCTGGTAAAAAAGCTAGGTAGCATTCACGTGCTCAACTTGAGTTAGTTAACAGTCCTCTGGCAATACAACGCGCACGCCTGGACTTTTAATCAAATTGCTTGTTGGGGAAGGCAGGTTTTTCTAAAATACCTGCCCATCCCTAGGACTCTGATTAGTGATCGGAATTCTAGGGATGTTATAAATTAACTAAAAGAAGCCTATAACTTGGCTTCTTATGATATAATATCAACAACAAAACATATCCAAATATATCCCCTTCGTGGGATCTTTTTTGTATATCCATGTTTTGTTGAAAAATGGTAGACAATAAGTGTCGCAAAATTCTCATATTTTGTGAATGTTGCTGACGCTTCTTATCTGCAACTTAACATTTGAATACGGAATAATGATTTGAAAGAATTGAAATTAAAGGTTAATTTATTTTATTGAATAAACCCTAAAATTAGAACTAAGCGAAGAGAACCAAATTTATACCCTACGGTTTGTGATCATCCGATAAAAAATCACCCCTATTCTTCTAGGCTAGACCCTTATAGGAGGCGCCCATGCGCTCTAAAAGCAAGTGGTCATCACTAGGGCCTCTAGCTCTAGTGTTGATTTTAATCTTAAGTACGAACCCAGCCCAGGCCCAAGATAATTGGCCAGTGGGATGGCAAAATCCAATCCCCTCTGCTCCAATTATGGTCGGATTCGGTGATGACTTAAGCTCCATTGGAGCAGAAAAAAGTCACACCGGCAATGACTTTGGCGCTGGTCACAATCCAGATGCCACTGTTCTGGCTGCTGGCGATGGGATTGTTAAAGTCAATCTCAATGGCTGGGTAGGCTTTCAGGAAGGTAACATCCTCATCTTTCATGGTTGGGATGCAACTGGAAACCCCATTACGACCCACTACGGACATGTTCGCAAAGAACTTGTTCAGGTGGGACAAGTGGTCAAAAAAGGGCAAGTTATTGCTACTGCCGGGGGTTGGCAACCACCAGCTGGTAGCCCATTGCCATATCAACCACACATCCACTTCTCTTGTATTCACACTACAGGAGACAATGCAGGTTATTGGGGATTTTTCAACTGCTATGACCTCCCTCAAATTGTCACACTCTGGGATAACTTAAACCCAGGTGACAAAGTCTACGATTTTGATGCCGATGGCATCATTGGTGTCGAAGTAGATTTTATTTCCAAGGAAGGCTATGAGCCTGGACTTGAAGAACCGAATTGGGGTGAAGATATCATTCCCGATGGTGGTTACACCCAGAGCGAATACTCCTCTGAGCCCGACTGGGGTAGCGTTATTCAAAAGGAAGACTATGTGCCAACTCCTGTAGTTGAAACAGAACCTTCCCCAGAAAATAAATCGAAAAGAAACTTAATGTGGCTAATGATTGTCACACTTATTGTTTTTGCGTCGAACCCTATGATGCGAAAACACAGGAATAGCCGTAGGAGGTAAACACCTGATGACTAAGAAAAAAATATATCAAGGTTATTTGCCAGAAGATGTCTTGAAAGCATTAGATGGTGAAGAAACCGGTCTTCCAGAATCGGATGATGTCTTTAAGACTACAATCCCACCAATGGATTTAGTTGAAGAACGCATTGATCTTGGCATTCCTGTCCTTGGAGATGAAGAAGATATCCCTGATTTCATTAAAGACTTGAAAGAAAGACGTTCTGAGGCGCCGTTTAGCGATGAAAGCGGAATCGCTGAATATGCTAAAACCTTCGTAGAGGATGATGATGAGGAGAGACTGGGTAAAAGACAACCTATGCCAGCTCAACAAGCTCATGATTTTACACCACCTGCTTCAACAGCAGAAACTGCTGGTGTGAAAAAAACTACCAGTAAGCCTGTTCCTGCAAAGAAGAAGTTGGGATTCAGACAATTAGCAGGAGGAGCTTTATTGTCGCTGCTTATTGCCTTTGCCGTCATGAACATTTTCCCAGGCGATAAATCGCTTGCAGAAACTGCACCGACCGAAGAAACACTGACAGGAGTCGGTGGCAAAGCACAGGAAGCACAAGAAGCACAGCCAACAGCTGCTGAAGAGTTGAATCTTGGTGATGGCAACGGCAGTGAGCCAGTTGCTGAAGCCAACTCCGTTCTGATCAGCTTAGCATACCCGTGCTCCGCTGACTGGGATATCACTTATGCAAATCCTGAGTACTCAATGGATCGGTACAACTGCATGGGCATCCAGTTCCTAAACTGGCTACGCCCCGGTGCAGTAACGCCAACAAATTGGGTTAACTACCTTCAGAATGAACAGGAGTTTAAAGACCTGTACATAGAATATTTGAAGGGGAATGATTTATCCACTCTTGAGGTGACTCAAGAGATGTTGATTGCCCTCGGCATTCAGCAATAAGTTGGAGAATGAAAATGAACACAAAGTTTTTTAAATTTGTACGTTGGCTTTTCATCATAGGCGGATTGTTTCTCATTACATCCACCGCCGCACCAGTAAAGGCGCAATCCGATGGTGACACCTACATTTGGGTATCATCTAATATAAGCATTACTCTCATCGATGGAACAATTACAACAGTTTCTGATGCTGAGGGGAAGTGCTTCGCTGCAGAACTGGTAAACGCCGATGAAAACAAGTGGGGACTGAAAAATAGCCCTGGTGGGAACATCTTGGGGTACGTAAATATGATTACCATGGAGTTTTCTACCCCAGATTGCAAAAGCATGAAGCAGAATGGTGGTGACGCTACTTCTGAATCCTCTGAAGGATCTGGGTTTGAGATGCCGTCTTTTGGTAGCAATGAGAAAGCTCAGTGGAGTTGGTTTGTGACGCAAGTCAAATCACAAGAGTGGTATCACGTTGTTCTATTTTTCGTGGTATCGGTAGTGATTGTGATAATTCCGCCCATGGAAAGTCGGGCTGGAGTGAAATCAACGCTGAATAAATGGTACTTAGTAATAATGACCCTGGTACCACTAATGAATTTAGCGCAGTTTTTCGGTCTTTCCTTTTGGTTTGTAACCGATAAAACATTGCCTATCATTATCTTCATGGCACTGCTTGCTTTCATAACAATCATATGGCTGGTATCAAACTCCCGCCCAGTTGCGGATCCCAAGCGAAAACGCTGGGATAAACCAGTAAAAACAAAGAAAGAAGGTCAGCAATTTGCTGAAAAAGAAGAAGCGACGGGCAAATGGACCTGGGATGGAAAATACGTTGATATTGAAGGATCTATCCCCTTTAGAATCACCCTGATGCCTATCACAAAATCAGATCGAGACAAGACCTACAGTGTAGTCTTTTTTATCTGGATCTGGTTCTGGGCTGAACTACTTGGAGGAGTAGTGGTTGGTGGCCAAACTAATATTTTTGCTTGGGATGGATTTGATCTGATCTTGATCTTAGCTGTCTTAACAGGAATTTATGAGCTTTATCATGAGCTTGGCTCATTCAAGAGTCTGGGTTGGGCTATGGTGAAATTTGTTGGGTTTTGGATGCTGTGGGCATTGGCGTTTGCTAAAACCCTTGAAGGAGACTTGAAAGTTTTCGGGTTTATCTTATACCCACTCTCCACTATCAAGGGAGCCAAAGACGAAATCGACGAAATTGGTGACGTGTTCCTAACCTGTTCTGCTATCCTGCTGTTTATCATGCAGGTGGCAGCCAATAAGATTTTCTAACAGGAGAAGAAACCTATGATAAGACTCGTGCAAATAGCATCAAAATCGCTAATTGTGTTTTGGGTCCTCATAATAGGTATGAGGGCTTATAAAACGAATGCCTCTGTTGAGGCATCTGATTCCCCATTGACCAATAAGACAAATGCGTCTACTCCATTAGTCACTGGGCCTGAGATCGTAATTGTTAAACTGGTTTCAGGAGGAGATATTGTCTTCAACGAAGAACTAGGTCAATTGGAAAATGCCCCTCATGAGGGATCAAGTTGGCAAAGTAACCCTTCTGCTGACTTCCCCTCTCCGAATCCAGGTGGAGAAATTTTAGGGTTTCCAGATCGTGGTGTAGTGGCTCAGCCACCCCCAATGTGTAAGCCCATTAAAATAAAAGTAAGTTATTACTGGCCCAATTGGGCTGGTCCTAACTGCTTTGAATATCGGGAAAACTACATCCCACCCTGGGCCAGCAGATATCCAAACGCCGATAAATCAGGCGGATGGTGCACAAGTCGAACGGCTTCAGGGACTGATTGGGAAGAAGTAGTCAATAGAGGTGTAGCGATGCCAAACTCGATTCAGTTTGGCAGTAAGCTCTATGCCTTTGGCCAAGAATGGGTTGTCTATGATCGTGGCGGTGCCATTGTAAAAAAAGGCGAGGTGTATTGGGTAGATTTTCTGATCAACATACCCCCCCTTGCATATGGCACGGAGATCGATGCTTGCATCGTAGAAGCTCAATAAGAAAATTAACCTTGAGATAGAAAAGGAGTATCTGATGTCTCAATACTATACGGATAACCGTAGCAGACGACCAAGGAGAAATCCAAGCATAATTGAGCTTGTTTTGACAATTCTCGTATTGGCAGCTGCTGTGTATTTTCTAGTCGCTGCGTTCTTTACAGTAGACTGTTCCAAACCGCCAGAGATTTTTAACTTTGGTTACGTTTGGGTTGATGAAACTTTCTTTGACAGTGATTGCAAGGCCACCCCTGAGGGAGCCGGAGTATATGAAGCTGCTGAAGAAAATACCGGTGATCCTGAAAATGGCACCGATGAGGCAGAAATGCCGCCACAGGCAGATTATGACGTCATTATGGACATGGCGTCTAATTCATCTGAAAGTGGGTACGCTTTTAAGAAAATCCCGATTTGGCCTGGGCTAAAGGTTGCATTTAGCAACCCTGGTTGGGCTAAAGAAAACTTGGGCAATGCGCATGTCCGTTTGAGTACGGCTAGCGAATTGCTAGACGGCATGATGTGGCTTATTGAACAACAAGTCAAGGTTGTGCCTGGATCAAGTGAGGGTGAAGCTGTAGCAATAACAGTGGCTCCGATTGCCGGGCAGAGATACTGCCAATGGCAAGCCGGTTTTGAACAGGCTTTAGCAGAGGCTGTTGAGACTGGAGTCTTCGTGGTACCAAACGAAAGTAAGGTTAGCCAAATTCAGGCAAGTTGTGAAGCACCAGAAGTAACATTGCCAAAAATTCCTGGTGGTGGCGATGTGCCCCCTCCGCAGGGAGTACCAACGGCAGGGCCTAGTCCGACACCGAATATCGTGTCGCCAACGCCCTCGCTAGTACCAACGGCGACTCAGGGTGTATATGCATCCGTGCTTCCTAGTGTAACTCCGCAGCCTATAGCTAAGCAGATCTACACCAACCCCCACGGGGCGGTTGGTTGGTTGGCAACTAACAACCCGCAAGGCAAACGAGTGTTGGTCAATATTTTCGATGCGTGCAACTTTGCAGATGACTCGATCAAAAACATAGCTGCAGTCCCCTTCTTTATTGAAGGAGAAGCTGACTATGCGCTGACCGTTGATATGAGTCAGTATCAGTCAGTCTTCAACGGATCCTGCCAAGCTCTGGCAATAAAAACTGGAACCAGCAATAGCTGGTTAACAATCAACGGGAGCCACTTTGTTGGCTTTACTATCCCTGCGAAACCAGTTCCAACTGCCACCATCGGAGCACCACCTGCCACACCTACTCCTGCACCAACTAAGTGGATGAGCTGGTCACACTTAGACCCAACCAATATTGTCTTAGCAAGCTGGTTCGGGGACTTTACAGTGGCACCAGACTACGCATGCTCTAATGGGAGCGTGGTGAACTACAACCAAGTTCACATGATCAACCAGGGACAGGGATATTTGGTGAATCTGTCACAATACGCCAACTACTTCCAAGGAAACTGTGCGGGAATTCGGCTCACAACCGATGCACTGCATGTAGATGGATACTATATGAGATTTGGCGTTGCAGACTATGCTCAAACTGAGTGGGTTATTGTTGGTTTTTACAACCCACTTGGTAATTAACGATTTCAATTCAGATTCAGAAAGACCTAAATAAGGAGAAACACAGACCATGAATATCAATAAAACTGTATGGACCATTGAAATCCCATTTATGTGGGCACAAGCCGGCGTATGGAAACAGATCCGAATTCGCGTCTGGTACCTGATTCTCGTAGCACTTTTGGCTATCAGCGTATTGGTTGGGATGAGTATGGCGAATGCCAGCCAACCCACAACTCTTGCCGAACGCCCTTACACTATGAGCGAAATCTCCAACAGCAGCTGGCCAAGAAATCTGGTCGCCGTTGAAGGCGCTAAGATTGAAAACGGGGTGATGGAAATGAAGGTAGATCAAGATGAGTTTGACTTGGAATCAATCTTTGTTGACTTTGGCCAGCTGGCTGATGTCTTCGAAATTGATGAAAGCGCTATCATCTGGTTCGCTCATGAAGCTCCCAACCCCATCTCTGCCGATACTATCCAGATCCAAGCCCCAGATGATGAGTATGGTACTCCAGGGACTTTCGTTTCTGGCTTAACCCGTCGTCAATAAGGGGCTAATGAGCCTCGGTGACTAAAAATCACCGAGGCTTTCTAAAAGAGAGGTTCATATGAACAGAAATTCACAAACCTTCTTGATTCTCTTTGCTCTCTTCGCAGGATTGCTAATCTTCGGAAAATGGTCTCATCGTCAAGATGAGATTGCATCTGCTAAAACAACAGATGCTGGAGCCGCTGCTGCTGAAGCTGTAGCTAATCATAAAGCAACTGTCGGCGCTGAAGGTGCTGGAGATATCCAAAACCTAATTCCCCCGGATAGCTACTCGATGGGCGATGCAATCGCTTTTCAGGCAGCTTTTCAGAACTGGGACTACTCAAAGGATGTGGGATTTTTCACCACTTCTATGCACAGTCTCGGTGGAATGGGAATTGGTTGCCGCCAGTTCTACATTGCAAAGCCTGGGGTAAAAGAAGATGCTCCTACTCCAGAAAAAGTCTTAACGTTGATCTTCGAAAAGGGATCTAGATACTGTAAGGCCAATGGCGTTGTCATTGACCTCACCGTTGGGATTGACGTAGAGCAAATGATCAAAGATGTGAAAATTAATGAGTTAGAAACCCTTCATCTTTCCCAAGGAGATGGATCCACCTATCATGTAGAGAAGGTGGAGGTGGCATTTGCTACCGTTTGGGGACCAATCGTTCCTGGACAGTTCTCTGGAAATCAGGTTGAAAACCGGGTTGAAGACCCGAACCTGTGGCTGGCAGCTGCCGTTAAAACTAGTAAAAAAATCTGGGAATGGACGCCTTGGGTTGATGAAGTCAGAGAACAAGAAATCGCATGGGATGATACTGACACCATAGCTGATGACATGGCTATCTGTGAAGCACAGATGCCTGGATACCAGTTAGGTGACATTAACTGGAGCCGTCTAGAGTCAGCAAGCAACAACATCATGACGAAGATGTCTCCTGGTGGAAGTGGTTATAACTTTCTACTGCTAGTGGCTAAAGGAATCGCAGCTGACAATGGCTATGATCCTGCTTATGTCACCATGACGTTGGAAGTAAGTGACCCTGGCCCAGCCAAGTACTATTGGCTTGACTCAGTGGCAGGTGGAGATCCCATCTCGCTACTCAGCTTGTGCCAGGAAACTGGAGCCAACAACTTCTATCCCAGCTTAATTCACCCGCAGGAAGTGGAGATCCCTGCCGATATGATCCAAAAAATGACACCTTATTTGCTTGATGCAATAAAATAGGTGTCTGAATTCCGTATTCAAATTTTACATCTCAGCTTATGAGCTGATTGATGACCGGGCCACCGCAACACGCAGGCTCGAACATTAATTGAATTTTCATAAGTATGAGATAGAGTGGGTTGCTTTGGAAGCAACCCACTTACCCCTAGGTTTCTGATAATAGATCGGATATCTAGGGGTGAGTTATTACTTACCATAAATGGATAGCTTACTGAACATCTCTCAGCGGATCTTCAAGTAAGTTAGCAAGTTTAACAAAGCAGATAGATAAATCTTTCCCACAGTTTTTTTGACATAGGAGTTAAAAATGAACGTGAGTCACATTTTTTCCGAAATACCTAAAGGGGTATTTCCAGTATTCGTAGTAAGCTGCTTGGTTTTGTACTTAATTTATAGAGCAAACACCAAACAGTGGATCTTTTCAACCGCGTTAGCAGCAGCTATTTTGATCAACATTTCAGTACTCAATCAAAACTTCGATATTTTGTTATGGGCAACAATTGGAGCTGCCTTTAGTTGGGCTATAACGAAAAAAAATTATAAGGGAGATGACTAATCAATATTTGCTAAATAAGGAGGAGTGTCCCTGTTTCACACATTCCTCCTTACTCCTTTTATTTCCCCACCATAAACTCAACCACCTCATCCTTGCCTGAATTCATCCAAATAAAACTCTAGCTTTCCCAATAACTCATCTTTTAGTTTCACCTTCACCCAATCTCTCTTAGACCTATCTAATAATTCTCCCAGACCCACCGTTACCTGATTTAACTTAAAATTTTTATCAATAAACTTAATTAAAAAATCCAAATACTGCCCTAAATCTTGATCAGTCCTTTTTTTAATCACCGCCGGATTAGCCCTAACCCCCCTTTTTAACAAAAACCAGATATCATAAAAGTCTCTATTTGCCACACCTTTCCTTTCAGTTGCTGCCACTAGCTTATGAGCCAGTGCGTCTTCCAGCTGCATAGTCTGCACATCTACTCCATAAAAATTACGCCATTCATAGCTAGTCACTTGATCTACACGCTTAGAGATCTCTATCTTTAGACTGTGTTGACCTGTTTTATAATTCAAAATGAAGATCAAAGTTTGCTTCTTCTCTCTTTCTTCTGTAATTTGACCATATTTTTTGATAATTTCATGTAGTACTTGACGCACTTGCCCTACTTTTTCAGTTTCTAGTAGATCAAAATCTAGATCAACTGAAAACCTGTCTAGCTCCTCAAAGAAATACAACATCGTTCCACCCTTAAACCCCAGCAACTTGCCAATAGAAGACTGGTAAACTTCTTGTAAAATCTCGAACATAACTTGCCGGTGATGTGCTTTATCTAACATAGATTTTTTACTTCTTGATAAACTCGCTGATTATAAATCTTAGCTAAGTGAATCAACTTATCTTTATTAATTGATTCTAAATTATCAAAATAATATCCTGGAGTCAGATATAATCTATCACAAATAGCTCTTTCTGGAGAAGCTTGCATCACTTGCCCAAACTCAATCCCCTGAGGATTGCTCAAAATTTCAGTTTTTATCTGCTGATAGTGAAAATCCCTCTCTGGAGCAGTTTTCACGACTGTATTATTAGACACTGAAAAAATAATTTGCCCATAGTCTTGAAAGACTACTCCCACCTCAACCAGAACACTCTCCAAACTTACATAGGAAGGAGTTTTAATTTTATTAGCCAACTCCCAATAATTATATTCAGTTTTATAAGTATAAATACCCCGATAAATTCTCTTCAACTCACCTTTTTTAACCATTCGGCTAATTACTACGCGAGTATAATTTTCATCATTTAGACTGAATAGTTGTTGTAAATCAACCACAGAAAAAACTGTTTTGTTAGTTTTAACTAGTTTTTTTAAGTACATGTCATCAGTATGATATCAAAATTGATAACAAAGTCAAGACATATTCTTAAAATCTTCTAATTTCAAATTTACTTCCCCACCATAAACTCAACCACATCACCCTCTTGCATCAAGTAGTCTCGGCCTTCAAGTCTCATCTTGCCAATCTCCTTAACACCCTTCCAACCCAAATATTTCACAAAATCATCATAATCCACTACTCTAGCCTTGATAAAGTTCTTCTCAAAATCAGTATGAATCACCCCAGCTGCCTCTGGTGCTGTAGCTCCAGCTCGCACCGTCCAAGCTCGGACTTCCTGCACTCCAGCCGTCAAAAAACTCTGCAGGCTCAACCGCTGATAAGCCCGCTTAATCAAAATCTCCAAACCACTCTCCTCTACTCCTAAATCCTTCAAGTACAACAATTGATCTTCATCACTTAAACTAGCCAATTCACTCTCAATTTGAGCGCTAATAATGACCACTTCCTCTGCTGTCACCCCCAATTTTTCAGCCCAACTCACCATCAAACCCTTAGAATCCTTAACTTTATCCTCATCAACATTAATCACATAGATAATCTTTTTAGCTGTGAGTAAGTTTAATTCTTTAGCTATTTGCGCTTCATCATCATTTTTTATCTCTTCCAGAATTAACTCTCCAGAGCGTGCTTTTTCTATAAATCGAGTAATAATTGACCACTTTTGCAGCTCCAGTTTGTCTATCTTACCTTTGGGTTCTCTTTGCTTTTCTAAAGTCTCCAAATCTGCCAACAACAACTCAGTTTCGATCGTCTCCCGATCAGTCTTAGCACTCACACTTCCCTCTCGCAACACATTCTCATCACTAAAATCTCGTAGCACATGACAAACCACATCCACTTCTCGGATATGAGCCAAAAACTTATTCCCCAGGCCCTCACCTTCATGAGCCCCTTTCACCAAGCCGGCAATATCCACAAACTCGACTGTGGCTGGTTTAATCACCTTAGCACCCACTATCTCGGCTAATTTAGCCAGTCTTTCATCTGGAACTGGGACTACACCCACATTTGGCTCAATGGTTGCAAATGGATAATTAGCTGCTAAAGCAGCCTGTTGTTTCAGTAAGGCGTTAAATAAGGTAGATTTGCCAACATTAGGTAAGCCGACGATTCCAATGGATAAAGACATAAGGGGTATTGTACCTCAAAATAATCTAGCTATTTTTTCAAAATCTTTATCGAAAGAAAAAACCTCTCCACCCTCCTCATTTGCCCTGACAGCTAAAAATATGTCTACCACATCAATATTAACCTGTGGATATAAATCCATCACTTTATCCCAAGTATCTCTGTGTTTAATATCAAAGTATGGAGTTTTAAGAATATTAGCTACCTGTTTTGCTGTTTCCACCCGAGACAACTTATACACACCAGACAGAACATAAGTTAACTCCGGAATAATTTCAGAAATGATGATAACTCGAAGCTTCTTTTCTTTAGCTAAAGCAAATTTCTTTTCAGCAATTTCAGCCTGTTTAACATTATCCTGGAGCAGAAATCTTAAAAAAGTATTTGTATCTGCATATAATTTTTTCATGAGAGAGAGTCTCGATAAGCATCTTTAACAGCTTTTTTCTCTAATAAGAGAATCTCCTCGGGAGATTTGTCTTTAATTGCCACAGAGTTTAAAGAGCCTGCCAATGTCAAAAAATCTAGACTAGGTTTGACAGTAATGTGGTCATCTTTTACCTCGATCACTACTCTATCTCTAGTTTTAATGCCTAATTTATCCATGATCGCCTTAGATAAAGTAACTTGACCTTTTTGAGTCACATTTGTGTGAAATTTCATTTCAGTAATACTATATTGATAAGTATTACTTATTATACTGGTAATACCCATAAGAGACAACTCCAAGTAAATTACTGTCTAATTAGTAATTTAACCAATAAATCCTACTACAAGTGTAATAAAAGCAAAACTGCTCAAACTCGATAACCTTTTTCTTTTAATGCTGTTTTTAGCTCCGCCAACTCTTTCTCAATATTTCTAATTTTCACCGTAAAATCAATCTCCTCCGCCCCCTCATCATCAATAAAATAAGTCACTGGTCTGCCTGTAGCCTGGCCAATATCTCGCAGCACCTCTATCCCTGGTTGAGCTCGGCCGACTTCATAAGAGCTAACCGCTTTATCAGATAACTGGAGCTTGCTCGCCAAATCCTTCTGACTCAAACCAGCTTCTGTCCTGGCGTAGCGAATTTTTTGACTAATATTTAATCTTTTCTTCATACTTGGGTCCTTGACTCCTCCTGTGCTGAATCGTATTCTAATTAGAGTAGAATTAACTCTAATTAATACATGTCAGCTCT
>JABGTR010000021.1 GCA_018646985.1 Minisyncoccota bacterium
CTGTCGGGGTGACAGGACTTGAACCTGCGACCTCGCGGCCCCCAGCCGCGCGCGCTACCAACTGCGCCACACCCCGTTTAAAAGAACCAATTCCTATTTTGTTACACCTTTGGTAACCAAGTAATGGTTTCATACTTTTAAGCTCACTAATTATACAGTACTATAAATTCACTAAAGCAATAAAAAACCCAAAAATAACCAATCAAACTGAAAGGAAGTCATGCCTAAGAAAAAAAACACCAAGGAAAAAACAGCCGTCGAGGTCGAAGAATCTGGTAAAGGTCAAGCCGTCAACATTGCCATGCAGCAGATCGAGAAAATGCATGGAGAGGGATCAATTATGAAGATGGGCGCCTCTTTAGATAGAAACAAAAACTTCCCCTCCATTTCAACTGGATCCCTATCCTTAGATTTGGCACTAGGCATCGGTGGCTTCCCTCGTGGCCGAATCGTTGAAGTCTATGGTCCTGAAGCCTCAGGTAAAACCACCCTCTGTTTGCATGCCATCGCTAGTGTCCAGAAAAAAGGTGGCGTAGCTGCTTTTGTTGATGTCGAGCATGCTCTAGACCCGGTCAGAGCTGCCAAAATTGGAGTAAATGTTGATGAAATGCTTATCTCTCAGCCAGACTATGGTGAGCAAGCTTTAGAGATCGCTGAAACCTTAATCCGTTCTGGTGGAGTTGATGTCGTTATTATCGACTCTGTGGCCGCCTTGGTACCTAAGTCAGAAATTGAAGGTGAGATGGGTGACCACTCCATCGGTAAACAAGCTAGATTAATGTCTCAAGCCATGCGTAAGCTAGCTGCTGCCATTAATAAGACTAAAACTTTAGTTATCTTTACCAACCAGATCAGAATGAAAATCGGAGTCATGTTTGGTAGTCCTGAGACAACTAGCGGTGGAAACGCCCTTAAATTCTATGCCTCACAGCGTCTAGATATCCGTAAAATCGGCAACATCCAAGAAGGTGAAGAGATAGTCGGTAGTCGTCACCGAGTGAAGATTAAAAAGAACAAGCTCGCTCCTCCGTTTAAGCAAGTTGAATTCGACATGGATATTAATGGAATTTCCTGGATTGGAGACATCATTGATGTAGGTGTAATTCATAAGGTACTCGAGAGATCTGGCAGTTTTTACAAATACGAAGGTGAGGTCATTGCTCAAGGTAAAGAAGCTACTAAAGACGCTCTGAAAGAGAATCACAAGCTCCTCAAAGAAATCGAGAAAAAAATCTGGGCAAAAGTCAAAGAATCTGAATAAAAGACCTATCTATCAGATAAAAATAGCTCATTCCAGGCATACTATCTCCATTGACTTAAAGGGTGTTGCTGAGTACAATGAAAACTACTTTGCACGCAATAAAGTATGCAAGTGTTATAAAAATTTAGAACTTATGAAGTATCAAGATATTAGTTTCCTTCATCTAACTCCAGATAACACTACTCCAAGAGAGTAATTCAAGACCTCTTTGGCTGCATCATTGCGCGTGAATAAAAATATTTATAATATGATGCGTAACTATAGTCAGGAGTCAAATGTCATTTTTCGGAAATTTATCAACTTTATTTGGGACCCAAGAGCCAAGTAAAAAACAACCCACAGCTAAGAAAAAATCTAAGCTAAAAACAATTACCCCCACCCCCTTACAAAGCAAAGGGACCAAGTCTAAGCCAACCATAGCTAAAAAAGTAGCTAAGGCTACCCCTACTCCAGCACCTACCCAGGTCAAAAAAAGAGTAAATACAGCTGAAGATAATCAAGTACTTGGAGATGCTCGAGCTCAAGCTAGAGAAATTATTGTCGAAGCTAGAGATGAAGCTCTCACTATCAGACTCAAGGCAGACAATAGATCACGTGAGGCTAATAGAGAAATTCAGCAACAACAGCAGTCTCTTGATTCAAAATTATCAAAAATAGAAGATAGATTAAGTTCTATTGATACAAAAGAAGAGCGAATTGGCAAACAGCGTCAAGAAGTTGAAAAGCTAAAAGAAAAAACAGTTCAAAAAGAAGAACAGGTTTTAGAGAAACTGGAGAAAGCTTCTGGACTCACTACTGAAGAGGCTAAGCAACAACTCTTTGCTGATCTAGAAAAAAAACTAGGCACAGAAATGTCTAAGTTAATTAGGCAAAAAGAAGAAGAAGCTAAAAATGAAGCTGATGACAAAGCCAAGGAGATTCTCGTTGATGCCATGAAACATGGCGCTACTGATTACGTTGCCGAGTACACTATCTCCACTGTCCAACTTCCTTCTGAAGAGGTTAAGGGTAAGATTATTGGTAAATCTGGTCGAAACATCCATGCCTTTGAAAGAATCACTGGAGTTGATGTCGATTTAGATGCAGAACCAACTAGTGTTAAAGTCTCTTGCTTTGACCCAATACGAAGAGAAATAGCTCGAGTTGCTTTAGAAAGATTAATCAAAGACGGCCGGATTCAACCCGCCAGAATTGAAGAAGTAGTCGCTAAAGTTAGAAAAGAAATCGATAAAATTACTTTTGAAGCCGGCAAGAAGCTTTGTCAAGAAGTCGGTGCTTACAACTTACCAAATGAGTTGATGGGCATCTTAGGTAGATTTAAGTATAGATTCTCATACGGACAAAACTTAATTGCTCACGTTTTAGAAGAAACTAAGATTGGAATCAAACTAGCTCACGAGATGAAAGTTGATGTTAATACTGTTAGATTGGGCTGTTTGCTTCACGATGTAGGTAAAGTTGTTTATGATGTCGAAGGCAGTCACGTTGAGTTGGGAGTCAAAGTCGCTAAAAGATTTGGCCTTCCAAAAGCAGTCGTTGATTGTATTGCTCAACATCATGAGGATGAACCATTCTCAGGACCAGAACAAATGATCGTCTATATAGCTGATGCTATCTCTGGTGCTAGACCAGGGGCTAGATATGAAAATCATGAAGGCTATGTCGAAAGACTAGAACAGTTAGAAAGCATTGCTAACAGCTATGAAGAAGTAGCTGAATCCTATGCCATCCAAGCTGGACGAGAAGTTAGAGTTCTCCTAAAGCCTGATAAATCTAAAGATGATGATGTGACGGTCTTAGCCGCTAAAATTAGAGATGAAATTAAAGACAATGTCACTTATCCTGGTACTGTGACCGTGACTGTCATTAGAGAAACTAGATTTCATGAGGTAGCTAAATAATAATTAACTAAAACTATATGAAAAACATCCTACTTATTGCCCAAATAGTGATCTCGGTTGTTATTACAGCCTCAATTCTGCTTCAAGCTCAAGGAACAGGTCTTGGTAGCACTTGGGGTGGAGGTGGTGAAACTTATCATACTCGTCGAGGATTAGAAAAGGTACTTTTTTACTTTACCATCGTCAGTATTGTTATTTTTGCTGGATTGTCTTTAGCTATTATCATCATCTAGAAAATACTATAATGAGCCTATGCGTAAATTGTATTGGTACATTACTACTTACTTTAAAAAACATGGTTGGATTCTAGGTGCTTCAGTAATTGGGGCGCTAGTTGTTTTCTCATTTTCTATCTCATCGATTGTCCAAAGGATTGACCAAAAACCTCGCCGCTATGTAGGCTTAGTCGGTAAATATAGTTTAAATAATCTACCCCTCTCTATCCAAAACCAACTTAGTGCTGGTTTAACAAAAATCGAAGATGATAATACTGTTAGTCCCTACTTAGCTCAACGCTGGGCAATTGAAGATGGTGGGAAAACTTATCGATTTATAGTTAAGAAAGGCGTTTTCTGGCAAGATGGTGAAGAACTGGAACCAGCTGACATTAAGTATCAGCTGCCAGAAGTAGAGATTATTACCACTCCTAACGATATCATCTTTAAGCTCCCAGATGAATTTGTGCCATTCCCGACTACAGTTGCTAGACCAGTTTTTAAAACTATCCAGAAGAAATATCTGTTGTTTTTCAAACGACCAATGCTGATCGGAATTGGCTCATATGTGCTAGAAGACTACAAACAAGTTGGCCAAAAACTGAAGCAAGTTACTCTCAGTGGAGCTGAAGAAAAGATTATCTACCGTTTTTACTTTACCGAAAATGAAGCCATCCTAGCTTTCAAAAGAGGTGAAGTTGATGAATTACCAGACCTTTCTTCTAGCTACGATGTTTCTGATTGGCCAAACTTAGATATTTCTTCTAATATTTATGAGAATCGGTATCTAGCAGTGTTCTTCAATAACTCTCACCCACTATTTTCTAAAAATATCCGCCAAGCGCTATCATATGCCATCACTAAAAAAGAGGGTAAAGTCAGAGCTTATGGTCCCATCAATCCTAACTCTTGGGCCTATTTAGAGGGTGGCAAATCGTACAATAAAGATCTAGACAGAGCTACTGAGAGGATTCTAGATGAGATCCCTTTTGAGCCACTTAATATTGAGCTAACCACTACTCAAAATTTTGCTAATGATGCAGAAAGTATTAAAAAAGAATGGGAAGAATTCGGGGAACATACATATCAAGCTTGTTTGGAAGAAAAAGCAGTGACAGACAAAGACAAGTGTGTGAATACTCAGATCGAAGTTAATATCAGAATCACCAACTTCCCGGATACCAATAACTTCCAAGTCTTATTACTGGGTCAAGAGATTCCTCCAGATCCAGATCAATACTACCTCTGGCACTCAGAACAAAGCACTAATTTTACTAGATATAAGAATACTCGAATTGATGCTCTGTTAGAAAAAGGTCGTAAAACGGCTGAAAAAAATGAACGGAAAGCTATTTACCAAGAATTCCAACAGTTCTTACTTGAAGATGCACCCGCAATTTTCTTAAGACATCTAGAAAGCTATGAGATTAAAAGAAAATAAAACTATACTATAATGAAGTAGTATTATGAAAAATATCCTAATCATTTTTGGTGGAAAATCTGGAGAACATGAAATCTCAGTTCGCTCAGCTAAATCTATTGAAGAAAATATCGATAAAACTAAGTTTAAAACTTTAGCGATGGGTATTACTCACCAAGGGCAGTGGCACTCTGGACCGAATATAGAGAGCGTCACTCATGATGGAAAAGTAAGCTCTCCCAAGAACCCATCCCTCATCCCTGACAAGCAAATACTAGATGCAGATATCATCTTCTCAATTCTACATGGACCAAATGGTGAAGATGGAACTATGCAAGGTTTGTTAGAGCTACTCAACGTGGCTTACGTAGGACCAAGAGTCTTAGGATCAGCACTATCAATGGATAAGGTCATCCAAAAGC
>JABGTR010000008.1 GCA_018646985.1 Minisyncoccota bacterium
CTTTGAGAGTAAGTTCTAATCTCTTCTAACTTACCCTGATCCATTAAATCAACTAGTGATCCAAGATCTCCCGCATTCCTACTCAACCTATCCGGAGCCCAAGTTAAAATGCCGTTAAACATGCCTTTATCTATGTCGGTGAGTAGTTGGACAAAAATTAGCCGATTGCCTGATTTTTTAGCTGAATGACTCTCTTGTCTAACTTCAACTATATTTAAATTTTCCCTTTCTACTAACTCCTTCATCTCCTTAATTTGTGAGCCAATCGACATGGTTTGTCGCTCATCTGACTCAGAAGATTTGCGGGCATATAGGCAATATTTTATTGTTTCAGTCATCTTATTCCTTTCTCAAGGACTAAGGTACCGTAATGGGTCAGGAAGTCTAGTCGGAAGAACTAATAGTATCCATAACATACTGCAGGGAGTTGTTCTTAAAATTGAGTGGGATGTTATTAACTCCATCAGACATACTGTCTACAAACATAGAATGATTTGATTTAATTGCATTGGGAATAAATTTGTCGTCATAAAACTTTTTAATATCCTTATCCTTAACAAATAGCATTTTGAATAGCTTCAGACACTCTAAGTCTTCAACATCAATCATTTCTTCTAGATAGAAATTTAGAACCAGAGCATTATTCAACCCCACTAAGAGTCTCCCTAGAACATTAGTGAGTTATAATCACCTCTACAAAGGTCTTGTGGCTATGGGACACGTTGGTTCCAGACCCACATGCTCCGCAGTAACGTAAAAATTCTGGTAGACCCATCCTTTTTACTATTATAGATTGATGGTGCTCACTAAATATTCCCTAAGTTCAATGATTTTCAGTTTTGGAGCCTAGATAAAAAAACTTAACTTAGATAGTATATAGTGATGAAAAATAAGTCGTATCACGATTTATCAACTGCAAATACTCTTGAATCTCTAGGTACATCCACCAAAGGCCTCTCCAGTGCAGAAGCTGGTTTACGCTCAAAAAAATTTGGTTTAAATAACCTCCCACAAGAAAAAAAACTATCAGCCACTTGGCTCTTTTTTCAGCAATTTAATAATCCACTTATATATGTATTACTTTTTGCTTTAATCCTTAGTTTTGCAACAGCTCATTTTGTAGATGGCTGGATAGTTTTGGTGGTAATCCTTGTCAGCGGAGTAGTTGGGTTTTTACAAGAATACAAAGCTGATAAAGCACTCGCTCATCTTAGTGAGATGGTAAAGTACAAAACAAGAGTGGTGAGAAATGGTGAAGAGGTTGTAGTAGATCAAGAAAAAATAGTACCAGGAGACATTATTGTTTTATCGCCTGGTGACAAGATTCCTGCTGATTCAAGATTACTGGAGGCACAAAATCTTGAGATAATTGAAGCAGCCCTAACAGGAGAGTCTTTTCCTTCTAAAAAATCTACAACTATTTTATCACAAAACACCTCCCTAGCCGATAGAAAAAATATGGTTTTTATGGGAACTGTGGTAGCCAGAGGAAAAGCAAAGGCGGTTGTGGTGGCTACAGGCATACACACCGAGTTGGGTCACGTTGCAAACCTAGTAAAAGAAGTAAAGAGTGGACAAACTCCCCTGCAAAAACAACTTGCTGACTTTGGAAAAACAATGGGCTTGATATTAGTTGGAGTAAATATTCTTATCTTTGGCATTGGGATTTTAACAGGTAAACCTCTCTTTGAGATGCTCATGACTTCAGTGGCGGTAGTTGTTTCGGCCGTGCCAGAGGGATTGCTGCCCGCGATGACTGTAGTATTAGCAATTGGCACACAGAAACTTGCCAAGCGCAAGGGTTTGGTCAGAAAAATGGTGGCCGCAGAAACATTGGGTTCAGTGTCTGTAATCTGTACTGATAAAACAGGAACCATCACTAAAGGAGAGATGAGAGTGGCAGAGATCATTACTGAAAAAACAAAAGTCTCTCATGATGGAGACTCTTTTTCTTCAACCATTCAACCTGATGGAGAAGCCAGTCATGTTATTGCCCTGAAAATAGGATTGCTTTGTAATAACGCAATAATTGAAAACCCTGAAGATAATCTCAGTGAATGGACTATTGTTGGTGATGCGACAGAAAAGGCTCTTCTCTTAGCAGCGCGTTCCGCTGGATTAAAAAAAGAGATGTGGGAAGATGATGAGCCCAGAATTGCCGAGGTTCCTTTTGACTCGGAGTATAAGTTTATGGCGACTCTACATGAACAGAAAAAAGGCTGTGCGCTTTACGCTAAGGGAGCTCCAGAAAAAATATTATCCCTCTCATCTCACGTAGATGTTGAGGGAATTAAAACAAAATTAAGTAACGATAAAAAAAATAAAATTCTTAAACAACATCAACACCTAACTAGTAAGGGCTTGCGAGTACTAGCAGTTGCATATCAACTTGAAGATGATCCAGTAGAATCTAGTAAATTTTCTAGGGATAAGGTTAACAATCTAGTGTTTGTGGGGTTAATAGCATTAAAAGACCCAATAAGACCAGAGATTAAGCGCACAATTGCACAATGCGTTAGAGCTGGAATTAAACCAATTGTCATTACGGGTGATCATAAACTAACTACCATGGCAATTGTTGCAGAGGCAGGAATCAAGGTATCTGCAGATAGTGTCATAGAGGGCAGTGAATTAGATGAAATAACCGATAAAGAGCTTCAAGATGTGGTAAAAAATGTAACTATATTTGCTCGAGTTGAACCAAAGCATAAAATCAGAATAATCACTGCCTTCCAGGCAAACGGCGAGGTAGTAGCAATGGTTGGTGATGGCGTTAATGACTCTCCAGCAATTAAAAAGGCAGATATAGGCGTTGCTGTTGGATCAGGTACCGACGTGGCTAAAGAAACTGCTGATCTAGTCTTAATGGATAGTAATTTCAAAACAATTGTCGAAGCAATTAAAAGAGGTAGAATTGTTTTTAACAATATCCGCAAAGTAGTTTTATATCTAGTCACAGATGCATTCTCTGAGATGATTATTGTTGGCAGCTCAGTGGTGCTAGGACTACCTCTTCCCATTCTGCCTGTTCAAATACTGTGGATAAAACTAATAGAAGACGCGGCACCCGCCATATCCCTATCTTTTGATGAAATTGAAGAAGATGTAATGAATGAAGCACCAAGGAAAAAAAACGAGCCAATATTAAATACTGAAATGAAAAAACTAATTGCTTTTTACTCAATTATTATGGATGTGACATTATTTGGTCTGTTCTTTTACTATTGGAAAACAAGCGGAGATCTAGATTATGCAAGGACAATAACTTTTGTGGGACTAGGCTTAGCTTCGCTTTTTTATATCTACTCAGTTCGAGGATTAAAGCTGTCAATTCTACAGATAAATCCATTTTCTAACAAGCTTTTTGCTTCAGCCACAGTAGCGGGAATCTTATTGTTTTTGGTCGCTCTATATGTGCCATTCTTTAATAAAATTCTTCACACAGTGCCGCTGGGAGTTAATGAGTGGCTGGTGCTTGGGGGATATGCCTTAATGAGTATTGTTGTGTACGAGGTAGGAAAAAAACTGACTATTGCTAGAACTAGAACCAGCAGTAGCCACTAGAATTTTATTCCCCTTTGAAGATTGAAAGTTAATAGTAAAAAAACTATAATATGTCTTTAATACTTGTTTATTTTAAATATCAATTACTACTTATTTAGTTTGTCTATCTGCATAACATGCCTGCCAACTTAATTAATTCTTTTATTAGAGTAAAAAAAGCCATCTTAAAAGTTTTTCAAGCTGAAGACAACCAGTTTAAAAAAAGTAATCGTCAGACTGTCAACCCAGCTAAACCCCCAGTTCTCTCAACTAAGCAAAAAAATGAACAAGAGCTAAGGCAACTATTTTCACAAATCTTGATTAAGGAAATCAATAAATCAAAGATAAAAGCAAGTAACTTACGGGTGGAAAATTTCTTTATTACCCAAGAAGGGGTGAAGGTATTTTTTCACTGCGTTCAAGACACTCAGATCAAAGTCTATTTGCATCTATTGGAGCTAGCCCACCCTGATCACGCTTTGTGGAAAAAACCCAAGTTTATCGCCACTGTTGGTAATATAGAAGATGATTGGCAATTCCAACAACTAACTAAAACTAGTGGCGAATACTTAGCTACTTGGCATTCCTCCACTTTGGGCAATAAAGAGATTAAATACCCAAGACACTTAATTAAAAATGAGATTGAGCTTAAGCACAAACCTCAAATTTTACACAAACCCACTTCTAACCCCATGCTTGAGCCAAATGCAGCAAACTCATGGGAAGCATTTTGCACTTTTAATCCTGCAGCTATTTATGCAGCAAATAAAGTTCACTTGCTATATCGAGCTCAAGGTCATGATTATGTTTCGCAAATCGGATACGCCTGCAGTGAAGACGGTCTGACTATTAATAAACGCTTAAACCAACCCGCCTATCGTCCCAATCAAAAATTTGAAGGCGCAACCATGCCCCTGGGAAATCCTGGCAATGACTTTGTTTCTGGAGGTGGCTGTGGAGGTTGTGAGGATCCACGCGCTACTATTATTAACGACCGTGTTTATATGACTTATGTGGCTTACGATGGCTGGAATCCGCCTCGCATAGCATTAACCTCAATCACCCTATCAGATTTTTTAGATCATAATTTCTTATGGGAAAAACCAGTTTTAATTTCCAAACCCAATGAAGTTAATAAAAGTGCGGTGATTTTTCCAGAAAAGATCAATAATAAATATGTCATTATGCATCGTGTTTTCCCCAACATCTTAATTGACTTTGTAGATGATTTAAATTTTGATGGCTACACATATCTCAGGGGTGAGCATAAAATTTCTCCTCGCTCCCAAGAGTGGTGGGACAGCCGAAAAATTGGCGCTGGTGCTCCGCCATTAAAGACCCAAGACGGATGGCTATTAATTTACCAGGCAGTTGATGATAAGGATGCTAGTGAATATAAGGTTGGTGCGATGCTACTTGATCTGAATGATCCAACCAAAGTACTATATCGTTCTACTAAACCAATCCTAGAGCCTCGCGAAAAATATGAAAATTACGGCTTTAAAGCTGGGGTGGTTTATCCATGTGGAGCTGTAATTAAAGACAACACCCTATTTGTTTACTACGGCGGAGCTGACTCATGTGTTTGTGTGGCAACCGTACCACTGAAGCAGTTTTTGGGCAATCTTAAAGCTACTGGAATCACTCACCTTAAACCTAGTATGCTGGGATTAGGAATAACACAGTAGAAAGTATTAATAATTTGGACTCTAAAACTATGACTAATATTACCGTCACTCGCTCTTCGCACAACCCTCTACTTAAGCCCAGCCCAGAATTGCCGTGGGAAGCAGCAGCTACATTTAACCCTTCAGTTTTGGTTGAAAATAATCAATATCATATGGTTTATCGAGCTTTATCGGCTCAGCAAAATTATGAAGGCCAAATTTTTAATCTATCAACCATCGGTCTAACCACTAGTAGTGATGGAACAGAGTTTAATTCAAGCCCACACAAACAATTCATTGTTCCTAGTGAGGTTTTTGATCACTATGGCTGTGAAGACCCACGTCTAACAAAAATCGATGACGAGTATTTTATTTGCTACACCGGTCTATCTGCCTGGCCACCAAATGCTAAGAGCATTAAGGTAGCCATAGCTATTAGCAATGATCTTAAAATTATTAAAAAAAAGCATTTAGTGACACCATTTAATGCCAAAGCCATGGCATTGTTTCCAGAGAAAATTAATGGTCAATATGTAGCTGTTCTTACAGTTAACACTGATCAACCACCGGCCCATATTGCCATTGCCAGATTTGATTACAAAGAGCAAATCTGGGATCCAGATTTTTGGCGCGATTGGTATCTTCACCTAGAAGATCATATTTTATGGTTGCCTCGTTTTAATACTGATCACGTAGAAGTTGGAGCGGTGCCAGTTAAAACTGATAAGGGCTGGGTTTTGATTTATTCTCATATTCAAAACTACCTACAACCAGAAAAAAGAATTTTTGGGATTGAAGCTGCCTTATTGGATGTCTCTGATCCACAAAAAATTATTGGCCGGACTAGCAAACCTCTCTTACAACCAGTCTTAAAATACGAGCTGGAGGGTATGGTTGAAAATGTTATCTTTCCCTCTGGAGCAGCTATCGTAGGTGATGAGTTTAAAATTTATTATGGAGCAGCTGATACAGTAGGTGCTGAGGCGAGTGTTAGATTAGATGTCTTTCTAAGTTTACTAAAAAATAGTGATACTAAAGGAATACTTAAGTTTAATAAATTTAAAGACAACCCCATCCTATCTCCACACGAAGACCAGCCATGGCAAGCTCAGGCTGTATTTAATAGCGCTGCACTTTATGAGAATGACCAATTTTATTTACTTTTTAGAGCCATGTCTTGGGATAATACTTCTACCATTGGCTGTGCTGTCAGTGATGATGGTTTCAACTTTACTCAATTAGCCAATGATCCTATTTATGTGCCAAGGATGGAGTTTGAGAGTAAATATAGGCCAAATGCTTTTTCAGGATGTGAGGATCCACGCCTTACAAAATTTGGCGATCGTATTTACATGTTTTATACTGCCTATGACGGACAGCGCCCACCTCGAGTAGCATTGACATCAATTAAAGAATCAGACTTCTTTGCTCACAATTGGCTATGGAAAGAGCCTATTTTGATCTCCAATCCAAAAATAGATAATAAAAATGCTTGCTTATTTCCTGAAAAAATTAACGATAAATTTGTTGTATTGCACCGTACCGCTGGCCATGAGATAGCTATTGATTTTATAAATGAGCTATCAGACCTCAATCAAGAAAATATTTTATTAGAAAAAGAAGCGGCAATTAGCCCCAATCCAGATGGGTGGGACAGCGCAAAAATTGGTATTGCTGGTCCACCAATTAAAACAGAGAAAGGCTGGTTATTAATTTATCATGGGGTAAGTAGGTTTGATAAAAACTATCGATTAGGTTACATGATCCTTGACTTGGAAGATCCCTTTCATGTTTTATATCGCAGTTCGTATCCGATTTTAGAACCACAAATGGAGTTTGAGAAAAAAGGCATTATTGATAATGTAGTTTTTTCTTGCGGTGCTGTTGAAAAAGATGGCTTATTCTACCTTTATTATGGTGGTGCTGACAAAGTTATGTGCGTAGCAACAATGGAAATTAAAAAGCTGCTGGATGTAGTTTAATAAATTTCTGCTCATCATAATCTAAAAAAACAATGTTGTTTAGTAGAATGACACAATCAGAGCTTCGCAACAGCTTAAATGTAAGCTAAAATGGCTCAAAACCTATAGCAACTAGAGGTAAGTATGGTGTGGGTTCGAATCCCTCCACCTCCGCAAGGCGGTATGAGCAATATAATAACAAACTTAGATTAGTATGTTTTTTAGTCTTTAACAAATGAAAAAGTAGATAAAATTTCATCTAACTCTTCGTATCCAACTTGATAAGTGTCAATTTTTATATACTCTGTATCATTTTTGGGTATATAAATATCTATGTCACTAAACATTCCTGGAGGATTAACTATCACTGCATTTAATTTGGCAATAGTAGTGTAGGGTTTTGCTTCTTCAACTCCTTCTGAGATTAAAAAATCAAGTAAAGGCTGTTCTTTTGATTTAACTTTTTTTGAAAAAGATAAATATCCACTAGTACAAATTGGACCACCAGTTTCCGTATAACATTCCTCAGGCAGATTTATTTTCTCTCCATCAAAGCTCCATTCTTGAGGATATTTTAAAGAGAAGCCTAGCTGGCTATTCTTTAACTCTTTCCAATTTATTGTTGAAGTCAAGAATTTTATACTCGATAAAATCTGTTCTCCATCGGAGTAATCACTAATCTCTTTATGATGAACTTCAAATAAATATATATAGCCATCTTTACTAACAACACTCATCTTGAATGATGTGCCACTCTCTTCACTATATGCGGACACCTCTGCGTAGTAAGCATCTCTCCCTGCAACTATTGAAGAAGAAATATTTTCAACTACCACTTTTCTACTCCACAGATTATTTTGAATATCAAAACCAATATTTTCCCACCAATCTTTTGCTGATAAATCAGACTTATAAATAAAAGCTCTAAAAGATGAAGAGCTGGTATTTGGTTTTGCTACGCTGATTTCTACCAAAGCATCTCTATTATTTTCATCACTTTCAAAAATCTGATAACCTTCAGCTATTGGATAATCAAATGAAAAGCCATACTCTTCATTAATGTAATTTTTGTAAACCTGATCTGATTGATTTACCTCAATTGATTCAAATATCTCATTCATGGCACCACTTGGTAAAGGTTCCTGCCCTCCATGAAAGACATATAGATTTTTATTAAACTCAACCATATAGCGTGGAATTGAACCTGGCCCTCCTTCTTCTGAGTAACAACTGTCAGGTTTAAAATCAACTACACTCACATTCTTATTTTCAAGTGAGACTGGTTTAGAATACTCTCTCTTTAAAGTCCATCCAGCTCCCTTACTCTCACAAAAATCTAAAGTATCGCTGTTGTAGTTAGCGATATATTCTTCTGCAGACATTTCTGAATTTAAAGATGTAATTTTACAAATATTTAAGCCACCAGCTAAATAAATATGATTACTATTGTCACCACCAGACACTGCCTTTTCCCAGACTGGCTCATAGTATTGGCTAGTGAAATAACCATTGCCAATTTTTACACAATCATCAACTAAGGGGTCAGCTTCGGCAGTTTCTGAAGAAGTAAAGCCGTGACAACCTTCAAATCCATTGCAGTATGGAACTCTCAATTTAAAGTCAGACAAAACAACCTCTTCCCAAGGGCTAAAAGCTTCCACCCAAATTGAACTATTTTCCTTAAAATCTTCAGAAAGTAGCTCCTCTAATACAGAGCCTTGAGTTTCTGTTCTATCAAAACCAACAGGTTCATTATTTACTTGAGTAGAAAAGAAAGAAACAATAATAATCAAAGCTAAAGAAATCAGTGTCCCCACCAAAAGACTTTTCTTATTAATTCTCAGAAAAGATCTGTTAACAACAGGTTCTTGATCTATATCTATTTGAGTGTCTATAGCTTCACTCTTCTGATCTAGATTATTATTTTTATCTTCTTGAGGATTTAGCGTCATATCTTTTTATTGTATATGAAGTAAAATTTGTAAACAAGCTTGCACAGACTAACTTACAGAGCTCATGTTTTGTAAGATTTCAAATGTAATCTAAAAAAGCGGTTTAGTTTTAGACTATGTTAAAGGTAAGTGAGATTAACTGCTAAAATAGGATCAGGAGTGATCAAGAAGTAGGTTCTAACTTAATCTCAGGTCCTCCGCAACCAAGAATTGGAATTTAAATTCTAATTAAGTTACAATAAGTTTAGTTATTTAATTGGAGACAAAACTATGAATGTTGATAAAAAAACCACAAAGGTAGCTTTAGTTTCTCTGGCTATAGCTTTAGTTTGGTCTACCCCATCTATCAAGGCAGTTTCAATTGGAACATCTACTCCTACAGAGACAGTAATTAGCGTATTGATTCGTACTGTAATAGTTTTTGCCTTTGTAAGACTTGTCCTATCTATTGCTGGCAAGAAAAAATAAGCAATCCACTTTTCTCAAATAAAGTTCCAAGATCGTCCCACGCTCCCCGCAAAAAAAATGAATCAAGAACAACAGGAGTTTTCAAAAAGAATAGCTGCTCTCACCGATGTAAGTTTATTGCTCACAAACAATCTTAAAGAAATTAAATTTGGCCCAGATGACTTAGAAAAACTTAAAAAAATAAATTTTCCTGTAATATTTGCTACCACGCATCTATCAGATCTGGATACAACTGCCTTTCTTAATGTCTTGGCGAAAGAAACTAAAATTATGGTTTCTGTAGCATATGAATCTTCTCAAGAAAGTCCCCTTCAAAATTCAGTCGGTTGGTTTAATTTATCAATCGCAAAATTAATGGTTGGTAAAGAAAATTTCTTGCCGATTACCTCTCATCAGGGAAAGGGCGTGCTTGCACCCAAAGACTATGAGTCTCAAGCTGAAATAATCAAAAATGGAAGATCTATTGTCATGGCTGGCTACCATTCTAGAAAAATAGACAAGGCACGAGGAATAAGACATATTGGCCACAATCAACGTGGAGTAACCTTACCTAATAAGGGTGGAGTCGGAGCAGTTTTTTTATCTATTCTATCTGGTGCTCCAATAGTACCAGTGGCCATTGACATAGAAAGTGATAAATTTAGACCAGGAATCTCTGTAAAAATAGGTGAGCTTATCTCTCCAAAAGTTAGCTCTGATTTTAGCAACTGGGAAAAAATGACTTCAGAAGAAAAAAGATTCGCAATTAGAGAATTAAGACATTACTCTGACATGATATTAAAATCTCAAGCTTCGATGTTGCCCACTGAAAAAAGAGGGAGACAATCTCAGGACTTACTTTATTGAGAGTTAAAAGTTCCAATTTCTTCCTACCCTCTCCGCAGCTTAAGATCCATATGCTGTTAAATAATCATTATATGATTTCATCAATCCCTTTATCGATGGATGAATTTCAGAATATTCAACCTGTCCAATTTTTCGAATAGGCAATATTTTAGAGCTGGTGCTAGTTAAAAAGCCTCCATCAAACTTAGCGATGCTATTTACACTAAGCTCCTTTTCAATAAATTTAAATCCCAAGCTGATGGCAATAGGTTTCAACGTCATCAAAGTAACACCAGATAACATACGAGACAATGGAGCATGATAGATATTTTTTCCTTTTACAAAACAGAGATTCGTTCTTGTTCCCTCAAGTACAATTCCTTTATTGTCTACCAAAAGAGCATCGTAACAACCGACCTCTTTTGCTTTTTTGTAAGCAATATAACTACCCAGCATATTAAGAGTTTTTGCAGTAGGATATTTTCTCTCATACTTCTCAAGTATTAGACTAACTCCTTTTTTATAAAATTTTCTATTCGGATACAAAGGTGCTAATGGCAAAATAGTAAGACTAACTTCATTACCTCCAATCAACAATAGCTTGATTTTATATGAATCTTGCTCTAATTTTTGAACAAGCTCTATAATTTTTTTCTTAACATAAGTTTTAGTAAATTTATGTTCAAGACCAATTGCAGTAGCAGAATATAGAAGACGCTCAACGTGTTGATCTACAAAATACAATACACCTTTCCTAACTTTTAGACTTTCATATACTCCATAACCATAACAGTATTCAATATTATTGAAAGGAATTGTCGCTTTTTTAATAGGCTTAATAACTCCATTTAGTGAGAAGTGTTTGAAACGAAATATTTCATCCATTGTTATTAACAGTATAATGCATTTTTAATACAAGAAAAATAATTGGAAGATAAAGGGTCATTGATTTATTAGAGTGACAATATGGTTTGCAAGACACTATTGTTCTAGACCAGCATGCTCCGTCATTACCTAATGACTTTGAATCCTAATTAGTTTCCTAGCAGCCGCCATCCCCAAAGCTTGTAAGATTGCTCCAGCAGCAATCACTGTCATTACTCCCAGTTTTTTATCTAAATAATGAAAAGCAGCTAATATTAGCAGCATTGAACTGACTCTTCCTAAATTAATAAAGAACTCATGATCAAGCACATAAGCATAGTTATCTGCTATCAGCCCTTCACCTTGAGTTTCTGTGGCCTTTGACATAATCGGAATATAAACAAACCAGAAGAGATTTCCTGAAACAATCATTGCCGTAATGTAAATAATTAACGTCAACTGACCAAAATTTACTAACAATAACAAAACTGCAACTAGCAGTGACAGAGTGCTCAACATAAGTAGTCTGAATCTATCCTTAGGCTGCATCTTACGTCCCACCATGTAAATAATTAGCCCCACCACCACCGCTAGTGCTGATTTTATAACTCCTAATACCCCCTCATCTCCAATAAAAGATAGAGTGATCGCTTCCACCACGGTTGCTCCCACCGCCATCTGCATAGTAGATGCTAAAACAAAAGTTCTAAATAATTTCCAATCTGGACTTACTTTCTTAGGCCAAAAATGAGTTACTTTAAGAGTTGGAAACTCTTTAATTGAATTTAAAAAAATAGTTCCAACAAAGAGTACTATTACACCAAAACCCATGATAGTCACATAAGCACCTTCAGCTCCAAAATTGGGCTGAGTACGAGACCAAACAATTAGCCAACCTGCTAAAAGTGGCAAAATTACTCCACTTAAATTTCCCACTAAAGTTACAATCCCAGAGATGTAATCTCGCTCTCTATCTTCAGTCAAAGTTGGGAAAATAAAGTTGCGGTTAGCCCAATAAAAACCTGATGACAAACCAACTATCAAGCCCACACTAAAAATATTCCATAAGCTCAAAGTCTGAAATAAAAATAAAATTGCCAATGACCCACCTTGCAAAATCGAAGCAGGAATAAAAATGCGTCGCACATCCATAAACTTAATCAAAAAAGCATTAAGGTGAAAACCTAGTAAAATCATAATATAGACACCTAAATTAAAAACTGCGATTGAAGAGATACTGTTAGTGCTAATAAAGAGATAGGCATTAGCAAACACAAAAATCAAATTATTGGAAATAATTTGACAAAAAATAGACAGCACAAATTTTTGTACATCTGGTCTAAGCTGATGGAAAATACTCAGTTCACGCCTGAGCCGATCTCTTAACATAAGAGCTTATTATACCTTTAATTGTCCCCACCATTACTCCCCAATCTGAGACTATTTGCAAAACTGGCAGGTAATACCAGCTTCTATCTAGATACTGAGCATTTTTCCACATCGCCCAGAATGAGTAAATACTAGCACTAACCACTACAAAAGCAGCACATAAAATCCAATTTGGACAGAAAAAGACAGCCGCTAAAAATAAGAAGATAAGATAACGACAGAAAATTAAATATGACTTAATACGCGTAATGCCAGCTCGAGCATCGTACTGAGCCATTCCCATCACAGTTTGATAAAAATCTTGCCAGGTTTCAATCGGCCACCAAGCTACCTTAGCTTTCTGAGTAAAGGTAAGTTTGAATTTAGCTTGTTCTAGGCGATGGGCAAAATCATAGTCTTCGCTCAAAGTTAAACTCTCGTCAAAACTACCTACTGCTTGCCAAACCTGCTTCTTAATCATCATCGATCTGGTAGCTGGTAAGAAATGAGCTGGATTAACTCTATCTGGCATGACTAGCATGTATGGCACTACCGCTGCCTGAAAAGCTGTCTCTGGAGCAGCGTCATAATAACCAGCTACTACTTCAGCCTGAGATTTAGTAGCTGCTTGAGCTAGTTTTTCCAACCAATCAGTGTGAGGCATACATCCAGCATCGGTAATAGCGACCCATTCATTTTTTGCTAGTTTGATACCAAAATTTCTGCCAGCACTCCGATTGCCTTTTTTAATAATTAATTTCAAAGGAAAGCTAGGATGTTTTTTTTGGAAGACTTTAATTAATTGAACTGTATCATCAGTGGAACCAGCATCAATAATAATAACTTCAGCAGGCTGATATGTTTGCGAAGTCAAACCTAATAGTAAAGCTGCAATTGTTTCGACTTCATTTAATACTGTCACTATCACTGAAATATTCATTTAAGCTCCCACAGCTGTTGATACTGATCTGCAATTTTCTTCCAAGTTTGCTGCTGGGCCCAAAGACGGGCTTGACGCGAATACTTATCTAAAACCAGAGTATTGTCTAGGAGCTCAAGAATTTGTTTTTTTAGCTGTTCTTCACTAGTTGAGACTAGCATGTAAGTAGAGCCTGGATATGACTTTAAGTATCGCTCTTTTAACTGTTGTGAATAGAGTGCGCAAACTATTTTTCCCTGAGCTTGAGCTTCTAAAATAGACAGGTAGGAGGCAGACCAAACTAGGTCTGCTTTTGAGATATATTTAGTTAAATCTGTAACCATCCCCGTGACTTGCCCATACCGCTCACATTCTTCTCGGTAAAAACCATCGCCTACCCAAGTTATTTTAATATCTAAAATTGATTTTAATTTTTTAGCCAAAGTCAAATACTTTTCTAAATCATTCTCTGCTTCCAACCGACCCACAAAAACGATATGTATTTTTTTTCCTATCTTCTTAGCTTTAAGCTGATCATTTATAACTCCCCCATAGATAACTAAATCAGGCTTGTCCCAATAAAATTCTTGGATGTAGTCACCCACATGAATCGTCTTTAGAGCCAGCTTGCTCCAACACCACCGGGCTAACTTATTTTTGAAAGGCACAGGGAACTGTCCCTCCCAACCATGAAAAGTCAGGTAAATTTTCGACCAAAACAGAGGTAAAAGCGGCAATAGCCACCAATAAACATCATGAACATGAATTATGTCTGCTTTAAGTAAAAGTTGTGAATGTTTAGCCACCTGCTGCCAAACTGTTAATTTTTCTATTAATTTAAGATCATAATTTTTCCCCAAATCAATCCTATTCACCTCAACCCTATTAATAGTTTCTTGAGCAGGCAAGCTGCTGTCGTGGAGCTGAGTTAAAACTGAAACCTGATGACCTTGTTTAATTAGTTCTTTACTCACCTGATTTACATGAGTTTCAACGCCACCTAAGCGTGGCTCATAAAAAGGAGTTATCTGTAAAATTTTTACGGGCTTAGTTTTTATTACGGCTGTGGTAGGCATTAAGTTTTATCCTTACTGGCATGATATCACTTACGCTCTGCGTTTTCCTATTTTTACTGGCTAAACCAATCCAGGCTAGTGAGGTTTTATTTACAGATGAATTTATTGTTGATAATTTGGAGAGTTGGGCTGTAGTGCGAAACAGCCAGCACCATCACCCTGAAAAACCGTGCTTTAATGGCGGATATCCAGCAGAATGGGAAGTCACTGATGGAAAACTCGGCATTAATATTAACAGCGGTGCTTGTATCACCGAAATAATTCCCCAAAACCTAGATTTATCTGAGGTCAATAACTATGAGTTTGAGTTTGAGTGGTACTTTCCAATATCTACTCATATGGATCGCAATGTCTTGATAAAATGGCAAGACGTGGATAACTGGTATGGGCTACATATTTTAGACGATAAGATATTGTTGGAAAAAGTAATTGCTGGAAAAGCTGAATCTTTGTACAACAACTGGGGATATTATCAATTTGAAGCTGATCAAAACTATGATTTTAGAATTAGTGTCATCAATGACCTAATTACAGTCTGGATAAATGACCAGCAAATTTTACAAACTCTAGACAGACCTCCTTTCTTAATAAGAAATAAAACAGTGGGTTTTCGAGCCAGCAGTGGCAATATTTTCCAATCAAGCTCCTGGTTTGATAACTTAATTGTTAAATCTTTAGATCAAGATGGTGAAAAAAAACTTAGTGTCCCACTCTATAAACAACATGATCCTAAGTGGAAAAATCATGAGTATGATCATGCAAATGATTGGTCGAAGTCACCATCCATTGCCCGTTGGGGTTGTGCTCTGACTGCGATGACGATGATTCTGGACTACCATAGCATTAATCAACTCCCCAACGATCAAAAACTGAACCCAGCCAGTTTAAACGCTTGGCTGCAGGATCAAGATGATGGTTTTATTGGTGGAGGGTTAATCAACTGGCTGGCGGTGACTCGTTTAACTAAAACAATAAGCGAAGTACTGAAAACACCTACTCTAGAATACGAGTGGCTAGAAGGAGAAATTAAAAATGCAGTTGATGAGATTGATAAAAATCAGCCAGTAGTTTTACAAATACCAGGGCATTTCTTAGTTGGTAATGGCTATGATGCCTCAAAAACAGATTTGCTCATTAAAGACCCAGCTTACCAACGAGATCTGCTAAGCCAACACGAGGCTGACCTACAGTCAATTCGCTCATTTAAACCTAGTTATACTGACTTGAGTTATCTACTAATTGTCCATGACCCAGAAACAAAAATCTCTTTAATTGATGAAAGTGGTCAAATACCAGCTAAATTAAAAATCTACCAAGAATATGTTAAAAGCAATGAAGCTGAAGAACAAACAAAAATTAAAATAATTCAAAGCTTAGCCAAACCAGAAAATGAAAAGTATCTACTAAAAACTGAGGGCGGAATAATTGAAATCTATACTTATGACACTGAAGGTGAAGTCACAATATTGACGCAAGAAGTTATTGGCAACAAAATTTTTGAGCTAAACTATGATTCTCAAAGTAAAAGTCAGTTAATAGAAATAACTAATAAATTTACCCTCCTAAGAGATTTACTTAAAACCTTGTATGAGTCTGGAGAAATAACTACTAAATATGCTTATCTAAAACTAGACCAACTAGCTGCTTATGCTGAAAATGATGAGCTAAACCGAGAAAGATATCAAGAACTGATCATTAAAAAAATTGGTGATTTAACTGAATTTATCACTAGCTCAGATGTTATAATTAAACACCTGAGGTCGTATAGCTCAGCTGGCTAGAGCACACGATTCACATTCGTGAGGTCCCTGGTTCGAGTCCAGGTACGACCACATACCAGGAGGTGTCGCATAGTGGCCAATTGCACACGCTTGGAAAGCGTGAGTCTTATGACTCCGTGGGTTCGAATCCCTCCACCTCCGCCATGCAGGGACTATAGAACCTAATTTTAAATAACCATTGTGTAATTATCTGGTATTTGAGATAATATTTTTATGGAACCCAACCAGCCAACAGAGCAACCCAATCAGGTTCCACCAATTTCTTCTCAATCGATGAGTTCTCCAGCTTCTGTTTTCGAGCCAAAGTCATCTAAATTAGCCACTATTTTTTTAGTTTTTATTTCCATATTTTCCCTTTTTGGTCTATTTTACTTTTATCTCCAAACTCAATTACTCAAACAGCAATTAAGTAGTTTACAAACTTCTTCAAATTACACGGAATCAACTAGGATAATTCCTAAGCCAACACTCACACCATCAGCTTCTCCAGCCGTAGATTCACCACTATTTCAAATAAAAGAGCTTAGTTTGACTTTTCAATTGCCGGTTAAGCTATTAAAAAAAGGTAATTGGGAAACGATAACTCTTCCAAGCGATACGGGCAACAATATTTGTTTTCACTTATTGCCGAGCACATCATGGTTAGTAAAATCTGTTAAAGCCGGTGGGGTTGGAATTTGTTCTGGCAAGTATTTAACAATAAATAGTGTTTCTTCTGATTTTACAGCAGGAAGAGGCGGTAGTTTTACTGACATATCTGGATATCACATAAAAGATGGGCAATATTTTTTAGGGCTTGATAATTCAGAGGGAGAGCGACCACTCACTACAAATAGCCCAAAAGAAGTTGCAACTTCTAATGGATTAAAATATTTGTTTATAACTGGAGAAAGTATTGATAATCCAGGGCAATTGTTGCCAGACAAATATGTTGGAGCACTAATAAATACAAGCAATCCAAAGTATCCAGGAATAGTAATTGCAATGGAACTTTCTGATCAACTAACTGTAGTCGACTTTAGTCAAATATTAGATACATTAAAATTCGAATAATAGGCTCTAAGTTGGTACACACACCTCCACTAATTGTCGAGAATGAAGTAGTATAATTTGTTAATGAAATTCGGCACTACTTTTAGTCACAGACAACTTCAGCATTTATCATGTCCCGTTTCCAAAGCTTTAGATAAAGCTATCGAGTTAAATTTTGACTATCTAAGAATCTGTGCCTACTGGGATGAGATTGAGAAAATCGAAGGTGAATACGACTGGTCTCAGCTAGAAAAAATATTAAATACTTGTCAAAAAAATCAACAAGGGGTGGTTCTGACTCTTGGAGTCAAAGCTCCCCGCTATCCAGAATTCTACTGGCCTGACTGGATAGAAAAAAAAGATCCCAATCACAAACAAACTCAAGAAAAAATATTAAACTTTACTAAAAAAACTATTAAAAAGTTTAAACATTTATCTTGTATCAAGTATTACCAAATAGAAAATGAGGCTCTTGATCCATCTGGTCCTGATAACTTAGTAATTCCTCTTTCATTCTTAACCAAAGAAATTTCTGAAGTTAAAAAACTAGACAAGGTGAATGGTAAAGCCAGAGAAGGTGCCCTGGGGCACAACAGAAGAGTAATCACTAGCTTGTGGGCCAATGAACTATCAAGAAGAAACTTATTGCCTCAGCTAACAAAATCATCAGATATAGTTGGCCTCGACCTTTATTACCAACAATTTGTTGGAAAAATATTGGGAAAATCATTCTATATGGGACCACTTGATAGCCAGCAAAAAATAAAAAAGCTATTGACTAAAAACACTCAAGAATTCTGGATTATGGAGCTTCAAGCAGAGCCATGGGAAGCAAATAAGCATGACTACTTAGCTAAGAATCCCAAAAGCATCTCTCCAGAAAAAATTAAATCCTCCTACCAACAAGTCAGTCGCCTCCCAGTTTCGACTATTTTATTCTGGGGTTTTGAGTACTGGTTTTATCAACTACACAAAAATAATAACCATAGCTATTTTGAGATTATTTCTGATATCATTTCCTCTTAAACCAATATGAGTAATCACGTCATTGTTTCTAATCAAAAAAAATTAGATTTTAAAACTAATCGTCTTCAACAAGCTGGCCCTCAGTCAATCGGCATTGTCTCAGACTTTGATCGCACCCTCACCTATGCTTTTCAAAATGGCCTAGATACGTCCACTAGTGCTAGTTTGCTGCAGAGAACAAAAACAATCTCTGACTCTAGCATTAAACAACTAAAAGACTATTACCATAAGTATAGAGCCAAAGAAATCGATCCTAATCTAGATGATGTAACTAAAGCTAATCTCATGGAGGAGTGGTGGATAAGCGTATTTGATGTTTACATTCAGCAAGCCGTTAATAAACAACTCATTCACCGGACAATCGAAGAACATGAATTGCCTCTTAGAGATGGATGCGTTGATCTATTGAACAACCTAGAATCAAAAAAAATACCTTTACTAATTTTTTCAGCTGGAATAGGTGATGTTATTCAACATTACCTCAATTATCGTCAATTAAATTCTAGTAATATCAAACTAGTTTCTAATTTTCTTATCTATAATAAATTGGATGAAATTATTGACTATCAAAAACCCATCATTCACTCTCTTAATAAAACAGAGGCGGTGATAAAAGATGAGCAGCAGCAGATGATTGCTCAGAAAAATATCATTCTTTTGGGAGACTCCACCCATGATCCTTTTATGATCAATGACAATCAACACGATCTCATCATAAAAATCGGATTTCTAAATAGTCATGAAAGTCAGTTTTTGGATAAATATCAACAACTTTATGATGTAGTCATTTTAAAAGATCAGGGACTAGATTATGTAGTAGAATTAGTGAACAAACTAACATGAAAACTACTTTTACTCTTAACTGGAAAATCGCCGGCCAAGCTGGTGAAGGAGTAATGGTTATTTCTAAAATGATGGCTAAGATCTGCAAGCGTCATGGCTTGCAAGCTTTCAATTACCTCGAGTACCCATCTCTCATCAAAGGTGGCCACCAAACTGGACAAGTTTTTGCTAGCAGTAAACAAGCGAGTTGCCAAAAAAAAGACTTGGATATTCTGGTAACTTTCAACAAAAATGGCTTTAAAGAGCATCAAGATGAGATCACTTCAAAAACCTTGATCATTTATAACTCCGATGCCGGACCTCTAGACAAGAAAGAGTATAGCCATCTTACTAAGAATATTGTAGAAATTCCCTTTCGCTCTCTGACTAAAGAAAAAACTGGTTCCTTTAATGCTGCCAATATTGCCGTCTTAGGAGCATCGGCTTATTTTTTAGGCTTTAATCTGAAAATTGTTAGAAAAATAATTAGAGATGAATTTGCTGGTAAAGGTGAAAAAATTATTAAAGATGACTTACTAGCTTTCAAAGCTGGCTTTGCCTTTGCTAAAAAACTTGGTCAACCTCTAAAACAAACTCCACAGGTAGAAGATGATCAGATTTTACTCACTGGAAATGAAGCCGTTGGCTTAGCTGCGATTGCAGCCGGAGTTCAATTCTACAGCGCCTACCCAATGACTCCAGCCACAGCTTTATTGCATTATTTAGCTTCACAACAAGAAAATTACCCACTGATAGTCAAGCATTCTGAAGACGAGATAGGAGCTATTAACCATGCACTAGGAGCTTCTTTCGCAGGTGTGAGAGCTATGACTGGCAGCTCAGGGGGTGGTTTTGCTCTCATGGCAGAGAGTGTTTCTTTTGCTAGCATGGCTGAGATACCGCTAGTAATCTTAGAAGCGCAACGAAAAGGGCCCGCCACTGGCCTACCCACCTGGACAGAGCAAGCTGACTTAAGCTTTGTGCTGACTGCTGGCCATGGTGATTTACAACGAGTGGTCTTCACTCCCGGCACAGTAGCAGAACACTTTGAACTGACTATTAAAGCCTTCTACTTAGCAGAAAAATACCAAATTCCAGTTTTTATTTTGAGTGATAAATTTATTTTAGAGTCTCACCAAACCATGACTCAGCCAGAGCTGAAGCATAATCATCCTCGCCAAAACATGATTAAGTCTGCCCCTAAAGACAGTTCATTTCGTCGCTATAAGGCAACTAAAACTGGAGTTTCTCCACGCAGTATTCCCGGACAAAAGTATGGCTTACAACTTACTAATTCTTATGAACATGACGAGTTTGGTTTTGGCACTGAAGAGATCACTCCCACCATTGCTCAAGTAGATAAAAGAACTCGCAAGATGGATAGCATTGCAAAAGAAATAGCTCAGCCTTACTTAGTCGGTCCTAAAGAAGCTGAGACTACTTTTGTTTGTTGGGGCTCAACCATCAATGTTGTTTCCCAGCTCATCCACCAGCAATCATTAAGCAAAAAGAAAACGGTAAATGCGATCCATCTGCCCACCATGTGGCCTTTCCCTAAAAAAGAATTTACTAGATTGGCCAAGCTAGCTAAAAAACTAGTCATGGTCGAAGGCAATCAATCTGGTCAAGGAGAGCGATTAATCAGCCAAGAAACTGAGGTCGTTTTTACAGATAGAATTCATCGTTACGATGGCCGACCTTTTTATGCAGAAGATTTACAAAGTTGGTTAGAAAAGAATAGTAAATAAAAATATGTCTTGCATCACTAATAAATCTATCAAGTCTCCCATCACTCCGACTTGGTGCCCTGGTTGTGGTGACTTCATGATTCTCAATGCTCTCCAAAAAGCACTGGTGGAGCTGGAGCTAGAAGAAGCCAATACTGTTATTTTCTATGGAATTGGCTGTAGTGGCAACATGGCCGATTTTAACCGAGCCTATGGTTTTCATGGTTTACACGGTCGGGCTCTACCCAGTGCCATTGGCGCCAAGCTAGCCAATCATAAACTAAAAATAATTATCATTGCTGGTGATGGTGACTTTTACGGTGAAGGTCTAAATCATTTTATCTCTCTTGCTAGAGGTAATCACGATGTAACTGCAATCATTCATAATAATAGTCGTTATAGTTTAACTACTGGTCAAAGCTCGCCTACTACTAAAAAAGGCACTAAGACTAAATCTACTCCCACTGGACTAGTTGAAAAGCCTTTCAACCCAATTGCTAGTGCTTTAGTGGCAGAAGCTAGCTTCGTGGCTAGAGGATACAGCACTAAATTTTTAGAGCTGATTCAATTAATTAAAGCGGGTGTCTCTCATCCTGGCTTTTCATTAGTAGATGTTATTCAGCTCTGTCCTACATTTAATAAAAAAGAAAATCATCCTTTTTTTGCAGAAAGAATTTATGATTTAGCTGCAGAAAAGCATGATGCTAGTAATAAGATGGCAGCTATCACTAAAGCCCAAGAAACGGAAAAAGTACCGCTAGGAATCTTTTACCAAGATAAAGAGTCTATGCCGTATCATGCTCACCTATCTCAACTAGAAAAAAAGAGCTTAGTAGATCAGTGGTCAGCCAAAACTAACATTAAAAAAGCAATCAGAAAGTTCAGATGAAAAAAATTATTTTCTTTTTACTAGCCTTAACTGCAGGATTTTATCTTTACCAGCAGCAAAGCCTAGAAAATTCTTTAGTGGTAGAACCTAGCCCAGCTCCTACAGAAACTGAATATGTTCAAGAAGAAATCAATACTCAACTGATCTTAACCGCTAGTGAAAATGGCCAGACTGCACTCGAGCTTTTAGAGGCCAATGCAGAAATTAAAACTAAAGACTATGGTGACGCTGGCGTATTTGTAACTGGCATTGATGACGTTGAGAGTAATAATGAGTCCTACTGGGCTTTTTATGTAAATGATGAATATGCCCAACAAGGAGTTAGCCAAACTATTCTAGAAAGTGGCGACATCATTAAGTTTATTTATGAAGAAATCAATCAAGAAGAACTCTAAATCCACCATCATTGCAGTCGCAGCTTTTGTTTCTAGACTGGGATATTTACCAGCTAATATTAGTCCATTGGGAAGCTTTGGATTTTTTGGTAAAAACAAATGGCTATTTTTTGCCACCATTATTATATTTGACTGGCTAGTAGGTGGTTTCTATCCTGGATTTTGGGTGACATACTTAGGGTTTGCCATGTACCCATTACTAGGTAGATTAGCTAGAAGTACTCGCCTCAAACTAACTCTACTGCCCCTCGCTTCATTCTCTTTTTTCCTCATCTCAAATTTTGGAGTGTGGTGGTATTGGTATCCACATACAATAACAGGATTAACTACTTGCTACTTACTAGCAGTCCCTTTTTATAAACAAACCCTAATTGGCGACCTAGTGTTTGGCTACGGCTATCTGTTAGTCAAAAAATGCCTAGCTAATCTTAGTGATTATGATGCTCTTCTTCCTCTGCAGCCATTGCCTCAGCCCTAGTTTTATGAATAGTTCCATCAGCATGGTGAGCTGGAGAGTAGATGGTGTACATCTTCAACATTTCTGTCTCTGAAGTGTTAATCACATTGTGTTCAGCTCCAGCTGGAATAACTACTGAGTCACCGTCTTTGACAATGTACTCTTGTCCATCAATAACTACTTTACCTTCACCAGCCTCAAATCTAAAAAATTGATCATTGTCTGGATGAACTTCACTTCCAATATCTTCATTTGACTGAAGAGCCATCAAAACTAATTGGCTCTTAGGGCCAGTGAAAAGCACTTTTCTAAAGAAATTGTTCTCTAGTGTATCTTCTTCAATGTGGGTATAAAAACCTTGCATAATCATCTCCTTAATTGCTTAATAACGCTATGCCTATGCTACTCTACGCCAAACGATAAAACAATACAGTTCCAGTAAACTTTATGATTGATAATCGTAGGGTGCTGAACTTTATTTTAGATCTTATTTTTCCTAAGTTTTGTATTGGCTGTAATAAATTTGATACTTATATTTGTGAAAAATGCTACGAAAAAATAAACTTTTATCCATTGGAGGTTAATCCCGAAATCGAAGACTGTCAGTTAAATAAAATAATTGTCGTCGCCCAGTATGAAGACATTGTTAAAAAACTCATTACTACTCTCAAATACAAAAGCATCAAAGATATTGGCCAAACTCTAGCCAGAATTACTTATTATTCTACTGATTTTCCTCAAGTAGATGTAATTACTGCAGTCCCACTCCATCATCAAAAACAACGCCAACGTGGTTTTAATCAAGCTGCGGAGATTGCTTTAGAGCTGAGTGTGCTTACTCAAACTCCTTTTATGAAGTTACTAAAAAGAACTAAGAATTCTTCACCGCAAGCAAAAATTAGTAATAAAAACAAACGTCTCTCGCATCTTAAAAATACTTTTGCTCTTAATCAGAAAATATTAAATTTAGAATCAGTGATGATTGTTGATGACGTCACTACTACTGGTACAACCCTAAATGAGTGTGCGCTAGTTTTAAAACAAGCTGGTATTAAAAAAATTTACGGCTTAATTATGGCTCACGGGAATTAGAACTACTGTAAATTCTCTAGACAATAATATTCTTCGTCTCCAGAGTCATCAAAGGCAGTGCAATCATCTGTATCACTATTACCACCACTTCCTTGCTCTAGCAAAGCACAAAGACAGTAAGTATCTGCAGTACAAACTGGAGCATAAGCGTAAGAGCCACCTTTTGGATCTGAGGGAGTGACGCCATTCATATGATCAGTGACGGCATCTTCACAAGCTCCGCTTGTTCCGGCTCCTTGATAGTCAGTATATTCGGAGTAGGTCTGCTCTAGAGCATCTTGCCAGGCTTTCAGATCACCTCGACGACGAGCATCACGACCTCTTTTTTGTGCAGTCGTAAATGCAACGGCGCTAATTGCAACTAAAATACCAATGATAGAAATAACTACTAAGAGCTCTAATAAACTAAAACCATTTTTATGCTTCGTCATATACATCCATTATGCTCATTAACCTGGTGAGTTGTCAATCCAAGTGTTATAATATAGGACATTACGGGGATGTATTGATTCGACGTAATATGCTCATTAACATCTGCAGACCGTCTTTGACCTAAAGACGTTAAACAAGGTTAAAACATAACTGCAAATAAAACTCGCAGTCAAGTTGCAGGTAACGGCTTTTTTAGCCCAATAATGGAGACCCTTGGGTCTGCATTTAAACCAGCAGCTCCACAAATGCTTTACGCATAAACTGGCATTCATGAGCCTAATTTCACTAGCGTTGACTCATGGGTGAAACCTTAGTTAGTGTGACAATGAATTATTGCTTGCCATGATTCATCTAAGATTTATGACAAGCCTTAAGTAAAATCCGTTTGTTTATTCACGTTTTACTTAATATGAAAGATAAACTAAGTCTGTAGGTGGTGTTATTGTTCAGTTGCGGACGCGGGTTCACTACCCGCCATCTCCACATTTTTCTGCTAAGATACTTTATGGCTGTTTCCGTATCACTCCCTAACGAAAATGATCTTAAGCAGCAGCTCTCCCAACTAAACCCATTTCTTTGTCCAGATAAACTCAGTCAATTTTTCCCTGAATATAATAAATTTTCTCGAGACAGAGATAGATTTGGCATCTGGCATACTCCAAATATCAAACGAAAAATCCGAGATCATAAAGGAAAACACTCCAAAGTCCTATTGCTACTTTCCGGAGTAGCTGGTGGTGGCAAAGACGCTATTCGTGAAAAAATCACCCAAGTATTTCCCAGCTCAATCTTCAAGATCATCACTGCTACTTCCAGACAACCTCGCGAAGGAGAACAGCACGCCGTCGACTACTATTTTTATGACTCCACCCCCAACTTTAAAAAAGCTATTGATAATAACGAGCTTTTAGAATGGGTTCCTCAAGGAAGTAGACTCTACGGTCTACCTAAAGTCAGTCTGACCGATGCCCTGGCACGCCCCGAGCCAATCATCGCTACTCATGTCGAGATGACTGCCTGGCCAAAAGTAGCCAAATTCATTGAGCAAGACGTCGTAAACAAACCATTCATTCTCAAAGTATTTGTCATGCCTCATATGAGATACAACAAATATGCTAATGACTGGCTGACAGGACAAAGACAAGACTATGATGCTCGAATGAGCCGAACTCTCTGGGAACTAGATAAGGCCCCACAAACTGCAGATTTACTCATTAGCAATCACATCGACACATACACTCCATTCTTAGAGTGGCAAACTAGGTCTTTGATTAGATTAATCCGGGAAGTACTAACTACTGAGACTAAAAATCAGTTTTCAGCCTGTTCAGGCTGACTCAGATAAGCTTTGATTGCTTCCATATTTACTTCTCTAGGCTTACTACCTTCATGAGCACCCACCAACCCAGCATCATGAAGCTGGTCCAAAATTCTAGCTGCCCGTGCATAACCGACAGACAATCTTCTTTGGATCAATGAAGAGCTAGCTTTGTCATATTGAGCGAATAACTTTACGGCATCAGTGAAGAGTGGATCATTGTCTTTATTCCCCATTCCCACCGAGCCACCCACCACCGCTGATGATTTATATTTACTAATAATTTCTTCCTCATAATCTGGTTGTTGACCTTGTGACTTCAAGAAATCAATTAGCTGCTTAATCTCTTTATCATTCACATAAGTACCCTGGACACGCATTGGTTTAGACTGAGAAGGAGGAATAAATAACATGTCACCTTTACCTAATAGTTTCTCTGCACCTGGCTGATCTAAAATAACTCGTGAATCAGTCATTGAGGAGACATTAAAAGCCACTCTAGAAGGAACATTAGCTTTAATTAAGCCAGTGATAATATCAACCGATGGTCTCTGAGTAGAAAGCACTAAGTGAATCCCCACTGCTCGGGCCATCTGAGCAATTCGAGTAATGGATTCTTCTACTTCCGATGGTGAGAAGAGCATTACATCAGCTAACTCATCAATCACAATCACAATACTAGGCATAGCAGCAAAACCAGCTAGTTCATTATAACCAGCGATATTCTTCACCCCGACTTCTGCCAACTTCTTGTAACGATTTTCCATCTCTACCACTGCCCACTTCAAAGCTGAAACTACTTTCTTAGGATCGACAATAACTGGTGTCAATAAATGAGGAATACCGTTGTAACCAGTTAGCTCAACGCGCTTTGGATCCACCAAAATAAATTTCACCTCAGCTGGACTAGCTCTAAACAAGACAGAGCACAAGAAACTATTTATTCCCACCGATTTACCAGAACCAGTAGCTCCAGCAACGAGCACATGAGGCATGGTTGAGACATCAGAAATCAAAGGTTTACCGCTAACATTAATACCCATCGCCCAAGCTAATTTGCTCTTATGCTTTTTCATTTGTGGAGCTGAAAGCATCGTCTTGAGTGTGACATACTCAGCCGCATGGTTAGGAACTTCAATTCCAACTAAAGATCGACCTGGAATTGGAGCTTCAATTCGAATCTGCCCAGTCGGAGCTGCTAAAGCTAGTGCCAAATCTGTCGAAAGATTAGTAATTCGACTCAGCTTAGTCCCCTTAGAAATATCTAGTGCATACTGAGTTACCGAAGGACCATAGTTAACCTCTGCCACCTTTGCTTTAATTCCAAATGATTCTAGAGAATTTTCAATAACTTGAGCGTTTTCTTTGACATCACCTCTATCAGCTTCACCTCCTCTAGAAGAGGACAGAAGAGATAGTGGTGGATACTCCCAAATAATTTGGCGAGTGTTAACTGTAGCATCAGACAAACCTTCTGGGTGATCTTTATCTGCTGGGGCCACAGCAGGAGCTTCGCCAACCACTGCGGTTCCAGTTTGGTCTGCAGGCTCTTCCTCCGTGGCAGGATCTGCTTTTTTGTCACTCTGATTAATTTTAATGTCAGCTTTTTTACCAAAAGCAAAATCTAATTTTGGCAACTGGAATCCCTTAGCCTTATCAATTTCTTTCTCAACTTTTTTAGTAACTTTTTCTTCCTGCTTCTTCTTCCTATTTTCCTTGTATTTGGTTAACCCATCTAAAATCTCAATAAATGAAAGCTGGAGCATGATCAGCATCCCAATTAACAACACCCCGAAAAATACTACATAAGCTCCTGAAGTAGAGAGAAGTTTTGCTAGGTTAGTAAAAGTATTTTGGCCGATATCACCAGTTTTCAAAGCACCAATGCTACCCAACATTAACAAGATTACTCCTAGTAAGACGTGGGGCTTAGACCACTTCCATTTACTCTGAAACATGACTAATCCGGAAGAAATAAACACAAATGGGAGGAACAACATGCTCAACCCCAAGCGATCAATTAAAAATTGATTCACTCGAGCTAACAACTCACCTTGACCAGTAAATGAAACCGCTACTAATAAACCAAAAATGATTAAGACCACTCCAGATACAGTATGAGTGGTTTCTTTTCTAATCTTCAAAACCACTGGTTTCTTACTTCTTCGTTTTTTGTATTTGCGTTTCCTTGCCATGACCTAGAGTATAACCTGAATTATCTGGCTTCGTATATAACTGGTACTATTAAAGGCTCTCGTTGAATAATCTTATATAGTTTACGACTTAATTTTCTTTCAATCGCTTGCTTCAGTTTTGCATCAGAAGTATTGCTCTTACCACTCACGATTTTTGCAGTTTCTTCTTTGATAAATTGAATAACATCTTCTGCTTCCTTCATAAATACAAAGCCTCTAGAAACAATCAACATCTTCTTTAAATCAAAACTCCCCTTAAATCGAGGCATAACTAGCACGATAATCCCGGCTTCACTCAGAGCTCTGCGATCAGCTAAAACGACTGGACCCACATCTCCGATACCTTTACCATCGACCATCTTTGGCTTGATATCAAACTTTTTATTAATACTAAACTTTTCATGAGAAAATGAAATGACTTCCCCGTCTTTAGGTAGTAAAACTCGATTGTCCTTTATTCCCAATGGTTGAGCGACTGCTTTCTTAAATAAGACTCGATGACGATCCTGACCACCAATTGGCATCACATACTGTGGATTAATTATAGAAACTAGTTCTTTCTGCTCAGCTGCTCCAGCATGACCAGATTGATGCAGATTAGGTTTAATATCAGGGTAAATTACCTCGACATTATTACTAGCTAGCTCATCAATAGCTCCGTAGTAGTTAAGCTCATTTCCGGGGATAGCATGAGCAGAGAAAACTACTTTATCTTGTGGATTAATCCTCACTGATCGATGTTCTCCAAAGATAGCTCTCATCATCGATGAGCCCTCTTGTCCTTGGCTACCAGCAATGATTACGCATAACTTATCATCTGAATAATCATCCATATCTCGTTTATCAATCAACATCTCCTTAGGAATTTCGAGCTTGCCTAAGGCTAGAGCAATTTCAACATTCTGTTCCACACTTCGACCAATAAAGACCACTTTTCGACCATGTTCTTTGGCTGCAGTAATAGTCTGTTGGATACGATGAATATGAGAGCTCATCAAAGTAATAACAAACTTACCCTGTGTATCTCTCATGGTTTCTTCAATTGCTGGACCAGTAGTAGACTCAGATGGAGACCACTCCGAGCGTTCAACTCGTAAACAGTCGACCAGCATACAGAGCACACCTTTTTCACCTACTTTTCTAAGTAAATCATAGTCTGGAACTACCCCATCTACTGGATTTTTATCAAGCTTAAAGTCTGTCCCGTGATAAATAACTCCTTCTGGAGTATCAATAGTAAAATGCTTAGTATCTGGAACTGAGTGAGTCATCGCATAAGGAGTCAGGGTGAAGTACTGACCAACCTGGAAAGGCTGATTATCTCTGACTACAGTCACATCTCGTTTAACTTTTCTATCGCCCATTCGTTGTTTAGCAAAACCAGCTGTCAGTGATGAAGCAAAAATAGGAAAGTCATCGGGTAATTCTGGCAAAATATATGGGGTAGCCGCAATATGATCATCATGACCATGAGTCAGCAACAGCCCTACAATTTTCTTACCTTGTTCTAGTAACTGTTGCAAATAAAAGATATCTGGAATTAGAATATCTACTCCCGGCATGTAGTGATCTGGAAACCCAATTCCACAGTCTACAATCAGAATCTCTTCTTCATAGATGTACAAATACATGTTCTGGGTAACCTTACCCATTCCGCCTAGGGGAATTATTTCTAACTGAGACATAAATGAGCCTTTCTAACTAGCCATTATCAATAACTATACAAAATATTTATATACGTATCTTAACAGATCAGTACTGAGGTAAGAAGATCTTCACATTTTCTGGAGCAATGATGACCTCTTTATAACCTCGTTCTACCATAATTCGGGCTGCCTTACGGACAGCACCCTTGAGGTTACGCTGCAGAGTTCTGATACCAGCATCAAACCCCAATGGTCTAACCATCTTTGGCCAAACTTCATCTAATATAACAAATTGACCTTCTAATAAGCCCGCCTCTTCTAAAAGCTGCGGCATAATATATTTTTTACCGATCATGATCTTTTCATCATCTGTATAGGAAGGCATGGAAATTTTTTCCATACGATCCAACACAGCGGTAGCAATCCCACGAGTATTGTTACAAGTAGCGATAAAAATTGCCTGAGACAGATCAATTGGATAATCAATAAAGTTGTCAACGAATTGATTGTTCTGAGCCGGATCTAGTAACTCAATTAAAACACCCATGATATCCGAATTAGCTTCTTTTGCCACACGATCAATTTCATCAAGCAAGATAACCGGATTTCTGACTCCAGACTCAGCCACACCCCTAATAACTCGCCCTGGCTCTGAGCCTAGAATTAACCTTGAATTGCCCCTGAGTTCTTTGGAGCTGCCCATGCCACCAAAAGGAATTCGGACAATCTTTCTCTCTAAAGCTTCTGCCAATGAAAAGGCAAAGGTGGTTTTACCAGTACCGACTAGACCAACTAGCAATAAAATTGGCGCTTTAAACTCACCATCCGCAGCTTGTTTGCTGCGTAAATTTAAAACTGAAACGTACTCTAAAAAACGATCTTTAACGTCATCCATCCCGTAATGATGTTTATCAAAAATTTCTTTAGTTTTCTTGATATCTAATCTGTCTTTAGTAGTTTTTTGCCAAGGAATTTTGAGCACCCACTCGATGTATTTACTAACTTTTTCGTATTTTTCATCATAACTACCTAGCTCCACCGATCTCTCCAAAGATACAATATCTTTAGAGACCTTGTGATTCATTTCAGGTGGCATCGCAGACTTAGAAACTTGATCTTTAAGATCTTGAATCTCTTGCTGGAGGATTTTATTATAATCTGTCATAGGGCAGGACAACTTTTATTATACAACTTTCTTTAACTCTTCTTTAGTCAATAATCCATCTTTACCACCAACTTTTTGGACCACACTGGCAGCATTTTTCTTGCCCCAGTTAGCCTGTTGGCTAATGCTAGCTCCATTCAAAATAGCTGAAATATAACCCACTGCAAAACTGTCGCCAGCGCCTGTCCCATCGGCAGCAACTACTTTTTCTCCTTCATATTGGTGGGCAATCTTTCCAGATTGATAAACTACTCCACCTTTATCACTATTAGTAACTATAACTTGAACACATTGACGATGAAGTTGCTCCTGAACTGGAACCAAGCTCTCCCATTCATTTTGATTAACAAATAAGGCTGCTATATTCAGGCCTGTTAGATTCAACTTACCAGAATTAAGCAGCTCGATCTCAGCTCGACCTGGATTCCAAGAGAACTGTTTCTTATGATTGCTAATTAAAGCAAATATCTTTTGCAAGGCTGCCTGTTGACCAGAAATACTAGATAGATGAATCCACCTGGCGTTGATAAGTGCATGATCTGGAATATCTTTCGCATCCAACATCGAGGCAGCTCCTCGATGAACCATAATAGTTCTGGCTCCATCTGGAGCTGATAGAATTACGCTGCCACCAGTTTCTTCTTTACGCTCTGATATCAGTAGTGATGCATCAACTTGCTCATTTTTAAAATCATTTAGAATCAATTCTGACCAAGAATCTTGGCCCATTTCAGATACCACTCCCACCTTAAAACCCATTCTAGAAAAGCCAACTGCAGTGTTGCTGCCACCGCCGCCAGTGGTGACTTTGAAGCTATCTACCTCGACCTTTTCATCATATTTCTCGCACAACCACAGCGCAGAGTTTTCTTTTTTCAAATGAAATTTTTGCGAACTCACAAAAATATCAACTAAAGATGAGCCGATACTAATTACATCATGCATACTAATCTTTCTTTTCTTTAGATCGAGAAAGACCGCATCTATCCTCGAGTTCTTGTTCAAACTCATTAAGAGCTTGAATCATTTCTTTTTCGTCTTTGACGATTTTGTAGACTTGGCTTTCTTTTTCGCCAATAAAAAAATGCTTATCAATAACGCTAATAACTTCATGCCAGAACTCCCCGTATAAAATTAATGGTTTGTGATTGCCGTAATATAAATGAGCTAACAACCAAACGGTGGCCCACTCACTCAAAGTGCCAGTGCCACCTTCAAAAATTATAAAAGCATCAGCTAAATCTATTAAACCAAACATCCGCTCCACATAATTAGCAGTTTTTATTTCTTGATCGACATTGTTCTCATGATAACGGCCTTCAAACTCTGGCATGTCCTTGGGGTAGAAGGTAACAGCAATAGTCTCGCCATCCGCAGACTCAGCTCCAGCGGTAGCCGCATCCATCACTCCTGGACCACCCCCATCGATAACTACTTTATCGTGATAAGCCAAGTAACGAGCTACATTGAAAGCTTCCTGATAGAGAGGATGGTCTTTATCTACATCCGCACTGCCAAAAATAGCTACTTTCTTGATATTACAATGAGTTTGTTGCTTAGGAATCTTAACTGGAATCTTAATTTGAGAGTTCATGTTAACTCTAGTGTAATCTGATTTAGCCTAGCTCATCAACTGGGAGTATTGATGAATAGCATCAAGGGGCTCAGTAGCTCGCCAGATTCCACTCCCCATAGCCACTCCTCCAACGCCATACTCTGTTAAGAGATCAGCTAGATCTGCTTTAACTCCACCATCAACGATAATTTCAACATCTTTTTTAGCTAATTTTTTAATCTCGATAATTTTTTCTAGTGCATGTTGATTAAATTTTTGACCCTGAAATCCTGATTCGATCGTCATCAACTGAATAATGTCTAACTCATCCCAAACGTTTTCATCGATCGCTGAGACAGGAGTGTGCAAGTCCAAAGAAAGACCCACCTTCCAACCCTGAGCCTTCAGTTCTTGAACATACTCTAATTGAAAACTCATTCTTTCAACTTGAGCAATGATGGCTCTAATTGGCAGCCCATCTTTAATCTCAACTAGCTCTCGCACGTAATCCATCGGCTCCTCTGTCATCAAATGAAAATCTATTTCCAGTTCATCATGATCTATACCCACCAAATCAAGTGGGGTGATTGTTAGATTATCTGCGAAATGGCCATCTATAATATCTACCTGAATTACTTTTATAACTCCACTATTTAAAACAAGATCTAGTTGTTGTTGATACTCTTCAATAGATAAATTTAAAAGGCTAGGATAAAGATTCATATTTCCTTATTTTATCAAGTCTTCTCAAATATCGCTCCTCAGATTTAAATGGAGTCGTTAGAAAAATAATAATCATCTCTTTAGCCTGCTGAAAATCAGAATATTCTGACGAAATAGCCAATACATTCAAGTCATCATGTTGACGAGCATGGCGGACTTCATCAGCATTAATCCCAGTTGAGGCCCTGATACCTTTGACCTTATTAGCAGAGATATTAACTCCTACACCTGAACCGCAGATCACAATTCCCCTAGATTCTGGATCACTCTGAACCTTCTCTGCCGCAGCAAAGGAGAAATCAGTAAAATCATCTTCAGGGTCATATTTTTCATTACCACAATCAACCACCTCATACTCTTCCTCAATTAACCATAGCTTAAGATGCTCTTTGAGCTCAAAGCCACGATGGTCAGCGCCAATGTATATTTTCATATTACGGACCCTGTCTTTTTTGAGTGATAATGAAAGAAAAGCAGCTGGTACGTAAGATGCTGTGCATAAATTCAAAACCCTTAATTAATCATTATCATCGTCATCATCTCTATTATTACTGCCTCTATTTCCCCGATCATGTTGATTCTCCTCATCATCCTGTTGAGAATCAAGCGCATCTTGCTGTTGCTGTACTTCCAGTTGCTGCTGTGCCTCTTGTTGCGCACGCTCCTCAGCTCTTTTTTGATCTTCTAAAGCCTGCTGTTGCTCTCTCTGAGCTTCATCTGCCGCCTTTTGAGCTGCCTCTTGTTGTTTTTTCTCTAATTTATCTGCTGCTTGTCTTTTCTTTTCTGCTTCAAGAGCTGCTGCTTCTGCTTGATGTTGTTGCTGTAGTCGTTCATTTTCTAAAGCCACTAGTCTCAATCTTTCAAGCTCTGCTGCAATCTCTACCTGAGTTGCTTCAAATTGTATTCGAAGTTCAGCTTGGGCAGCTTCATCTACATAAGAATTGGATTCATAGTAATAATTATTAACTACTTTGTTGGTGGGATTGGGATTAGTGGGGTTAGGGTTAGTGGGGTTATTCGCCTGATTGGCGGCAGCAACCTGCTGTTGACCTAGGCTAGCCTGAGTTTCTTGTAGAGTCTGAATATATTCAGCTACTTGCTCAGCTTGCTTGTCTAAGTTTTTAACCTTTCCAATAGAAGTAGTGGTGTCAGTCACTTGCTCATTCAAATTTTTTAAACTTTTGATGACAAAGGGAGTGTCAGCTACTTGTTCTACCTCTAACAAACGCCTTTTAGTAAACTTCATCTCTATATCGCTAGTGGCTGAGTTTGAGGGTTTCATTACTAGCAAAAGAGCATCCTCTAAAACTATCTTAGTAGAATACATCGAGTCTCCAGGAACTGCATTTTCAGATGCCATGACAGCACCAGCAGGAATAAGCAATAAAGTTAAAATTACCCAAGAAGCTCTATTTAAAAAAACTTTAGTAGTCATTTGAACCTTTAGCTAATTTTTAAACTTCTAAAAACCTAACTCTGCTTTGACTTCTTCAGTCATCATATCAGTGGTCCAAGGTGGATCAAAAGTCAGCTCCACCAACACATTCTTATCTATATCAAGGCCTTTTATATCCACCAATGAGCTCTTCACCATCGTACCAAATACACCTGCTAAAGGGGGTTAAGGGAAAATTTGCGTTGGTTTTTTAGTTAGTTTTCATTGATGTTTGGGGTAAATGTGTAATAATTAGCACTTTAAGAGTGCTAAATGGGTATATTTATGAAAAAAAATGGTGTCAGAAATGTGGTGAAAAGTTAC